>JAITRJ010000015.1 GCA_031288475.1 Helicobacteraceae bacterium | reverse complement strand
AGTTCTTCCGCTCCCTCGCCAGTTATTCCAGCTCTGTCGCCGCTGTGACACGCCCAAGCGGGCGCGGTGTTGAATACATCTGACGTATGGCTGTATGGCTTCGCCGTCGTATGGCGCGTCTTATGATCCGTGTGCGCGGCGTTGATACATTGAACCAGCCAAAACCCGATCTCTTCAGAATAACAGTTAGAACCTGACAAACTGAATGTTCTGTTTCTTGTTGACGACATCCACGAATCTCTTCCTTTAGTTTACCTAATCTTCTCTCCCTTAGGCTTACTGGAATAATAGCTCTCCACTGAACAGGGAGGGCAAATTCTGATCGTCTTGTTCTTCTTGTCTTATCTCTTGCCATCTTGTTCTGCCGCTTTGCTCTTGTTATCGTTCCTGCCGCGTTATTCGTCTAACGCTTCGCGGCGCTGGATTGCTTCACAACGCGGCGCAATGAAAAGCGGCTGACGAAATAATCTGGAGAAGGCGCAGCTTTGCCGCCGAACGATCCCGTCTTTCGTTTAACGATTAGCGGAGCGTTTTGCCATCAATTCTTAAACGTGAAAAATTTTAGAAACTGGCGTTCAGGCGCAGAAACAGGCGATCATTACGGTCAAAAGCGCCGTACGGCGGCAGGCTTCCAAAGTAACAAACCGCTCCGATTGTAAAAGCATAGTCGTCAGACAACTCGTACGCCCCCTGAACTCTGGCGAATCCGCCGTTTTTGCCATCCTGGTAATTAACCGTGCTTAACGCGGAGAGTTTCAGTCTGGCGTTGAAAAACTCGCGCTCTATACGCGCTGCGTAGGTTTGCGCGTCCGCGCGATCCTCGCGCGAATTAGCCGCCTCGACGGTAATCGTCGCGTCGGAGAAGCCGTAGTATTCCGCACCTAAAAGAAAGTCTCTTTTCTCGTAATCACCGTCTGGCTCATCCCAAAACGCCGCTTCCCCCTTAAACACGAAATCGCCAACCGCCAAAGCGATTGCCGCGCCTATCATATTGGCGCGTTCGTGATAGAGAGGCTTGTCGAGATAGAGCGAAGCGGCGTATAGCGAGAGATCCCACCCCTCAAAAGCGCCGATCGCCGCTATCGCGCCCTGCGTTCCTTTTGGCTTACGGTCATCTTCGATCTCAATTTGTGCGAATTCGCTCGGCGCGTTTGGGAGCTTGCCGAATCTGATTTCCGGAATCGCGATCGCCTGCAAATCCCAATCGCCTGCGTAAAAGTCGACCTTCGCCATCGTTACGCCAAGCCGCAGATTGCTTACATCGCTCATTGCCGGTTCTTGCATGTCAAGCGGATTCAGTGCGTCGGTTACGCGAATCATATCGCTCTTGCCCCATACGGCAATCTGCCGTCCGATCTTTATATCGCCCGCGCCGATACGCGCCTGAAAAAACGCCTCGCTCAGCTCGATCCTGTTTTTCGCCGCCGCCTCTTTGGCACCCTCTAAAACCCCTTCGGCGGATAGTTTGAAAAACCCGTTTTCCAAAGGAGCAAACCTGGATTCTATCCCGCCTCGCGCCTGCAATTCCCTGATCCGATCACGCACGGAGGTTTTTTCAAACTGATACGCCGCCCTTAAAGAGACCGATCCGCTCAAGCTAAAAGCGTCGTTTACCTCCCGCGTCCGATCAACTTGCGGAAACTCTATCAAATCGAATTCGTCCAGATCATCCGCACAGAGAGCCGCCGTGATCAAAAGCAGGCAGACCGCGCCTCTCATAATCCGCGCTCGATCCCCCGTATGGTGAACAGCTCACCGTCTATTTTTTGGTTAAAGCGAATATCGCTGAAACGCAGGATCGTCGAATGCGTAACGATGTTGTCCTGTTTGACGACCATTTGCAGTTCCAAAGGCTGCCAGATTCCGTCGATCAGTTCTAGTTTGGGAATATCCAGAAACTTCGCCCTGCCTTTTTTGACCTCGTAATTAACGGCGCGGCTAATCACGAAGTTATCTTTGCGAACGACGATCAGCGATCTTGCGTATCCCGTCATCTCGATTACTTTTTGATTTTTGGGCGTAGCTTCAATTACCCAGCAAGCCGCGCCGTTTATTTCGCGCTCGCTTTGCAGAACGTAGGTATAATCGTCGAGGTTGCGATCGTTTAGATCGTTGTAGCTGAAGTCCGATCCCATAAAACTGCCGCTCTGATCGGAGCTTGAGATGCGCTTGGTCTTCTTCAGCGATGGCAGATAAAGCCACTGATCGTCCTCGCCTTTTTTGCGATCAAAGGTCAAAAAGCCCGTGTCTTTCACGTCGGATGGCTCAAGGAAGAAGATCGAGCGCTTGATCAGCTCGCCTTCTTCCTGCTTGAACTGCCTCATCTTGCGCTCGCGCGTTCTGTTCGCGCCGTCAATCAGGATCATCCGCACGTCGGCGATCATCAAATCGCCTTTGTCGCGCCGATCTACCTTTTTCATAATCTCGTACGCCTCGTTGCCCGACAGCGCCGCCGCGAAAAGCATAAAGGCGGCTAGAAATCGCATTGTCTCCTCCTTCTCATAAATACGCGCTATAGATAGCGCGGTTGCGCCAAGCGTTTTTGTCAAACGCGTTGAACTTGGAACACATTGTATCTTTCTTGAAAACCGGCCGCCTTCTTCGCTAAGGCAGCGTTTCTCCACGCCGATAGCCGGCAATTGAATTTTACTTTGCACAAGGCGTTAATCGGCTTTGTAGGCTGGTTGGAATTTGCGTTGCGGCAGTCGGGCTTACTACTGCCGCCAATGCCGCTACGACAAAAGCGTCCAGCGGTCTTCATCTTTCTCTGAGCGCAATAAGCGGGACAACCTCTACTTTTCCGACGTCGCGATTAAGTAATGGCGGCTTACAGCATTTCGAGTCGCTACTAAAACCATAAGGCGACAAATACAGTAAGCTTGTTTCGTTTAACGCTTACAGGCTTAATGTTCGAAAAGCAAAAAGGAAATTATAATGAAAGGCGTTTCTTTGCAAAGCGACAGTAAAAGCAAAATAATTCTAAGCAACGACTTCTGTGAAAGGGAAACTGTTTTTGCGGCGGCCTTAAAGTTTACCGAAAAATATTTTGTTAATATTCAGCCCTACGACGAACATAATACAGAAGTTACAATGGAACCCATAAATAAAGATGTTGCTGATGATTATTATATAAAAATATTTTAAATGAACTAGTTGAGCAGAAGGTTAAATACGATCTGCAGAATAGATTTGGCAAGCTAAGAGATATGATGGTTGAACAAGCTTTTATCCATTGAAAAGCAAATGATCAGACTATTGCCTTTTTAATTTAAGCACCCAGATAACGGACGTATTCTTCTTGTTAATGAATGTGGAGATTATTGTTTTGTCTCGCAGGAACGTTTGAAGAAATGATTTCTGGCAAGATAACGAGCGATAATGAAAGTTATTTGAACCTGCAAAATCGAAATTTCTTACGCGAAGACGACAAGGACAATTTTACGATAGAAAAAATCGCCGCTAAGTATCGCTCAAAAAAACGTATTTGAGAGGTTTTACATCGTTGCATATGATGGCACGCTTAGGTGCAATCAGAAGTGCGAATATTGTCAAGTATCGTGCGCGGAACAAAACGCCATAAAATACGATATGAATCTGAAAACCGCATACAAAATAGTCGATATAATATTTGAATCCCCGTCAAAAAATATAAAAATTGAGTTCCAAGGCGGAGAGCCAACGCCGCATTAATATAATTAAGGGCGTAACGCTATACGCGAAAGAAAAACAAGAAAATTCAGATAAAAGAACAATTTTGTTTTGCGGGGACGATGATATATACATCTCTATTTCATTGGACGGACCTAAGAAAATACACGACAAAAATAGAATGCTTATAAATGGCAACGGTACATACGACGCTTTTATAAGAAATCTAACAATGGTTCGCGACATAATTGGCAAAGATCACATTGGCGCGTTAATGACGACGAGCACCACATCGTTATCTGTTAAAGAGATGATAGATTGAATATGTCAATCTGGGCTTTAACGGGATATTCATTAGAGCGCTCAATCCTTTTGGTAATGTACATCAAGATACGTATAAATCAATATTTGGCGGTGAAAAGTTAAAGAATATCATAAGAAACTCGTGCGTAGAAATAACACCTAGCTACGCTATGTGCGCATATCAGGCTTATTGCGGCGCGGATCCGGTTAGAAACTATCTAGAGTCGTCAAATATAATACACAATATGAACGGAACGCAATTTTGCGATAAAAACAAATATATATTTGACTATCTGTACGCCTTAATGCTAACCGAAGCGTGCAACTGTTTATGTTTAATATGTCCGCAGCCTCCTAAAAAACATGATCCTGTTTTGTATTCAGCCGCGCTAAAAGTTCTCGATTTAATTAAAAATAAAGACATTGAGAATATTTGTATAACCAGCGGCGAGCCAACTGTGATTGACGGCTTTTCGCATATACTAGGCAGGTGCAATGTTGAGCATCCTGACGCCAACGTAAGCATTTTAACAAACGCGAAAAGATTTACAAATATCGATTTTACAAAAAAAGATTGCCGATGTATCAACAAAAAAAAGTTATTTTGCATATCTATTCATTCTGACATATACTCAACGCATGATAAAATTGTCGCGTCTCGCGGAAGTCTTAAAAGCGCTCAGTCGGGAATTTATAATCTTGCCAAATATAACGCTGACATTGAAATTCGCCATGTTATCACACGATTGAATTATAATAGGCTGCATGAATTCGCGGAACATATGTATAGATATTTTCCGTTTTGCGCGCATTATGTATTTATGTCGATAGGGCTTCACGAACTAGCCGATAAAAACAGAGATATGGTCTATATTGATCCATACGAATATAAAGATATGCTGCGCAAAGCTGTTATATCTATGCGCGTTAAAGGTTTTCTGGTATCAATATATAACACTTCTTCTTTACCTTCTACATGAAGACGTTAGGTATTTTGCAAGGCGCTCTGTATCGTCTTGGAAAAATAATTATTTAGATGTTTGCGGCAAATGTTCACAAAAGGATAAATGCCGCAGTTTCTTTACAACCTCTTCCGCTCTTATTAGTAAACATATAGCCACAATTCTAACATAACAGCTTGCTTTTAATCGTTTCTTTACCACACGCCGCTACGTTATCTGCTTTAGCGGCGCTGCGCAGAGCGTAAAGCGGCTAGAAATCGTATTGTCTCCTCCTTGTCCAAAGTATCAGCAAAGCGGGAGTAAGCAGGAAGTCGGCGATCATAGCCAAGATAATGCAAAACCCCGCGATCATTCCAAAATTGACGATATTCTGCATAAAGGCGAACAGATAGACGCTGAAACCGACCGATAAAACCAAACTAGTAATCATCATCGCCTTGCCGACGCCGAGCATACTCTTTCTGATCGCCCTTACCGCATCTTTATCCTTCGAATAGTAACTCTTAAAATTGTGGATAAAATGGATCGTATCGTCCACTATAAGCCCCAATACGATCGCCCCCACAAGCATAACAAACATATCGAACGGAATGCTGACCAAGACCATATACGCCATTCCGATAATAACCGGGATCAGGTTGGGAATCATTGAAAACAGCCCCAGTTTCAAACTGCCAAACGAAAAGATCATCATCGCCGTGATCACGAAAACCACCACCGTATAGCTTATCGCCGTCGATTCGACCGCCGCGCTGAGGACGCGGCAGACGAGCGCTATCAGACCTGTTACCTCAACTTTGGCGTTAGGAAAAGCGTTCGTGTAGAGCCGTTCAAGCTCCTCGACGGTCTTTCTGCCTTCAATCGCGTCAAGGAAGGGGGTTTTATGGGTGATTCGCGTTTGGCTGTAATCGCTGTTCAGAACCTCGTCCAGATCGGCGCTGCCCGAAGCGCCGAACAGCAGCAGTTCCTCCGCGATCGCGCCACGCGAATCGGGAATCACGTAGAAACGATCGTCGTTCTCGTTAAGAGCACGATTGATTTCTTTGACAATCGTGGGCACGCCCAAAACCTTACCCACGGGAGAGACCCGTTTGGCTTGAGCGATAGCCTCGTCAAGGTCGTTCATAATCTTTGGATCGTATAGCGCGTTTTCTTCGCCGAAATCGATTAAAACCTCCAGCGTAACCGTGCCGCGCATTTTTTCATCAAGTGTGTTGGTGGCTATGCGAATCTCGCTGTTTTTGGGAAACCAGCCGAGCATATAGTGGCTGAGCCGCGCCTGCGAGAGCAGAGACAAAGCCGCCGCCAGTGAGATCGCGCTGAAAACGACGATTCTTTTGGGGAAACGCTCGCTGAGCGAAGCTATCCATATCAGCAGGCGGTCGAAACTGGCGCTTCCGCCGGCGTTTTGACGGCGTTTAACGGGTACGATCGCAAGAAGCGCTGGCAGGAGCGTAAACGTCAGGATCGTGCAGACCAAGACGCCAAAGGGCGCGAATATCCCAAGATTGACAAACGGGTCGATCTTGGCGGTAACAAACGAGCCGAGACCTGCGATAGTGGTTAGCGCGGTCATCATAATCGGAAAAAAGCATTTTTCGCACGCGGATATAACTGTCTCTTTGCGCTCCCCGCCTCTGTCGATGAGACGGTAAAAAACCGCCAGCAGATGCACGCACGCTCCTACGCCGATGGCTAAAAGCAAGGTGGGCATTACCTGCGTGGGCATTTTGACGGGAATGCCAAGCCAAGCCATCAGCCCCAGCATAGTAACAAGGCTTAAGATTACGACAAAAAGCGGGCAGATCACTCCGCTAATGCGGCGGAAAAACGCGAAAAGCATAACCACGATCGTCGCTATAAGCAAAACGATAAACATCCTTATGTCGTTCTCCATCGATCGCTTTAAGTACTCCGTGATCACGGGCGATCCAAGCAGCTTTATCGACGCGCCGCTGCCTCGTTCGCCGTCTACAACGGCTTTGATCGCGCCGACGATCTCGCCGTTCTGCGCATCGCTTAGAGGTTGCGTCTGCGCCGCCTTCGCCGCGAAAACGTCTAAATCGTCGATCTCGCCTCCGACGCTTACGCGGCTTAGCGATCTCGCAACGATCGCGGTAACTTTAGAATCGGCGTCGATCAAACGGTTAATATAAAACGGATTTTTAAACGCCCTTTCTTTTATTTGGCCGTATTCTTCAGGGGTTTGCGGATTGGAGTCAAAAAGTTCGCCGACGATCAGCAAATCGCCTTCGCCCCTCGTGTCGCGCGCGGAGACGATGCTGTCGACGCGGGAAATATAGGGAACTTCGCTCTCGATCCGCTTGTGGATTCGTCTGACCAGATCGATCGTTTCGGGCTTAAATACCTCGTCGGTTTCTATGGCGATAATGATCCATTCGTCTCTGCCGTAGCGATCCAGAAAGTCGTTGTAAGTTACCAGCCATGGATCATCTGAAAGCAGTAACCCTTCGGTCGTGGCGTCAAAGCGCAGATCCTTGATGTGCCACCCGAAAAAGAGGCAGAACACAATCGATACGACAATCGTCCAAACGGGACGGTTCGCGACAAGCCTCGCAAGATCGTTTAACAGCCGCTCCGATAGTTTCCTCATCCACAACCTCTTAACGATTTGCGCTTGGAAATCTTTGTATCATTTTAATATATTCGGCCATTTCAGCGATGCGGTCAAAAGACCAATTTCTTGAGCGCCCACGCCGCAAAACCGCTTAACCGGGGATACGCCCGTACAGAACGCCGCCGCGCTCCTTTGCTTGGCTATCTGCGAAGAGGTGAACAACGGTTTCCATCCTTATCGTTGAGCTGCGCCCATATCGCCCATTAAGAAAACAGCGTCCGAGTTTTCGGCAAGTAGCGCGTTTTATGTCGAGATTCACGAGCGATTATCCGCGCTCAAAACTCCGAAAGATTCCGCCGCGATTCCGCCCGCGAAGATAAACAGATCACAAAGCGCTTTCTTACCGCCCAAAAACGTAACGCTGCGGCGAGACTCTTCTAGTGAGGCTTAGGTTTTTCAATCATAAAACGATCCAAGTCAAGAAGCGCAAAAAAAGGGCGGCGAATTTCCCATACCGGTAAAGGTCTCGTTTGATAGTCAGCGCGTATATGCCCATAGCCGCGAAAGTTCCGGCGGTTATGAAAAAGACGAAAGCAATGCTAGACTCAGCGTAAACAAGAAAAATGATGGACATAGTAACGCCGTTGAGATTGAATAACCAGCAAAACACAGAACCGCAGCCGGTACGTCTATTTTCGCTATCCGTATCGACAGAAAAAAGAGAAGGGTGATTTCGGCGATAAAAATAGCGTAAAGCACAAACCCGTTTGAGAAGATCATCTCAAGCAGTTTGGGGCTTTCAGAGACAAAGTAGGGGGGGGGGGGGTAAAACCAGTTACCACCAGAGCGATACAGACGCTTTAAGAACGCTTCGTTCTCTCGCAGCGACATTTTGGTAGAACGCCAGTTTGATTCGGCATAGGCAGGCTCTTTTGAATTGACAGAGAATACGGTATAAATGTGATTCGGTATGGTTACGCAGACGTAAAAATGGGCAAAACGGCTTTCGGCGTTCCAGCAGAGTTGACCGTGCATTGTCGCGCACGACTATGCGCAAAATGGATGTTTAGAGCCGCTTGCGTATCGCCTCAACGTCCATCCGCCGCAAAAACTTGGGGATATCCTTCCAGATCGTGTGAAAGCCGTAACCGCCCTCCGTCATCTCCGCTATCGCCTCCTCTTTGCTCCACCTCTGAACGACCATACGATAGGCGCCGATCACAAGTCCCGTCCGATCCGCGCCGTGCTGACAATGGACGAGATAAGGTGCACCTTCGGGATTGTTTAGTATCTTCAGGACGCGGATTACTTCTTTGGCTTCGGGATCCCACGCTTCCATCTTCACGTGAATCGCCCTTAACTCTGTTCCGCTAAGTTCCTCGTCGTCGTTGTGAAGCTTTCTCAGGTTTATCACCGTTTTCACGCCAAGTTTCTGAAGATTTTTGAAGCCCTCTGCCGTAGGTTGAGCGCTTCGGTAGATGCTATCCGTTACACGGTGCAGGTTAGGCGCGCCTTCCAGTTCAATTGGCGTTGCCCACTCCTCCGCCAAGCAGGGCGCGGCGAAGATCAGCGTTAAGGCGAAAGCGGCGTGGAAAAGCTTATTTATCATTTTGCTATTTTATCAAACATTCATTATGCTTTCATCATTCTTGTATAGAAAAGAACTGCTGGGCGCGTGCCGGTCAGTTTTACGGTCGTTCGCGCGCGGCTTACTTCGAAATAATGTTCTTAATGTTCGGCGTTTCAAAAGAAAATATGGTCAAAATCCAGTATCGCAAAGATCGCTTATTGCAGGGGTTGGAGGCTGTCGTCGTATTTGTTAAAAGCAAATACGGAAATCTTGCCCGTCATTATGGAATAACGGCTTGCGCCGTAGTCTATGCCCGGGTTGTTAAAGCTGAGAGTCGTGAAATGACACGCACCGCGGTCAGCAACCGCCCGATTGTAAATGCGCGAGATCGCTTCAATCTTTCCGCAACACCCCGACTCAAAAATCACGACAATCGCCTGCAAAATACGGGAAACGGCGCTGTGGAGTACTTCACGATCGCAAGCGGCGCGGTGAGAACCGTAACCGGAAGACCCAAAATGGTGTATATCCGATCGTGGGCAGGCTCTAAATCCGACGTGGTGAACATCATTACCATAAGTATCAATAACGATCAGATGCACTTGGAACAGGGCGTAAAAATCGGCGACAGCTACAGCAGCGTGCACCCTCTGATAACTTTGCTGGTGATGCCCGGCGACACGTATAAGGTAACAATATACTCATCCACCTATTATAACGGCGACGGCGTAATCTACGTATATGAGCGATCGATATAGAAGAAGGAGACAGGACGATGACCTACTATAAAACCCCTGAAAATGAAATCTACGCTTTTGACAAAGGGCAGGCTGATCTG
>JAITRJ010000009.1 GCA_031288475.1 Helicobacteraceae bacterium | reverse complement strand
GCGTCTCTTGACGCGGCGGCGGAAAAATATAAGGCGGCAAACTCCAATCTTGTGTATGACGCCTATTTTATGCTGGGGTTGAATTACTATCACCTGAAAAACTACGGCGAGGCGCTGAAAAACTTTGAACATGTGTTAGACGAGTATCCGGAGGAGCCTGAGGCAAAAAAAATTGCGGAAGAAATAAAAAGACTGCTTGATGATTAACCGCCGTATCGTCATTCCCGTTTATGCCTGTGAAACCGTAAGCCGGTCTTTCCGCTTTAAATTCCCGTTTTCACGGGAATAACGAAACGCTTCAAGTATTTGAGCTACCTGCTGATTTCAGCGACTTGCGATAACGGCGGGGCGGCTATTACCATATATTAAGGTTACACCGTTAATGCTGTATACCTCCCTGCTCCATCTGCCATTTGAGGATTGGATAGCCGCTGCCTTCGTCTATCTTCCAAATATTTGTAAAGTCCCAGCCAAGACCGCCTAAACCGTCGCTGTCTACCGCGCCCTCATAAGTCGCTTTTGTTTTAAGTTCGTTATCGGTTTTGCTTGTTCTGCCATTGCCGTCGCTTGCGAGACAATCCATAGTATCTAACGCGAAGTTATTTGAGACGGTAGAAGGGTCAGTAATATATCCGCCTATACGATTTACGCTGCTTGTTCCCGTTAGCAAACTATTGATTGCGGCACTGTTCAATCGTAATCATTATTCTTTAACGCTTCGCGTTTCTGGGTCGCTTCGCTTACAATGATAAGATTAACTTTTAAGCTGCTCAAGCCGCTCGCGTTTTGATCCTATGCTGGTGATCTGAACGCCGAAGTTGCCATCAACAATTACCACTTCCCCCTCGGCGATCTTCTTGTTATCTACCAGGATATCAAGCGCTTCGTTGGCAAGCTGATTTAGTTCCACGATCGATCCGATGTCCATATTAATCACATCGCGCAGAAGCATTTGCTTCTTTCCGATCCGCACGCGTACCGTAAGGCGTACATCCATTAGAAGCGCGATATTTTTCATCTCTTCCGGAGTAAGCGGATATAGGCGATCGTGCACCGCGCCCTGCACCGCACTGCCGTTTTGGGCGGGTTTCTCCTCTTCTTCATTTTCGGTCGCGTTGATAACCGCGCGATCAAAGATTGCCATAACGACGCTGTCGATCGTCCCTACCTTAAAGTGGAAGGTAAACATCTTGGCAAACTGCGCGATGTTTAAAAACTCGTCCGCTCCTATAAACCGCGCCGTTTCTACCTTGAATGCCAGCTTAGGCAGTTCGTTTTGGGCGTTCAGCGAGTTGGAGAGCGCGCCCGTTATCTGAGAGACGATCTCCTTCACGGCGTCAAGATCATCGGAATCCAACGTGTCTTTTGCCGCGCCTTCCCCGCCGAGCATCATATCGCTTAATCCGGTCGCAAGCTGCGGCGGAATCACAATCTTGCCAATACCGTCCGCTGCCCCGGAAACGGAGAGATCGATCACAGCCGCCGGCGGAACGATACTGGAGTGCTCGTTGAGCGTCTGTTCCTCTTTGAGACTTACGTCCGGCGCTTTCCCAAGAAGCCCGTTGACGGTAGCAATCATCTCCTTCTGCAATATCTCAATAAATTTCATTATGCTTCGCCTTTAAAAGCCTGAATTTTCTTACGCCGCTCGTCTTCAAGAAGCTGGAGAATCGATTTTACGTCATCGTGTTCGGTACGAATAATTTCCTCAATTTCCACCGTCTTTCTGAAACGATTAAGCCCCAGATGTGCGACAAACTTATCCTCTCCGTCAACGCACAGAATGGCGGTGTCATCCGCCGGACGGTTTAAAATCAGGATGTCGCCCGTTTTTAATTCTAACAGGTCGCGCAGCGTCAAATCGGCGTCTCCAATGATAGCTTCGATATTTACCTTTGCGCCGCCCAGAAGCGTCTTGAGTTCGCGGTTTCGTGATTTTTTAGCGCTGGTTTCACTGATAAGAATGTCGCGCGCGGCAAGTTTTGGCAGCACCGGTTCAAGCGATATAACGGGGTAGCATAGGTTCATCATTCCGCTTGTGTGTCCCACAATAATCTCCATCACTACCATCACGACAATCTCATTTTGCGCCACAATTTGAACAACATTAGGGCTGGACTCCTTGGCTTCCACGACCGGATATATCTCCATAACCGGACTCCACGCCTCTTTGAGGTTTTGCATAATGACCCGCAGGATTGTATCTAGCAGGTTGAGTTCAATATCGGAAAAGTCGCGGTTGGAGTCGTAAGCTTCTCCTTTACCGCCAAGCAGCCGATCGACCATAGGGAAGGCGATCGACGAGTTAATCTCCAAAACCCCGTTTCCCTCCAGCGGTTTCATCGAGAATACGTTAAAGCTGGTGGGGGAGGGCAGACTCATCAGAAATTCGCCGTACGTCATCTGATCGACGGAGTGGAGCTGAATCTCCACGATAGAGCGCATTGTGGAGGATATCTGAGCCGAGAGGGTGCGCACCATTTTGTCGTGAATCGATCGGAAGGCGCGAAGCTGTTCTTTGGAGACGCGGTTTGGACGCTTGAAGTCGTACAAAGTTATCTGACGGCGCTCAACCTTTTTCTCCTTCTTCATCAATTGCTCTGCGGGCGCCTCTACGTCATCTACAGCCTCTAAGAGCGCATCAATCTCTTCCTGACTTAAAATGTCCGCCAATTATCCGACCTTCTCACGGATTTTTCTGGTTATATTCTTGATGATCTGTGATATGCGCGATTCGGTAATGTCCAGAATCTCGCTGATCTCCTTCAGGTTCAGCTCCTCGTAGAAGTAGAGCTGGATTATAAGCTGGTCGCGCTCTCCCATTGAGCTTAAAATCTCTGTAACTCGCTCTATCACTTCGTCGTGCATTACGATGCTTTCGGTGTTTTCATCGCTGAAGATCTGCAATTGTTCATCAAGCGACATAAGAAAGTAAACGTCGCCGGCATAGCGCGCCTTCTGTACCTTCGCGATATCTTCATTTATCACTTTGGCTAGGTATTCATCGCTGGGTTCTTCGTCGTTTTCTCCGAAGTATGAAATGATGATCTTCTCCACCTCCTTGATCAGCCTGCGATCTCCTCTGCTTACCGTATCAAGACTGCGCAAAAAGTCAAGCATAGCCCCGTGTACCCGTTTTTTAGCGAAACCCCAAAAGTTGTCGTTCAGATCGGCGTCGTAGCGCCTAGCGAGTTTGATCAGTTCTTCTGTTCCAATTGATATAAGATCGCTTGCCTCAATGCTCGCCGGAAGCCGTTCTTTCATTCTGTGCGCCATCGCTCTTACGGCGGGTATGTATGAAACGGCAAGCTGACTCTGCATATGCAACTTCTGCTCGGCGTAAGCATCGATCGCGGTTTTCACTCTATCTCCGCCCTTTCTTTGGCTTTTTTAATTTCGTCTTCCAGCGCTTCAATGAAGCGCGTCGATTCTCTTATATATTTCTCTCGTTTTTCTATCTGCGAACGCACTTTGTCCAGTTGTGTCTCATAGTGTTCACGATCGATCACATAAGCTGCCTTGATGTCAATGGCGCGGATAAAGAAGCTGGCGCTTGCCAGAGAAATTGTGTAGAAAATCACACACATAACGATTGACACCATAACAAACATCAGCGGTTCAAAATCAGCAACTAGACCAAAGATCACTCCCACAAAGAAACCACAGGAGGTAAGAAAGTAGATGAAATTTTCCGCTCTGATCACCGCCGCCACCTAAAATTGATTCAAAAGCCTCTTAAAGAACCTGTTAAAACCGCTCTCCTCCCGTCTTTCAAGCATTTGCCGTTCCACAACGTTAAGGATTCGATCAATTATCTTATCCAGCCTAATGCTTGCTTTGGACGCGGGTATTTCTTTTGAGAAGAGATAGCGAGATCGGACGCTTTTTGTTACGTCGTTATCTTTTGGGAGCGATCCGGCGCTTATCAGCTTCAGCGAAGGCAGATTCGCGGCGGCGACCTTCCGTACCCGTTCAAAGACCCTTTCGCCCTCAAGATCATCCTGCGCCTGATTGACCAGCAGAAACATTCGTTCCTTCTTCGCCGAAAGCACCTTAAGCATCGCGTAGGCGTCCGTGATCGCGGCTGGATCCGGCGTGGTAACGACGATCACTTCGTCCGCCGCGTTTGAAAACATCGTTATATGTTCGCCGATTCCTGCGCCGGTATCTAAAATCAGATAGTCCAGAAAATCCAGTTTTTCTATCTCTGAATAAAAACGATCGTACATAAACTGATCACTGAATTTTAAGATTTCATTTCCGCTTTCTCCGGGCACCAGAAAGCAGTTTTCGTCGATGGGCAGTATGATATCCGCAATCTCCGCGTCTCCTTTGAGCAGGTTGAGAATCGTCTTTTGCGGGTTGAGTCCAAGCATTACGTCAAGATTTGCCAGTCCTATATCCGCGTCGAAAACCCCCGTTTTTATCCCGCGTTTTGCCATAAGAAAGCCCATATTGGCGCTGATGGTGGTTTTGCCTACGCCGCCTTTGCCGCTTGTAACGGCGATAAAGCGGGTTTTACTCTTTTTCGAAACGTTATGTTCGCCGAAAATTGTTTCAAGCTTATGCGCCTGATGATTCAAGCAATCTCTCTTTCCTTGCGGAAGCCGTCAAGCATACAGGAAATAAAGTAGTCCGATTCGGCAGGGAGCAGATCGTCTGGCACCTCCTGACCGATCGACAGGTAGCTTAACGGCTTTTTGTTTTCGTAGACAAAGCTGAACATTGAGCCAAGCGAAGCGGTTTCGTCGAGCTTTGTGGCAATCACCGTGTCGATTCCCAGCGGACTGTAGTTTTTGTATATATCGCGCAGATCCTCCAGTTTTGAGTTGCTGGCGAGCACAAGCGCCACGTCGACTGACGTTTCTTTTTCCGCCTCCAGAAACTGACGGATTCTGCCGATCTTCTCTTTGTCATGCTGGCTGCATCCGGCGGTGTCGATCAGTACGATATCGCAATGACGCAGAGAGGAAAGGGCGGAGGAGAAATCAATGGGATCGCGCACCGTTTCGATTCCTATACGCATCATCTTCGCGTAGAAGGTGAGTTGTTCAACAGCGCCGATACGGTAGGTATCCAGCGTCATTATTCCCACCTTGTAGTGTTCCGCAAGCTTGTGTGCAAACCGCGCTGCCAGCTTCGCCAGAGTGGTGGTTTTGCCCACTCCAGTTGGCCCGACAAACATCTGCACCCTCTTTTTGGGATGCTCCAGACGGCTTTCAATGCGCACGGGAATCATCTTGCGCAGCAATGTGTTGAAATAACGACGCACGGTGGCGCTCTCCTGACGCATAGCGAGCGGCATATTTTCCAGCGTCAGCGAAATGATCGAATCCAGGTGTTCGCTTGTCATTCCGCTTTGTCTGCTTACGCGGTAGATTTCGGCAAACTCCGGCGGAATCGAAGCAATCTTTTTTTCGTTTGTTCTTTCCCATACCATATTTTGGATCAGTTTTACGCGATCTGTGAGCTTGGCGATCTCCTTTTGCAAAGCGCTTAGTTCCGCGTGTTCCTTTATTGGTGAGGCCGTAACAGGTGTTTTCGTTTTAGGCAGGGTACGTTCCGGCAGATTGGCGGCTTTGGTGATCTCGGAGATCTCCTGCGCCGCCTTTGATATGGCGATATATACATCATCTTCCTCCTCCCGCGGCTCTTCGTCTGGCATCTCCACAGAGAGAACCACCTCGCATAGCGCGCTCTGACTCAGCGTTTTCTTGCGTATCTCCTTGATCGATTCGATGACGGGATCGCTCTCCCCGATCACCGCCTTAGCCTTGATCAGGGCTTCTGGAACGCTTTCGGCGGAAAATGTATAAAGCTTTTTCATCTTCTCCCCTGCAGATAAAGCATCGGAATTACTACACTCACTCTTTTTTGCCACTCTGGATGTGGTATTGATAAGTCCTTATTATAAAATTTTTTAGTTTCAAAGAAGATTATGTCAAGATCAAGCGTGCGCGGCGCGTTTTTGTAAGGGCGTTCTCTGCCGAAACGCTCTTCGATCGCATGCAGCCTTTTGAGCAGCGCGCTTGGCGCGAGGAACGTCTTAATAGCGATTACGGCGTTGAGATACAGAGGGTTTCCGGCGTTGGAAAAATCCGGATTCAAAAGGATCGGCGATGTTTTTACGGCACTTACGGCGCGCGAGGATCGCAACAGAAAAAAGAGTTTGTTAAAGGTTCGCCTTTTATTTCCAAGATTTGCGCCGACGCTTATAAGGGCGAAAAAGCGCTTTGCCGACACGAAACTTTTTGAAGGGAAATGCGGACTGAAGTACAGAGTCCAGGAACTGCTTATGATCTTTTTCACAATATCTCTGCGCTGTTATTTTTGAGCGTTATGATATCCTCTATGCGGACGCCGAATTCATTGGGTATGTATATGCCGGGTTCGATTGTAAAGACCATTCCGTTTTGCAGCGTAAGATCGTTTCTTTTGTTGACAAACGGTTCCTCGTGTACATCCAACCCTACGCCGTGCCCCAGCGAATGGGTGAAAAATTCTCCGTAACCGCCGTTTTCTATCACCTCTCTGGCGATTCGATCAAGCTCCATTGCTTCCATTCCAGCCCTTACGGATTCGATTGCCGTGTCGTGCGCTTTCAGTACGAGATCGTATATCTTCTGTTTTAGCGGATTGGGGAATCTCTGCTTTGCGTCAAATAAAATACCGCTCTCATAAAAAAACGCTGTTCTGGTGCGATCGGAGCAGTAACCCTCGTATCTTGTTCCGGCGTCGAACAGCACCGTTGAACAAGCGTTGAGCCGTTTATTTGTGGGCAGCGCGTGCGGCTTGGCGGCATTTTCGTCGATCGCAAATATAGGATCGAAACTGAGTTTTCTTTTACCGTTTTGTTCCAAAAAGCCTTTTGCCGTGTAGTGAAGCTCTGTCTCTGTTTTGTTAAGACCCTCTTTTGATAAAAAATCGGCGAACCGGTCGAACGCCCCTTTGTTTTCGTTTACGGCCGTTTTAATTTTTTCTATCTCCGACTCTTTTTTAACGCTCCTGATCTTCTGATGAAAATTTGCCACTATATGAAAATAGATATACGTTAATTTATTCTTAAAGGCGCAATAATCGCTGTGCATAAACTCCAGCGGGTCTATGGTAATTGCTTTTATTCCGCTTTTTCGTAGCAGCTTGCGCGTTTGAGAAAAGATATCGCCTCCCTCTATCACTTCGCAATTTCTCGATCGCTCTTTTGCCTCAAGCGCGTATCTGCCATCTGTGATAAAGAAGAGTCCGCCATCAATCTTTACCAAGAGCGCGTTATCACACGAGTAACCGCATTCGTACTCCTGCGCGCTCTGGCTTTTTGTGATAAAGTTTTTCACTCTTTTGGCGAATTTTTCGCCGTGTTTTTACGTGCCTCGGCTTCGCGGGCGATCTGGATCGCGGCAATCATCGCCAAGTGGTACGAAAACGGACCGAACCCCGCGATTATTCCAGCGCAGACAGCCGTGATAGGTGATTTGTGCCGGAACTCCTCGCGTTGCGCCGTGTTGGAGAGGTGCACTTCGATTGTAGGAACGCTTACGGCGGCAATTGCGTCGCGCAGGGCAATTGATGTGTGCGAGTACGCCGCCGCGTTGAGTATAATCGCTTCGCTCTCGCCGTAACATTCCTGAATGCGATCGATCAGTTCCCCTTCTATGTTGCTCTGGTGAAATTCCACCTCTACGCCGTTTTGTTCGGCAATCTTCTTTATTCCCTCGTGTATGGCATTTAGCGTCATAGCCCCATAGATCGCACGTTCTCTTATGCCAAGCATATTGAGGTTAGGACCTTCAATTACAGTAATCTTCATCGCATCCCTTTGCTGAGTTTTGGCGTAATTATAGGAAAGAGAGTTGAAGCGGCTTTTGCCGCGTGAGCGCCAAAAAGAACGAAGAAGGCTTTGCCAACCCAAGAAACGTTAGGTTCTACTTTACAGCTAATAGAGTTCGCGATCCCCGTTGATATAAAGGTGGAAAACTCCGTTTTCGCCGCCGATACGAACGACAATCTTCAGAGGAATGTTTGAATCTATATCGCGCCACGACACGTTGCCCCAATCCTCGCCTAAAGCGCCGCTCCACGTTCCCGTTTGCGGGTTATATTGCGTCCATGCGCAACGAATCTGTCCGATTACGTAACCGCCGACCGATTTCGTGTCACAAACTAACCGCTTTTTATAAGGGCTGGCAATCTGATTGGCTGTCAGATATTCCCGCGCAGAAAAAACGTAGCCGTTATACGAAACATCAACATAGGCGCCATCGTTTGCGCCCATAGCAAGCGTGATTTGCGTTTTCTTCAGACCGCCGCCCAGATCGTCGACCCGATCGATATTTATGGAGACGTCAAGACGTTCGTTATTTCTGCGATCAGATTCTTCAAGATCGCAACCGTTCAAAACCAAAAGCGCGAACAGGCACAAAACAATCTTTTTCATACGCCTATTCTACTATTATTTGTAAGCTGGCACAAACTTTTGCGCTCACTAACAACGCTCAGGTTTGCTTACGGACGGTTTCGGTGATTTTTGCGCGTTCGATCGATAATAATCTCGGCGAAATGTTGCTTAAAATGATGGCGGTTCCGGTTTAACCAGCTTAGTTCCTTTCCGTTTCGGCGGAGAGTTGCAGCGCCAGCGTTTTTGAGGCTTTGAAATCCGCCTTGCCGCTCGCAAGTTTTGGCAGGGTATCCACTCTGTAAAACTCGCTTGGAACCATAAGAGGTGGCAGCGCGCTGTCTTTTACGCCCGCAATCAGACTGTCAAGCTCAATAGCGCCGTTGTAAAGCAGGACGATCTTTTCGCCCTTTTTATCGTCGGGCAGGTTTACGGCGATTAGATCGATCTCCTCTTTAAACAGTTTTATGATCGTCGTTTCAACGCTAGTCAGGCTGATCATTTCGCCGCCGATTTTAGCAAAGCGGCTGTAGCGATCTACGATTGTGATAAATCCGTCTTCGTCAATATGTCCCTTATCGCCGCTTTTGTAGTAGCGCCACTCGCCTATTCGTACGATCGCCTCCTCCGTCTTAGCCGCGTTGTTGTAGTAACCCTTCATCACCTGCGGACCACCGATCAGAATCAAACCGTCGCTATTGATTGACAGTTCCTCCAGCGTATCCGGGTCGACGATCTTGACAATCGTGCCCGGCAGGGGCATGCCAACCGTTCCCTCTTTGTAAAACGTAAGCGGTTTTAACTCGATTGGCTCAAGGGAATCGGGCATATTTACGCTCACCACCGGCGCGGTCTCCGTAGCTCCGTATCCTTCGTATATCTCAATACCGAATTTAACGCGGAAGCCGGTTTTCACATCTTCTCTTAGCTTTTCCGCCCCCGCGATGGCGAGGCGTACGCTTTGGAGCATCAGCGGGTGAAGTTTTTTGTTTTTGATATACAGCCTGAAGAAGGTAGACGTGCCAAGCAGTACTGTAACGTTATATCGGGCGCACATTTTGCCGATCAGCCCTACGTCGGTCGGATCCGGAACAGCGATCATCAATATACCTTCGGTAAGCGGCATCAGCGTTGTTATCGTTAAGCCGAACGAGTGAAAAATCGGCAGAGCGTTCAGTACCACATCTTCTCTGCGGAAATTAAGCAGATCGGCGACCTGCTTGATATTTGCCAGCAGATTTTTATGCGTCAGTTCCACTCCTTTAGGCGCGCTTTCGCTGCCGCTGCTGAAAAGAATCGTCGCCATATCCTCCAGATTCGTCGGCGCAAAGTAAAAAAACTCCAAAAGCGACGCCGGCAACAGCATAACCGCTAAAAGTTTGCGTATAGATTCCATTCTGCCGATTGAGGCTTTAACGCTTTCGGCGTAGAGAATCCGACCCGCTAAAATCTCATTGAAATTAAATCCCTTGGCGTTCAGCTTTTTCTCAAACGTTTCCGACGAAATGATTGTTTTAATGCCTCCTTGTTCGACAGCGCTTTTGAAATTCTCCAAACTTACCGTGTAGTTAAGATTGATTGGTTTTTTGCCCATAGCAAAAAGCGCTAAGTTAACGATTGATCCGGCCGCTGACGGAGGAAGCAGGACGCCTACGTTTTCCTGATCGGCAAGTTTTGCCCTGAGCTTTTTCATAAATAGTAGGACGCTGACGATTACTTTGAGGTTACTGGCGTCCGCGCTGCCGATCGCGTCGATAATTGATGTGGCGAACAGACGGGCGCGGGCGCGTTGCAGCCAATGGCAGTGCATAGGCTTTTGACGGGAGAGATATGTGTCCCAAGCGCTGAGCGACAGCCCGATCACCGCCTGTTTGACCTCCGCTGCTTTTGCCTGAGAGTTTAACGGTTCGCCGAAGGCAATCACTATTTCGCGCTTTCCGTTGCCGTGCCTGAGTTTCTTATAATGCTCGTCGGCGCGTGAAAAAGTGCTTCCCCACAGCCCGCGCAGGTAAAAAGGGACAATCGGTGCGTTAACGCCGTCGAGTGCAAGCTCAAAGCCGCGCTCAAATTTGCCGATCTGCCCGTTATAACTGATAATGCCCTCTGGAAAAAGCGCGACTATTTCACCGTTTCTTAATCGCGCGTTGATATTTTCAATTGCCGATCTGCTGGCGCCGCCAGAGATTGGAATGACATCAAAAAGTTTCAGAAAGCCTTTTAAATACCACCGATCGTATATCCCTTTGTAGATCACGAATTTGAGCGCGCGGGGTACCGCCACTTGCAGCAGCAGCCAGTCGATCCAGCTTATATGGTTCCCCAGCAGCAGGGCGCTTCCCGTCGGTGGTATGTTTTCAATTCCCTGTATATCCGTTTTGTAACCGAATTTAAGAACGGGAAACAGCAGAATCCGCGCAAAAAGATGTGGCATCTTTTTTATGGCGAAAATCGCCGCCAGCAGCACAATTATCGCCACCAGAGTAAAGAGTGTTTTTGTCGATATGTTAAACTGCACCAGAATGATTGTAAGCGCCAGGAACAGCACCATCGCGCAGTTTTGAACGAAGTTATTCGCCGCCAGCACTTTACCCATTTGCGCGCCATTTGCAAAGTACTGAATGACGGAGTTCAGCGGCACGATCGCCAAACCGCCGAAGAAACCGAAGATCAGCGAGCAGATCGCCATCTCATACGCGTTAAACGAGTGAGTCATACCAATAAGCGCTAGAAACATACCAATCGCGCCGACCGGAATGATCCCAAGTTCAATATGACGTTTCGACGCATTGCCCGCGATTGACGAACCGGCAATAATACCGATTGAGCTAATCGCCATAATGCCGTTGATCATAACGACATCGTCGTCAAGAGTAACCGCCTTGTAGTGCGCCCCGAACGCGGCAAGAAGCATCTGCGCTACGCCCCAGAAAATGCCAAGACCGATGATGCTAAGCCATATATCGTTTTTCTCCCGTACTATGGCGATGTTTCTGCGGAGAGTTTTGAGCGCAAGCAGTTCTTTAATACTGAAACGATCTTCGTTAGGCTCCGCCTTAAAAAAAGGTATCTTAAAGGCAAAAAACGCTTCTAAAACGCTAAGCAGTACAATCGCGTATCCAATCGGCGTCATCATAGCGACAATCGCGTTCATATCCATATTCGCCGTATCGGCGCAAAGCAGTTTGAATATCATAGAGGAGACAAAGGTGCTCAGCAGAATCGCCACGATCGTCAGCGCCTGTATTGCGCCGTTGGCAAAACTAAGCTGCTCAATCCCCACGAGATTTTTTATAAGTCCATATTTTGCCGGCGAGTATACGGCGCTTTGAACAGCGAGCAGAAAGGTCATAACAAACGCCGCTGCGAACCAGCCGTTAATATAGCTGATCAGTACGAGTACGCTCAGCGCGATTGCTATGAGCGTCGCGCAACGGATTACAACCGTTTTGGAAAATCTGTCGTTGATAAAACCGGAGACGGAAAAAAGAAATATGTACGGCAGCAGGATCATAGCGTTGACGATCGCGCTCAGTACGATCAATTCCGTGCCGCTTAAAGTTTTATTCAGAACGTTAAGTATGGTTACCTTGTGCGCCAGATCAACCGTAGCGTTGACAAACATCACAATCAAAAACGGCAGGAATCCACGCGTTTTCAGCAGCTTGCCCATTGATCTCTCCAAGAGATTGGTTTTGGTAAGAATACAGAGCAGCGGCTTAATTTTTGACAGCAGCAAGCGGCTATTTGATAGACTTGCGCGAATTTCTTCAAATAGAGAAAAAATAGAGAAAGGGCTGAATGTTAAAAAAGTCGCAGTTTATCTGGCTTGATGGCGAATTTGTGGAATGGAAGGACGCGAAGGTGCATGTTTTGACGCATTCGCTGCATTACGCAAATGCGGTATTCGACGGGTTAAGGGCGTATAAGACGGAGAAGGGAATGGCGATTTTCCGTCTTCAGGATCACACAAAGCGGCTGTTAAACTCCGCTAAAGTTACGCTGCTGAAATCCCACTATACGGCGGATGAGCTGAACGCGGCGCAGATCAAAGTGATTGAAAAGAACCGCTTTGACGCGAATGCCTATCTGCGCCCAATCATCTTTGTCGGTTATGGCGTAATGGGCGTTTATCATCTCAACGCGCCGGTCAGCACTGCGATCGCCGCTTGGGAGTGGGGCGCTTATCTTGGCGACGATGGGCTGGAGCGCGGCATCAGGGTTAAAATCAGCTCTTTTACCCGCAACTCGATCAAGTCTATGATGGGTAAAGCCAAAGCCAGCGCTAACTATCTGAACTCCCAAATGGCAAAATGCGAGGCGATCGACGCCGGTTACGACGAGGCGCTTCTGCTCGATCACGAAGGATTTGTGGCGGAGGGGAGCGGCGAGTGTTTTTTTATCGTCCGCGATGGCGTGCTGATCACGCCGCCTAGCGAAAACGCTCTTGAATCAATTACACAGGACACCGTTATCAGGATTGCCGCCGATCTATCGATCGGGGTTGAGCGCAGGCGGCTTACCAGAGACGAGGTGTATTTTGCGGAGGAGGCGTTTTTTACCGGAACGGCGGCGGAGATCACTCCCGTTCGAGAAGTAGACACCCGCGCGATCGGCGATGGAAAGCGAGGCGCGATCACCAAAAGACTCCAAGACGCGTATTTTGATGTTGTATACGGGCGCGACGCTAAGTACGGCCGCTTTCTCACTTATGTTAATTAGAGAGGTTTAAAATGCCAGCAGATATAAACGACTATTTCAAAAAAAGCCGCGAAGGGGGATCGAAGCCGCCCAGCGGCGTTCCACCAAAGTTTTTCAAGGGTTTTGATGGCAAAAGTTCGTTTCTTTACGCTGTGATCGCGTTAGCGCTTCTTTTAATTATCGCGCGCCCGTTTGTGATTGTCAATTCGGGCGAAGTGGGCATTCTGGCGACGCTTGGCAAATATCAGGAGACGCCGCTTGATCCCGGTTTTCACCTGATTATTCCGTTTGTACAGAAGGTGATTATTCAGGATATAAAAACTCGCGTTGTCAATTACAGCGACAGAGAGACGATGGCCGATTCGCGCGGCATCAACGAGCGCGAGATGATCAAGGTGCTGGATTCGCGCGGCCTTGAGGTCAGCGTGGAGCTTACCGTGCAGTACGCCCTTCGCGCCGAGAAGACGCCTGACGCAATCAGAAGAGAGGGGTTGAACTGGGAGGATAAATGGATCAATCCCGCCGTGCGCGACGTGGTACGAAGCGTGATAGGAGCTTACGCTGCCGAGGAATTGCCGCAGAGGCGCAATGACATCGCGATGGCGATCGAGGCGAATCTAAGGGAGACTATCGGTAAAATCGCAGGCGATCCGATCGAGCTTAGAGGGGTGCAGCTTCGCGGAATCGTTCTGCCGCCGAAGATTAGGGAACAAATTGAACAGGTTCAGCTTGCAAGACAGGAGGCAGAGAGATCGCTTAATATGGTTAAGCAGGCGGAGCAGGAGGCGCTTCGTAAAGCCGCCGAGGCGAAAGGGGTAGCAGACGCTATGCGGATTGAATCGCAGGGCAGGGCGGATCGCACGCGGATCGAGGCGGAGGCGCAGGCTAAGGCAAACACGCTGATCGCCGCGTCGCTTACGCAGAATCTGCTGACTTTGCGCCAGATCGAGGTTCAAGGTAAGTTTAATGAGGCGCTTCAGGTGAATAAAGACGCAAAGATATTCCTTACGCCGGGCGGCGCGACGCCAAACATCTGGGTGGACACCAAAGACGCGCAAAAGGCGAGTTCGGTCTCTTCGGGCAGGTAGCAGATGGCGATCGATTGGGCTAAAACTCCGCTGATCCCTGTTGTGACACAGGATTGCGCCACAAAGGAGGTTCTTATGCTCTCTTATGCGAACAGAAGGGCGTTTGAGCTGACGCTGCAGAGCGCCTACGCCCACTATTTCTCCCGATCCCGTCAGCGGATATGGAAAAAGGGCGAGGAGAGCGGAAATTTTCAGAAAGTACAAAAAGTTTTGATCGATTGCGACGGAGACGCCCTTTTATATCTGGTCGATCAAAAAGGCGCGGCGTGTCACACGGGACATAGGAGCTGTTTTTTTACGGAGGCTCAAAGCGGAACCGAGACTGAAAGCGCAATCGTCGATCCTTCTTTGCTTTATAATGTTGTGGATCGCCTCTTCCACACGATTTCAGAGCGTAAAAGAATCGATCCGTCTTTTTCCTATGTCGCCTCTTTATTTAACAAAGGTGAAAACGCGATTTTAAAGAAAGTGACAGAGGAGGCGGGCGAATTGACGTTGGCGATCAAGGACGGCAAAGAAGAGCAAATCGTCTATGAAGCCGCCGATCTGCTTTTCCATACCTTAATTGCTCTTGCGTCGAAAAACCTGCCGCCCGATCGTATCCGCGCTGAACTTGCGCGTCGCGAAGGGATCGGTGGCATAACGGAGAAAGCGCAACGGAAATCATAAAAAAACTCTCCGCTTCGATCGATCGGCTCTCTTCTCATCCGTTTGTGGTGCGGCTTGCCGAGTATGCCGATCAGGTTCTATACTCCTTCAGCGACTGGCATATTATTGTGCTTGGGGCTGTTTTCGCCGCCGCTGTTTCGCTGCTTATGCTGGGGGCGTTTTTTTCAAAACATCCGGTTGTCTCTCTGCTCTTTCAGCTATTTTCGCTCGCAATGCTTACCGCCGGGGCAATTGCCGGATACTATCTGGCAGACTATCTTTTCAGGCGTGTTGAGACGCATAATATGAGTATCTGGCAACTTTATTATACAGACCTCGCGATCGTGCGCGGCGAAGCGGTAAACGTAAGCAAGGAACGTCTGATCGGATGCATAATCGGCGTTAAAGCTTACCCGCCGACCAGCGGGGGTATTGACTACCTGTTAAAACTCGCCAATCCGTCCTTTTACGGAGAGAAAAAGCTTGAAAGCGCGCTTGAGGCTGAATCATCCCTGCCATTTGAGGTGGAGCTTAACGGAGTGAAATATGACGATAATCTGACTTTTTCTATTCGTACAAAATGCCGATAGAGCGTATTTTTGTTACAATTCGCGCACGCGGCGCGGCGGACAGCGGCGCGCTTACACGGCGCGAGGAAAGTCCGGGCTACAGTCAGGCACGGTTCCGCCTAACGGACGGCTAGGGCAACCTAAGGGAAAGTGCAACAGAGAATAGACCGCCTCACGGCAAGGGTGAAACGGTGGCGTAAGAGACCACCAGCGTTTTAGGTAACTTTAGCGGCTGGTAAACCCAACTGGTAGCAAGGAGCGTCTGGTTAAAGCCTGATCGATTCGAGCGCTCCGCTGTATCTCTCTGGCAACAGGGAGAATAGAGAAATCGCTGTCCGCGACAGAACCCGGCTTACAGCCGCGCCGCAATTTTACGAGGGGAAGGAAAGACGATGTCGAGAGTTCTTATGTGGGTTGCGCTTGCGATTGCGTTGGCGTTAAGCGGTTGCGGGACTAAGGTTACGCGCGTTGGGCTTGATGAGCAGATTGACCTTAGCGGTAACTGGAACGATACCGATTCGCGGCTTGTTTCAGAGGAGATTATTAAGGACATGCTGCGTCAGCCGTGGCTTGCGAAGTACTACAACGCGTCAAAAAATCCCCCCGTTCTGACGGTGGGCGAAGTTAAAAATCTTAGCCACGAGCATATAAACACCGCCACTTTTATCGCTGACATTCAGCGGGCTGTCATCAACTCAGGCGAAGCAGAGTTTATCGCCGCGAGAAGCGATCGCGTAGAGGCGAGAGACGAGCGCAGAGAGCAGGATGAGTACGCCCGCGAAGATACAAGAAAGGCGATGGGACAGGAGATTGGCGCGGATTTTATTATGAACTGCGACATCAGTACGATCATTGACAATTCTGGGAAAACCGCCCTGAAGTACTATCAGATTGACATCAAATTGACAGAGATACTTACAAACAAGATAGTGTGGATCGGGCAGAAAAAAATTCGTAAGGTAGTCGAAAACGCCAAAATTCGTCTATGAAGCTGAAGTCCTTTCTATTTTCGGCTTTTTTAGCACTTTTTGCCATAGGGTGCGCCCCCCACAGCTCAAAATTTGCTCCAATTGAATCGGAGCTTGTCAGGAATAATCCGAAAGGCGCGTTAGAGAAGCTTACGTCGAAAGAACCGGATGGTGCCGATCTTCTTGTACATCAATTGAACGAGGCGATGTTGCTACGTATGAACGGAGAGTTTACCCAAAGTAGCGTCGTTTTTGAGAGCGCCAAGCAGACGATTGATACTTACGACGCCGTAAGCGTGAGCGAGCAGACAGCGTCACTTCTGATCAATGATGAAATGAGCGCTTACAGCGGTTTTGATTTTGAGCGGGTGCTGATTCACTTTTACAGCGCGCTGAACTATCTTGAGCTTGGGGATATCGCGGGCGCGCGGGTGGAAGCCTTGCAGGCGGATATTCGTATGGGGGCGCTGGATACGGGCGAGTATGCCGATGATCCGGCTATGCGCTATTTAAGCGGCGTTATTTTTGAGGCGCTACGCGAGCAAAGCGACGCCGTAATCGCCTATCGCAGAGCGTACGAGGCGTACAAACAAGGCGGCGTGTTCAGCGTGGCGATACCCGATGTTCTTAAAGGTGATCTTCTGCGTATCAGCAGCAGAGCAGGGCTGAAAGAGGAGAACATCCGTTTGCAAAACGAGTTTAAAATGTCGAACTTCGCAACACTCAAGAAAGGGGAGGGAGAGATCGTAGCGATTGTGAGCGTGGGACTTGCGCCGCTTGTGAAATCGGAAAGCATATTGGTTCCGGCTCACGCGAGAATGATCAGGGTAGCCCTGCCAAAACTAGAATTCCGCCAGCGCTTCGGTGTTGCGCCAACGCTTTCCATAAACGGCGGACTGTTCGTCTGCGAGCGTTTTTACGACATATCGGCTCTGTTTGGATACGTTATGAAAAATAAGCTCCCTGAAATCACGGCGAAAACAGTTGCCCGTGTAGTTGCCAAAGAACTGATGGCGGAAGCCGTTGGCGCGAGCGGTGATAACAAGGGCGCGAGTCTTGCCGCGAAGCTACTTGTACAGCTCTTCAACGCTGCAACCGAGATCGCCGACACGCGTAGCTGGCAGACGCTGCCAGACGAGCTCTACATCGCGCGCGTTATACTGCCAAGCGGCACATATGATGTTGACGTTTCGTATGGCGATATGAAAACGATAGAATATAAACAGATCGCGGTGCGCGAGGGAGGGAGTAGTTTTCTGTCGCCACATTTTGTTCCGCATTATGCTTTGACGAGGTAAAAAATGCGATTTTCTATATTTCTGATTGCTATGTTTTTGTTTTTTGGGTGCGGCGAGCCGCAGCCTGTAGCGTCAAAAGCGCCCGAATGGATCACGTCGATAAGCCCGATCTATCACGGCAGCCGTTATATAGTGGGGCTGGGAAGCGGCGCAACGCAGATCGGCGCGGGAGATCGCGCGCGCGCGGAACTGATCAAGACGTTTGCCGTTACGGTGGGAAGTTCAGAATACAGCAGAGTGGAGACGGATGGCGGTGGTTACGCGGGCAGCTTTTCCGACATGGTATACGCCAGAGCGAATATGACGATTGAAGGGGTAGAGATTGCCGAGAGGTGGTATGACGAGGAAAACGATCTCCACTACGCCCTCGCCGTACTGGATAAAGCACGTTCCGCCGCGCGGCTGCGTTCAATAGTAGAAAATAGAAACATTGATATTGACACGCTCTACAACAACGCCAAAAGAGAGAAAGATACGTTGATTAGGCTTAAAACGCTAAACAGCGCGATCAAACTCCTGGAGGAACAGCGGACGGACAGCGCGATGCTTGCCGTGCTGGAAGAACGCGCGAGCTTCTCTTACGCCAACACGCTTCAGATACATATCGATCGGCGAAACGCTTTGCACGGCATCAAGCTTTTTATTGACGCTGATGTTGAGGCGAAACGACTTTTGCTCCATGCATTAAATCTTACGATCGCCAGCCGCGAAGACGCCGACTACGCCATTACGGCGGCGCTGAAAACCTCCGTCGCCAAAAGAAACGGCTGGGAGTGGGCAAGCGCCGTGATGGACATTTCGCTGATCGATACGAAATCGCAAACGGTGAGAAAAAGCGCGACGTTCGAGGGAAAAGACACGGCGCGACAAGAGAGCGTGGCAATTGAGCGTTCGATCAAGAAACTACAGGCGGAGCTTGACGCGAAGCTGCTGGATAAAGTTTTTGAGTGATTTGGATTATTTTTTGCTGAAGGGAAAAATTGTGGTAAGAGCAACGCTGTTTATAAGCGCCGCTATCCTCTTGTTGCGCGCCGATCCAGCGATGGTTAGGCGTAGCGATTTCGTTGATTTTCACGCCTCCAGCGATCTTGTAGAGCAAATTAAGGCGCAGATTATGCGGGAAATGAACGGATCGATCGAAACGATTCGCGCGGAGCTGATTGAGCAGGCGAGGGAAGACGGCGAACGCTACCGCAGGGTGGTCGCCGCGCAGTCCGAAGAACTTTCGAGGCAGATTGCAAAGCTTAAAGAGGAATTAGACTTTCTCCGCGAGCTGGTTGTGGATATAAATTATCAGCGCAACAGCAGAGATGATGCGATTACTCTGCTGCAAAAACGGGTTAACGAATTGGAAACAAGATTGATCGGGCTGGAGACAAACAGTACTGGATTGCCGCCGCCGGAGATTCCAGCAGGAGGCAGAAAGCTCTAATCTGAGGGGGTAATTGCCAAGCGCGGCTCTCATAATTGAATTGGCTTGTGTAAGGCGCGTTTTAAGTGCATTTTTGAACGGATAAACGGTGCAGATAGCGGTTTTGCGAAATTTTGCCCCTCAAAAAACGAAGAAATCCCTGAAAATACCGCGCGATATAAGCATCCTGCCAACGAACGCGCATTACAAACGGCTTTGCAGCGCTTCAGAGGCTATGAAAAAAGAGGTGATCGAATTGCCTCTATGCCTGCCGCGCCGGGTATCAAGGGAAAGCCTTGTCCAATATGAGAAGAGTCTGAAGAGAAGTCCTGATTCCGATGTGAAGAGAGTCTGAAAGCTGTGTTGTGGTGCGGGATCATTGGGAGATGATCATGAGCTTGCAAGAAGAGCGGCTCAAGCGTCTGGAGAGCATGGAAGATTTTCTGCGCGGGACGGCGGGCTTGTCGGCGCGGATGGTGAGGACGGAAGCGGAGCGTCAGGCGCATGTGCGGGCTGTTCTGGGGCGATTTTCGTACCTGAAGCTGAAGCGGATCGGAAGTACTCTTTCGTTTCGCCCTGCTGTTCTGGGGCGATTTTCGTACCTGAAGCTGAAGAAGGCGCGGAAGGCGGCGCTATCTTGAGGCGACGAGCGGCTATTCGCGGCAGCACCTGACGCGGCTGATCAAGCGGTTTCGGGAGCATGCGCCGCTGGGGCGGAGGAAGCCGCCAGTGAAGGGATTCGCGGGCGCTACACGGTCAAGGATATTGCCTTGCTGGCACAGACGGACAAGGCGCACGAGAACCTGAACGGGGCGGCGACCCGGCATGTGTTGCATCGCGCCCTGCATGAATACGGGGATGAACGCCATTGCCGTCTGGCGGACATCAGCGTATCGCACCGCTATAACCCGCGCCGCGGCCTGGGCTACCGGGAGGCGCGCGGGTACTGGGAGGGCACGAAGCCCAGCGGGAACGTGAGCATCGCGCTGCGCAAGCGTCCGGATCCGGAGGGCAGGGCGGGATCCGCATCGACAGCGTGCATCAGGGCGATGAATTCAATACCATTTTCACGTTGGCCGCTGTTTTTTGCGCGTGACGCGTGATTTGATCGTTACATTTCCCCTGGCGCAAATATAACTGCCACATTAGACTGCAATCGCCTCTTAACGACTAGCATTTCCATAATAGCGATCTTCTTCCTTTGCTTTTTCCCTCAATTCTG
>JAITRJ010000020.1 GCA_031288475.1 Helicobacteraceae bacterium | reverse complement strand
GAGGCTGTCTGCCTTGCTCCCCAATACCACCGCAGACAGTAATGAAACGATATAAGGCACATTGACAGTTGGTATCCGCAAGCCTTGCCGCTCAGTCAGTAAAGAACTGACTGCCGCTTTTTGAGCGGGACTTACAATACGCCTCACCTGTCTGCCTTGCTCAGTCTATGACGCGCTTCGGATTGGGCGAATGGAGGGGGGTTTACCCCCCCCCTCCCGTTCGCCCAATCCATTATGTCCGCGAACATTATTTTGGTTACAATGGCGGCAAAAATGCAAAGGGAAGTATAGTGGCTGTTTTACAGAGCGATTACGACGAAAAGATGCTTTCCGCGTTTGTCTCGAAGCCCGCTAAAATGCCGTTTTACCGCGATCTGTACAATCGCGCTATGCGGCTTGGCTCTCCTAAACTATGCTGGAAATGGTCGTGGTGGGCGTTTTTCGGCGGCATTTTCTTTCCGCTTTACCGCAAAGCGTATTTGGCGGCGTTGGGCATTTTAGGCGTCAGTTTCGTTTTATCCGTGTTTATGGAAGTCTTTGCGCCGACGGAAAAACTTATGGTTTTCAAAAAGATGGCAGAGTTAGGGATGCTGCATATCGCATTCACCGACGCGGTGCCCGCGCATATCGAGCATATGATGCGCGAGATCGCGACCTATTCCGCCGTTTGCTGCGCGGCGTTTTTATGTTTCTGGATTTTGATCGGAGGCTTCGCACCGTATTTTGTGATTAAAAGATACTGCGATTTGAAAGAGGCGATTGAAGGCAAATACGCGGAGGAGGGAGATCGCGTTTCAACAATGGCGCTTCACGGCGGGTTTAACCGATGGGCGGTCGTACTGCCGATCGTTTTGATCGTTATCTTTAATGTCTTTTTGCTGCTAATCGTATTCGCCGCGGCAAATACCCGTTAGCGCCGCTGGTCCTTTTGTCCATCGCGTATTGATCGCGCGTTTTGCGGCGGGGTTAATAAGAAACGCTCTTTGTAGCGAGGCGGGCGTATAATGCGCGCAGTCAACGTTGCGAAAAAGAGTCCGCGCCTGATGAAGAAAAACAAACCAGCCGCGCCCGTTTTGAAATGGGCTGGCGGCAAAAGGCAGTTGCTCGACGCGCTGATTTCGCTGCTGCCCGATAATATAACCGTTTACTGTGAGCCGTTTGTCGGCGGCGGAGCGCTGCTTTTTAACTTACAGCCTCAGACCGCCTTTATCAACGATATAAACGTCGAGTTGATGGGCGTATACGGCGCGATCAAAGACAACGCTGAAGCGCTCATAGCCGTTTTGAAAACGTTTAGAAACGAAGCCGATTATTTCTATGCCATCCGCGACTGGGACAGAGACAAAACCGCGTACGAAGCGCGAACCGCCGTTGAGAAAGCCGCCCGTATTCTGTATCTGAACAAGACCTGTATCTGAACAAGACCTGCTACAACGGGCTGTTTAGGGTAAACAGCGCCGGAGAATTCAACTCGCCGTTTGGCGGCTACCGCAACCCGAACATCGTAAACGCCCCGACACTTCAGGCTGTAAGCGCGTACTTAAACGCCGCCGCGGTCAGTATGACATCAATTGATTACGCCGACGTGCTTCGAACGCTGCCAAAAGAGGCGTTTGTCTACCTTGATCCGCCCTATGACCCCGCGTCCGATACCGCCAATTTCACGGGTTACGCGCGCGGAAGTTTTTCGCGCGAAGATCAGATTGCGCTCCGCGCCGCATGCGACGAGCTGGACGCGAGGGGCATAAAATTTATGCTTTCAAACTCCCTCCGCGACAGATTTTATAAAAGAGCGGTACGCGTCCTACAACATTACCGTTGTTCAGGCAAAACGCGCCGAAATTGATGAAGTGATAGTGCGGAATTATGAGTAGCGCACAGTAAAGATGAAAACAATTATAAGTTCTTCCCGGATGATATTTATGTAATTTTTTGTTTTTTGCAGTTTCTTAAAATTCACCGTATCGCTGGTGATCATCCCTGGGATCAACCGCGGTTTTCTTCAGAATACATCAGCCTTGATATCCCGTCGGCGATTTTAAGCTCCTTCGTCTCTGCGGTTTGCGCCGCGCGTTTCGTAATAGGGGCGTTCTTAATCCGCCGCTGTCGCAAGGAAGAAAGAAGCGCGAGCGGCGCTCGCCTTTGGCGCAGGCATCCAGCGTCGCGCGAGAAGGCAACGCGGCGCTGGAATCGCGAAGAGCGACCGACGACGAAGCGCTACGCTTCCCTTCCTAATTGCGGACGGCGCAAATCTCCAGTTTCAGCGTCGTCTTCCGAAACGCCGCGTCGTAATCGCGCGGCGTTTCGGCGGAAAGACATTAAGCCCCCGATCCCTGAGTTTTGTTTGAAAGCCCGGTTCGTAAAATTATTGACGGTTAGTAAAAAAAGATTATAATCCCGTCTTCGTCAAAAAAATCCAAGGATCGTCGAGATGTGCCGCGCTTCTTTCTTGCCCCCCCCCCCCCCCCATTTGCGAGAAGAACGTTGAACAAACTGTTCGCCTGCTTAGCCATTTTATTTTTTCTGATCGGCTGCGGCGGATCGGATGGCGGATCCGGCAATCAGACGGGCGGTAATTATCCCGTTTGTAGTAAATTAAACGCGAGCATTGACGGCGCGGGCGGTGTAGAAGATTATCTTCTTTTCCCTTCTTTTGACAGCAGCGGCGCTACGCTTTCGCACACGATTGGCAAAATCTCTTACGTAACCGTAACCGAAGGGGAGCTGAAGGAGCTAAGAGAAAGGCTGGCGAAAGCGGGGTACGTCAACTATTTTGGCGCGAACTCATATTACGAAAAATGCGCCGTGGAGGAGGGGATGCACGCGCTTGCCGAAATCGGCGATGAAGGCGACAAATACCGGCTTGAACTTACGCTTTATGGCAACGGGGGCTTTGTCCCGAATGACGATAAGTTCGAGGAGGTATTCGGCAAAATCTCATCCGCTTCCGTCGGCTTCTTTTACGTATGGCGCAATTATAACGAGAATATGAGCGCACGGTTTGACGCTTATAAATACTTCTCTGATTCAGACGGCTTTAGCTGCGTTAACGCTTGGTGCGGGCGCGACAATCCAACAAGATGGTTTAACATATACGGCTCAACAACTATTGATTGGCATATTGATTATTATGGCAATTAAACCGCCTTTAGCGCAGACAGCGCGACGTATTGACATTTCGCGCCAGGCGTTATAGCCATAAGCGCGTAAACCGCAATGTTCTGACAAACTGTTTTACGCTCGGCGTCAATCTGCTTTGACGCGGAACAGGGCAAAAAAGCAACGGTTATTTGTATCGGTGAAATTAGCCGGCGTTAGCCGTTGTCGTAAAAAACCGCAAGGAGAGCGGGGTTAGCGTGGAACACGCAGCGTTGCGGGTCTTAAGGGCAATACGAGTATTAATATTTCAATGAATTTATCATATAACAATCCTCCGTCATTGTAACGCCATTGAAAACAGCGCGGCAATCCGGCAACCCAAAACGTTCCGTTTTCTTTGCTGTGTTTTGACCTGCTTGCCCGCTAACGATCCCCGCGATGACAAAGAGAGAATTGCATTGAGAGCTGTCGCGTGGCAGCGCGGCAATCCGGCACTAAAACCGCAACGGATGGATTGGGAGGCGGCGCTAGCCTCTGCTGCCCGCCGCGCGCGCCGCCGGAGCTATGTCCAATACCTCGCGCGATGGCTGGATCAGCGCCTGTTCATAGCGGCATAACCATTTTTCGCCCGCCGCGCCGTCAACGGTGTTTCCGTCTTTGATCGGTTCGCCGTTTTCAAACTGATAGATCGCCGTATTGTAAGCATGCCTTACAACGTCGTTTATATTCAGATCGCGAAAGTGGTATTGAATATCGGCTAACCCAAAGGCAAACATTCCAAGCGTATCCACAACGCTGTCGCCTGTACCGTCCACGCGAAAGTGCCGGGTATTTACGCCGCCGTATAAAAAGCGTGCCGCGCCGCGATCGCGGTAAGGATTATCGCGCAACTGCCCGGCCAAGAGCAGTTTCGCGCTGGGCTGAAAGTAGACCGCTTTGCAGGACGGAAACAGATCGAGCGCTATATCAAGCCAGTCGGCCAGTATCTCCGCCCGCGCCAAAGGCTCTAAACCGCGCGCCATAAAATCGCACAAAACCGCGCTGAAAGGCAGAGAGTCCAACAGCCGCGCGCCGTTTTCAACGTCCCAGAACTGCGTTCTGGCTATGCCATCGGCGAGCGGTTTGCTGAGCCTGTCGCAACCGACGAGCATAATCATCGGCGGGATCGCTTTGCCCTCTTCAATCATACAGGCGCGGTTTAACAAAGCGAAAGAGGCGATATTCGCGTTGTCGGCGACTTTGTCGATTTCGCCGAACTTCGCCTCGACTTTGCTTTGCAGCGTCACGGTTTCGGGCGCGTCGGCGCGCTCTTTAAATAGCAGATTTATCGCGTAAACGCCGCCGTTTCCCGCTTTCCTGCTTAAATCCTGCCGCAAAACGCCGTCCATAACAAGTTCCTTTTCATCTATCCGAAATCTTATTTATGCGCGCAAAGAGCGGCAGAGAGCGATTCTCGGCGATTTTTACCGCGCCGCGACCGATCGGCCGTCCGAACACCTCCATCTCGCTATCCGGACTGGAAATCAAACAGCGCTCAAGCTCTTTGGTTTGGTTCCGGCGCGCCGCAGCTCTTATCGCTGCTGGTTTAGAAGATTTGCGCGATCCTCGCCGGAAAGCAGAAGCAGGGGATCGATGAGGTCTCCGTTTAAAGCGGCGGCAAAGTGAAGATGCGCTCCGCTTACCCTTCCCGTATCGCCCACCGTTCCAATCGCGTCGCCCCGCCTGACCTTTTTGCCGGCGTTTACGGATCGCTTGTCCAGATGACAGTACATCGTAAAAAGCCCTTCGCCGTGGTTGAGAAGCACCATATTACCGCAAAAGAAAAACTGCTCGCTCAGGGCCACGGTTCCATTCTGCGCCGCTTTCACCGCCGTACCTTTCACCGCCGCGATATCCGTTCCGCTGTGCGGTCGGCGCGGCTGCGCGTTAAATATGCGCTTCGCCCCAAACTGCCCGCTGATCGGCGCTAAAAGCGGCAGGGAGAGATCAAGACCGGCGGCTGGCTGCGTAAAAGCGGCAAGCTCCTTATTGAGCTTGACGCTTTCCGCCTGTACGCGTTTCTGCGTCGCCTCGTCGAGATTAAGAAAGCTGTCATCCACCGTTACCTTCTGGAGCGGGTACTCTTTGTAGATTACGGTGAAGGGTACCTCCACGTTTTGGTTCCCCGTCCCCTTTCTCAAAACAACCTGCGTACTGTTCGGCATAGTGTCAATCGAAAGCCCCACGACCGCCGCCCATTCGTTGCCGGGGAGTCTTTCGACTCTCAGCGGCTTGCCGTTAAAGGTAACGTTGGCCGGCTTAACGCCGGAAACGCCGAGCGGAACTATGGCAATCCCGCCGGGATAGTTTGTGTCGCCATCAGAAAACGCCGCCGCTAGGCAGGCAATAAGCATACATATCTTTCGCATTGAACGATTATATATCAGCGCGGCTAAAAGAGTCTTTTGTTATGCTTAAGCTATGGTTAGCGTCCGTTTAAACACCCTGCTGGCGGAAATCAACGATGACGGTCTGCTGACGTTCTACTGGCATGGCAAAATCGCTTCGTTCTGCGAAAAACCCGTCGGCATCCTGCAAACGATCTTTGCCGACGCCGCCGGCAGGTTTATCTTTGTTTCGGACGATTCGCTTTCCGCTTTTATATACGATTTAACGCTGCATCGGATCGCGCTGGAATTCGGGCTTCCCAAACCGGTTTCGCGCGGCGCTTTTCTTGAGCGCGGACGCCTGCTTCTGGATACAAACAGCGGCGAAGCGCTGATCGTCTCGTGGCACGGGGGCGGCGTTCTGGAAAGCGTCATTGTCCTCCCAAGCGCCGTGAGCGCGGCGCCGATCGTCTCTGGAAACACCGCTTTGCTCCCGCTCGCGGACGGATCGCTGACGGCGATTGACCTGATTCAAAACCGTGCGTTTTACGGCTGGAAAGTTTTAGAAGAGCCAATCGCGCGGATCGATATGAGCGCGGATCGGTTTGTGATAACTGGAGAAAACGGCGCTGTCAAAGAGTTTGACATGAAAGCGGCGAGGGAAAACGTAGTGTCCCTGATGGCGCTGGACGACATTGCCGCCATCAGAAACGCAATCGACGCCAACTGCTTTTTGATCATTGACGACGCGCTGATGGAATATCTTGAAAACACGTGGGAAGAGAGCATATATCCCAGCGTCCTCGCCTTTCTGGCGGAAGGGCTGCGCGCGGCGGCGGAGGAGATTGCCGCGCCTTTTCTTTTTGATGGCGCGAAAGAGAGGGCGCTAAACGAGGCGATCGGCTACGAAAGACAGCTTCTCACCTTGCGGTTTGCCTCGAAGCTGAAAAACAACCCGCTTGCAAGCCGACTGATCGAAAGCTATCCAATCCTCAGACGAACCAGCGCCGCCAAACTATTTATAAACGGACTCAAGCTCGCTTGCGAAGGAGCAGTCTCGCTGCTGGAGCAGGGCAGAATCGATGAAGCGAAAAAGAGTCTCGCGCCGTTTATGAAGGCAAAAAAAGAGATGTGCGAAAACATCATCGGCTTTCATCGCATTTTCGCCAAAGCGCTTGCTTTGGTAAAAGACGACGACACGGAGGCGATCTTTGAGTTTTGCGGAAAACACCCGATTGTCAAAACCCTTCCTCACATCGCCGAAGCGTTTGATCGCTCCGAAGAGATAGCGCGATCGATCGGATTTTTTCTGGAGCGCCACGACTATCTCTCCATATTTGAAAGGGCAAAAAAGCTCTTTTTCTATCCGAATATGCCGCGTCTGGATGAAAGGACGCAAGCGCTGTTTGACTTTATCGACGAAGGCGATCGTAAAAAGGCGTTCAATCTCGCACTCAAGCATCCGTTCCTTACCGATACAAAGCCGTTTTTACGGTTGCTGGCGCGCTGCGATGATGCGCTCAACCGCGCGAACGAGGCGGCGCGAAGCGGCAGGAGCGACGCAACGCAGCGCCACGCCGCGAAACTTTCCCAGTTTCCAATTTTCCGCTCTTACATCGCCTTTTTGCTTAGGATTGCTTTTACCACGGAGATGCGGAGTGTCCGCGTAAGCGCCGCCGTGGACTGGGAGAAAAGCCTTGAGATATACGCGCGGCACTTCGGCGTAGATACGATGCTTCTGGAGTGTCTGAAAGAGCAGAATGTGCAGGCGCATATGGAGCGGCTGCAAAAAAACCTGCGGGCGTATGAAACCGCCGGGTTTCCCGAAACGACACTGATCTTCAAGGATTTAGGTAGCATCAGGCGAAACGACTCTACGTTACGCGTCGCGACGCTGATTCTATGCCTGATGCTCATCCTGTTCGCTTCGTGGGTTTTAACAGCGCGCAAAACACAAATCATCCACGATCCGCCGTACCGCCTTATAGATAACATACCCGAAGCGGCCGGCGGCTAAACGTTAATATATGGAAAAATAGGTCGGTATGATCTGCATCTCGATCAGAGCGTTTACAAACTCGAAAAGCGCGATAATCCAGACGAAGCAGATCGCGTCAATTGCCTCCTGTCTGTATGTCTTCGCGTTAACGGTATATTCAGCCGGTTCGCGGAGCTTTGAATATTTGGGGATAAACCTTGGAACGTCTTCCTTATATCTGGCGTACGCTTCTTGGAATTTAACGGACAGCTTTCTCTCCTCAGCCCCGATAGTGATAGGGTATATGACGACGAAGGCGGTAAAGATGATGGCGGTTATGGTCAGCGATTTGGAGCAGAGTCCCGCTCCAATTCCGCCGAGCAGGCTGAAAAAATAGAGCGGGTTGCGGCATATTGAGTAAGGACCTTCCATAACAAGGCGATTGGTCTTGTATCCGGCGATATACGAAGCGCACCACAGCCTGCCGGCTATAGCGTACCCCACCAGAACGCATCCGGTTGCGAACATTATCTGTCCTCCCCCCGTCAATTTTTTATCGGAAACGGCAAAAAAGAAAACAAGCGCGCACCCCATCGCTCTGGAGAACTTTGTCCGGTAGCGGGCTACAAACTTCATCATCGACGATCCTTTAAAATAAAATCGGTTAGTTTAGCGCAATATCCTTATTGTGGACAGCTCGCAGCGACTGCTGGCGTTTGTTAGCCGCGGTTACGTTTGCCTCCCCTAGGAATGGCGCGGATATGCTTCCCTTTTGTTATGCGCTTTTTCGCGCCCCGCGTGCAGTTTTTAGCGGTTTTATCAAAGTATTTTTTAGCCGCTCTCTCAAGAGGGAGGCGCGGAAGCCCGATCCCGTCATTATTTAAAGGGATGGTTAATTTACAGGAAGGGATACGATGCGAAGACGAAGAAATAAACGGTTCGGCGTCTATTCCAAGCGATTGGCGGCTCGTTCAGGGGTCTTTCACATGATTAAATACTGCCAAATCTGCTTCTCAGCTTCACCGTTCAGCCTCAATGGTTCCAAAAAACACGCCAAAATTAAGGATTTCAACAGTTTGAGTAAGTTTCGCAACTTTAGCTTGTCTCAAGCTGTGTCGGTCTGCAGACCGCGCTAAAACTTAAGCGTTTTTAAGCTTTGAAGTACTAAAACGACCGCACTTTTTATTGAACAAGTTCACGCTGCTTACTTCAAACCGTTACATTTTAAGCGTTCTTAAATCTTGGAAGTATTAAAATGACCACACTTTTCAAAGGAGAATCTCAATGATATGGTTTTACTAAGAGTGAAGATTGGATTTATGAAAATTTTCACTTAAAGGAGAACAGATGAGACTTCATGTTTAATCTTTCAAATACTCCCGCGCTCTGCGGGAGCAAGAGTTTTTCAGTATACATAAACCTCCGCCGCTTTTATGAATAACTATCAAAGTTTCGTTTTATCTGTTCCGACGAAGGATGGGTCGATGAACGTCCAGTTAAACCTAATTAACTTTCGTAAGCGGGATGCGGCGTGTTGTTTCGCTTCTCTTTGTCAATGTGAGCGAATCGAAGTAGTCCGCCGGCGCCGCGCGAAGCGTTGAAACTTCAGCGGCAGATTTCCGTTTTTTTGTGATTACGCGGACTGCGGCGGGGCGCGAGAGGGCGTCCGCGCACTTGCAATAACTAATCGGTAAGCCAGAAGCTGGGCAGCCAGTACTTTCTGCCTTTCAGAAATATCTGGCTGAATTCTCCCTTTTCCTGGAGAACCGTAACTGTCTCAGACAGCATTTTGAAGCAACGCTCCATCTTAAGATACGATACTATGCTCACGCCATCTTTGTTTTGCAGAAACACAGCCAGATCGCGCAGCCACGCTTCCCGAAGGCATGCAACGCTTCCGGGCTCGATCCGCGCGCCGTAAAGTGATGCCGCGAATAATATAAACGCAACGATCTTCTTCATATTTTTCCTTCAGTTATTTGCGTAAGTATATCGCGAATCCGCGCACGATCAGGCAGCGCGATAATCTTGCGGCGCGACTTCTCTCCCTTTTTTATAATAATTTCGCCTTTTGGGATATTCAATATTTCAGCCAGAAAAACGATCAGCGCGGCATTTGCCTTATTCTCCAACGCGGGCGCGCGAAGCTTAATAACCCACTCGCCGTTCACGACTCTTACAAGCTCATTTTTCGCGGCGTTTGGCGTAACCTTAACGTTTAACGATATTTCAGAGGACATTTTTAAGAGCCCGTTCAAATCCGGCGCAGTCAAAACTATTTTTCAGGCGCGGTTTTTCGGCTTTTTGAGCAAGGCGTATCTTCTCTTTCAGATTATATTTGTTGGCGAAGATCACCCCTTCTATCTCGTCAAAAAGAGAGCGCTGATGCTCGATTCCTTCGCCTGAGACGATCGTGCAGCCCAGAAAGAGCGGTTCAAGCGGATTATGCCCGCTTGTTAAAGTAAACGATCCCCCCAGCACCGCGATATCGGCGATTGCGTAGAGCTCGTTTAATATGCCGAGCTGATCCACAAGCACAACGGAGGCTTCAAGATTTTTTGTTTCGCTGAAAAGCGCCACTCCGCAATCTTTTTTCAGTTCGCTGTAAACGCTTGAGAACCGATCGCTGTGGCGCGGCGCGATTAGAATCTTTCCTCCAATCCCACTCTCTCTCCATGCCTCTAAGATCAGCCGCTCCTCTCCCTCGTGAGTACTTGCCGCAACGGTAACGATGCCGTCCGGCGGCTTGTCGAAAAGACGTTTTATCTTGGGTTTCTGCGCGAGCTTGATATTGCCCAGTATGTCCGCCTTTTTCGCGCCGAGTTCTAGCAGCCGCTCTTTGTCAATTCCCCCCTGCGCGTATATATGATCGACAAAAGAAAATATGCGGAAGAACAGAAAACGAAAACGACGATAAGTCTTGACGCTTTTATCTGGAACTCTAGCATTGAACAGCGCCGTTTTCGCGCCCCTCTTTTTGGCGGACCTGAAAAGCTCGTACCAGAGTTCCGCGTCGAAAACGATCAGCGCTTTCTGTTCCCGCGTCCAGAAAGGCAGCAGGTTTTCAAATGGCAGATACCGCGTCTGGGCGTTTGGATAAAGCCGCCTTGCCTCGTCAAATCCGGCCTTGGTCGCAACCGTTATATTGACATCGCCGCCGATAGAGGAAACGATCGTAAAAACCGCCCGCGCCTCTCCGAAACTCGCGCAGTGTATCCAGACACCCTTTTTTGTAAAGGGTGGATTTTTCACGAGGAGCATACGCTTGAAAACAAAGACGCGTATCTTTTTATCGTAAACGGACGCCAGAAGCAGAAACGGCAAAAAAACGAGATATAAAGACCAGCTTAAAAATAGGTAGAAAAAATTAAACATCTACTCGTTTATAATCTCTTTGATTGCCTTTGCCTCTTCGCAGACGCGCCGCATTTTCTCTCCCGATCCGACATTGTCGTCCAGAAGCGGACGGACAAACGCGCTTCCGACGATCACGCCGTCAGCGCCCAGAACCCGCCTTTTCGCGCTCTTCCGATTGACGCCGAATCCGACAAAAACGGGAGTTTCCGTGGCGGCTCGAATGTTCTCCAGACATCCGCGTATGCTTTCGTCTTCGCCGCGATCAGCGCCCGTTATGCCGTTGTACGCGACAAGATATATAAATTTCCGCGCATTTTTCAGGTTCGCCAGAATGCGTTCTTTCGGCGTCGTGGGCGCGATGAACTCGATCAGCGCGATGTCTTTTTGTTCCAGAACGCCCGCGCACCTTCCGCTCTCCTCGTGCGGCATATCGGGTATCAGAAGCCCGCTTACGCCGAGCGAAGCCGCTTCTTGCGCCACACGATCAAATCCGCGGCGAAAGAAAGAGTTCATATAGCCCATCCACAGCAGGTCTTTGCCGCGAAGATTGTCGGAGACGCGCAGGATATCGTCAAAGACAAAGCCGTTTTTTATGGCTTTAAGCCCCGCCAGCTCAATTGCCGCTCCGTCCGCCACCGGATCGGAAAACGGCACGCCAAGCTCTAAAGAATCCATTCCGCTTTCAAACAACGCCAGCGCCAGATCGATGGTAAATTGGCTATCGGGCAGTTTTGGCGTAAGATAACCGACAAGTTTTTTCATTAGGCAAACCTTGAGAAAATCAGGAGGAACACTACATAAGAAACGCTTAACCTGCGCCGATCGGCGGCGCGATCCGCACGGAACTTCCCTGCCTCGCTGGACGTAACTGGCGGTACGCTATAATCCCTTCTTACTATTGAAAATTGAAAAGCGGCGGAAGCGAACAGCCGCGTTTATGCGAAGGCAGGGGTGTTGGAGGCGTTCAGGCAGTTGTTCGGATTTTTGTTGCTATCGCTGGTCGTCTTTGCGGCGGCTGCCGCGGCGGTCAGCGTAGAGTCGTTTATCACCGATCTCTCGCTTTATCTTGTGTTTAACCTTGCCGCATACGCCGCGATGCTTACCGCCCTGATCCTCTCCGTCCGTTTTGATCGGCTTGGGATATTTTGCGCGATACTGCCAAACCTCTGTTTTATGTATCTGCTTACCGGCGACTTTCCGCTGGAAAAATTCAGCCCTGCGGCGCAGGATATGATACTTTTGGCGGCATGGTATTTTATTCCGATCAACACGCTGCTCTTCGCTCTGATTAAAGATGGCAAGTTTGTTTCGTGGGGCGCTCTGATCCGCCTGCTGCTTATAGCGCTGGCGATGGGTGGGACGATAGCGTGCGCTGTCAGTTCCTACGTTTCCGAGGTAGCTGCCTGTCTCGGCGCGCATATATTTTCCTTCGGCGCTCCGAAAATCGCGCTTGGCAGCGCGGCGATTATTGCGGTTTACAGCGTGGTTGATACGTTGCTGCGCAGGCAGAAAACGCTTCGCGCCGCTTATTTTATAGGTTGCGCCGCCTTTCTGTCCGCGCTCGTTCAGTTTCCCGATCGCGCCGCCATGCTGGTTTTTTTTACCTGCGGCGCGCTTATCTGGACGATCGCCTACGTGCAGCAGGCGTTCAGAATGGCGTATTACGACGAATTAACCGGCATTCTGGGCAGACGGGCGCTGATCGAAGAGCTGAGCAGGCTCGGCAGGCTGTACACGATCGCGATGGCGGATATTGATTTTTTTAAAAAATTTAACGATAAATTCGGGCACGAAATAGGCGATCAGGTGCTGAAAATGGTCGCCGTAAAGCTGGAAAAGATACGGGGCGGAGGCAGCGTCTACCGGTACGGCGGCGAGGAGTTTACGCTGCTTTTCCGCGGCAAGAAGGCGGCTGAGGCGATGCCGTATTTGGAGGAGCTCAGGGAGGAGATCGCCTCCACGCCATTTACAGTGCGCAGCAAGGACAGACCGGAAAAAAAACCGAGAAAACCCATTAAACCGGACACCACGCCGATGTCGATTAATATCAGCATAGGCGCCGCCGACAGCGGCGTGGTAACAGAAGGCGTGGACGCAGTGGTAAAAGCCGCCGATCAGGCTCTGTACAAGGCAAAGGAAACGGGACGCAACAAGGTTGTGCTGTTTGATAGCGCAAAAGCGGCAAAGCCCAGACAAAAAACCCAGGCCTTCTCCGAAGATCTGCTGGAGGGAATCATCGATCCCACCGCCAAATACACAAAATCCAAAGCGGGCGTGTCTTTCGAAAAGGAAGAGTACGAGGTGGAAGAGGTCATTTCGCCGCCAAAACCGAAAAAGCGCAGAAAGAAGACGGAAGAACCGGGCTGACTGGAATGCAACCGGCGCTTCGCGGACAGGCGCGAGTCTGCCTGAACAGGGGCGTTAGTTTATTTTCGTTACACTGCAAATAAAATTGAAAGGGTTTCTATGCTTCACGAATACCGCGATGAAATCACGCATTTAAAGCAATCCAACGCGCATTTCGCAAAGATCTTCGAGCGGCACAACGAACTTGACGATAGAATTACCGCCATCGACGCTGGAAGGGAACATCTGGATCAGCTTGAGTTGGAAAAGCTGAAAAAGGAAAAGCTTCATCTCAAGGACGAAGCCTATGCGATCATTATTGATTACAAGAAAAAGCAGGGAATCTAAATGATGTTTGAAGGCGCGCTGTCGCTAAAGGGCGGGGAGAAAATCGCCGTGATCGCGTCCCGTTTCAACCATATAGTCACCGATCGGCTGGTAGAAGGCGCGAAGGACAGTTTTTTACGGCACGGCGGATCAGTCGAAAATCTTGATATCGTTCTGGTGCCTGGCGCTTTTGAGACGCCTTTGGCGCTCAAAAAAACCATCAAGACCGGGAGATATGACGCGGCGGTTTGTGTCGGCGCGGTTATCCGCGGTTCCACTCCGCACTTTGATTACGTCGCAGCCGAAACGACCAAAGGGATCGCTGCGGTTGCATTGGAATCGCTAATTCCCGTAACCTTCGGCGTGCTCACAACCGATACGATCGAGCAGGCAATTGAGCGTGCGGGAAGCAAAGCGGGCAACAAAGGATTTGAAGCGATGACCGGCGTGATCGAGCTGATATCGCTCTACGGCAAACTAGCCAAGTGAGCAGCGCACGCCATCAAGCGCGCATTCTTGCCATTCAACTGCTGTACTCGTCCGAAATGGGGAGCGATCAGCCGTGCGCGCTGATCGAGGAAAGCAGGTTATCGAAAAAATACACCGACTTTGCCGCTGAGCTTTTCAACGAGGTAAGCGGCAGCGTCGCGAAGCTGGACGCTAAGATATCGGCTTCTCTTAACGAAGAGTGGACAATCGAGCGGTTGGGTGTAGTGGAGAGGGCAATCCTGCGGCTTGGCGCGTATGAGCTGCTTCGGGCTTCCGTTGATTCGGCGATTGCGATCAACGAGGCGGTCGAACTGAGCAAGGAAATGGCGGACGAAAATGCGCCGCCGCTTATCAACGGCGTGCTGGAAAATGTCCGAAAGAGCGCCGCGCGGTGAAGCTGTGCGTCGCGCTCGATCTGCAAAGCGCGAAGGAAAATCTGTCGATTGTCGAAAAGCTAAGCGGGCTTGATCTGTGGTTTAAGATCGGACTGCGAAGCTTTACCCGCGACGGATGGGAATTTGTCGATCAGGCAAAACGGATAAGCGGCGCGCCGATATTTCTGGATTTGAAACTTCACGATATTCCAAACACGACCGCGGACGCAGCTTTGGCGCTCGCCGATCGAGGAATCGAGATGTTTAATATCCACGCTTCGGCGGGGACAAAAGCGATGGAAACGACGATGAATCGCCTAAACGCGCTAAAGCACCGTCCGATCGTATTGGCGGTTACCGCGCTGACAAGTTTGTCCAAAGACGAATTTGCGGCGATCTACAACAATCCGATTGAAAAAACAGCGATCGACATGGCGCGATCGGCGCATAACGCGGGTCTGGACGGCGCGGTTTGCTCCGTATATGAAAGCGCGGCGATCAAATCGGCGATCTCAAGTCGTTTCTTAACGCTCTGCCCCGGCGTTCGTTTCAAGGGCGGCGGCAAAGACGATCAATCACGCGTCGCCGCGCCTGAAACGGCGAGAGAGAACGGATGCGATTTTATCGTTATGGGGCGTCCGATCCTTCTGTCGCCCGATCCGCGACTAGCCGCCGCTCAAGCGCTAAGCGCGTAGTTCTTGAAAGCTTTTAGCCGCCGCTAGCTGTATTTTGCCGCTTCTGATCTAAATAATTTCGATAACGACCCCAACGCTTTTTTTGCTTAGCTACAGTCGCCGGATTTTCAGTTTACGCGGTGAAAGCGATGTAAATCACTCAACGCGCCCTTCCACGCCCGTATATTATGCATATAGCGTGATTTATACGGCAAACTCCCTCGGTAAAACGACAAACGACGTAATACCGCTAAAAATCCTCGACTTTGCGTCATTAAGCGCGTTTTGCTAAAATCGCGTCCTTCCATTGGACAGGTGGGTGAGCGGCTGAAACCACGTCCCTGCTAAGGACGGATATTCGGTAACGGGTATCGAGGGTTCGAATCCCTCCCTGTCCGCCGAATGAAGCAGGTGCAGATAGAGGATTTGGTTTAACGCGTGGTAGGGCATTTTACCTTGCCTGCGACGGATAAACTATTATTGTCCGCAGGTGTTTGAGTACGCAAAGTTTCCTTTTGCTATCTTCTCCGAGTAAATCAATACGCGGCTACGGGAGACTCGGTTATGCTCTTTGAATACAAACTTGAAACGCCGAGAGAAAGCTTTTATAATATTACGCCGCAGGTCTGCGAAGCGGTAAATAGGAGCGGCGTGCAAGACGGAATCGCCGTGGTATACTGCCCGCATACCACGGCTGGCGTTACTATCAACGAAAACGCTGATCCCAACGTGATGGGCGATCTGATTTTCGCATTGCGAAAAACGTATCCGGATTACGCCGAATTCCTCCATAGCGAAGGTAACAGCGCGGCTCATTTGAAGGCAAGCGTGATCGGATCAAGCGCGACGTTGATTATTGATGGCGGCAAACCCGTTTTGGGTGTCTGGCAGGGGATTTATTTCTGCGAGTTTGACCCGCCCAGGCGGCGGAAGTTCTATGTGAAAGCAACGCGATCTCTTTGAATGTCTGTTTCGCTCTTCCGTCATTTCAGCAACATTGCCGTGCTGTCCGAAAATTTTGCGTGAGAAACCGAGCGGTGTAAGCGCGTTTGTGCCGTTGTCCGTTGCTAATAAATATCGCGTGTCCCGCAATCGTAACCTTAAAGGCACTGCCGCTGCGATCGAGGGGCGCCCCTATGTCAGCTTCTTGTGCAAAATTACGGTATATAGTGATTAAACTCCTTGCGGAAGAAGATTTACTTTTTACGGTTGATGCAATTTCATACTTAACGCCAAAAATTTTTAGAAAAAGTTAATGTATAAAGAAGCAAGTCTCAAAAGACGCCGCAGGACTATAAGCGGCGTTTCCTCAAACCCACTTTCGCGTTTTCGTTTTTTTGGCACGTACTCTGTTTCGCGTCGTTGAGCGGCACAGCGGAGGTTGGGCGCCGCGCTGGAATCGCGTTCATCTCCGCCCTACGGCAAATTCGTCCTTGCGTTACCGGAGCGTATGGCGGCAAAATCAAGAGACAGAGCTTACAAATAGACTCAACGGTTAAGATGCGCCCGGCAACGGACGCGTTTGATATGCCGGTCAGAGCTTGTTATAAAGATCGCCGCCGCTTACGCTAAAAAATAGCCCTCCTCCGGCGGCGGCTGTTAACGGTATCTAAAAAATGATGCGTATGCCTATATACCCGGTTCTGTTAAATTCGTACTTAGCTCCGTTGTCCAGCTTAAAATCGATATCCCTGAATCCAGCGAATATCATTCCGCCGTCCATTGGCTGCAAAGCTGCCTCCAGCCTCCATTCGCCGTAGCGTTCACAGTCTGAGATGCACAGCGCTTTGGGGGCGATGTTGTAGTAGGCGGCGACGGTAGTGCTGATCACTAACGGCAGCGTGTAAATAATGCCCGCCCTGACAGAGACAGCGCTAACGGTATAATTCTTCGGCAGGTCGATCAGCGCGAAAAAAGGCTTGAAGCCCAAGCCAACGCTCAAACCGGGAATGGGAGTGGCGCCCACCGCCCAGATAAGGGCGCTTGCCATAAACTGAGACTCCTCGTATTCGTCTTCCGCGCGGATCGCTTCAATGCCGTAGTAAACAGCGCTGGCGCTGCTTAATGAGCTTGAAAGTTCGTATCCTCCCTCTAAGTCGTTGCCGTTAAGATCGATCCAGACCGACTGCCCCGCCGCGACCAGCGCCGCGACCAGCGCCATAAAAACGGATAGCTTTCTCATCTTGTCTCCTTGTTGGCAAAATCGGCAGAAAACGCTTCAGCGCAACTCCTTTTCGTATATTTCCATGATCGAGGGCACGTACTTTTTGATTCCTTCCTCCAGGTCATATTCGGCCTGAAAATCAAATTCGTTCCAAGCGCGTGCCGTATCGGCGACGCCTTGAAAGAGGCGTTCCGGAGGATCGGTAAACTCAACCTTTACATTGGCGTCAAGCACGCTGGTCAGAGCGCCGAAGACTTCGTTATGCTCCCTTGCCTGCCCCGTTCCTATGTCGTAGATTCCGCGCCGCGATACTGATTTCAGCAGGGCATTTACCGCGTCGTCGATATAGATGAAATCCTGCCTATGCTCTCCCCACCTGTACAGCTTTGGTTTGGCGCCGCTTAGAATGGTAAGCGCCATCCGCAGAATCAGCGAGGACGCCTTGCCCTTGTATACTTCCCGCTCGCCATATATCTCAAAAAAACGCAGTCCGGCTATGTTGATACTTTCTTCTTTGAGATACTCAAGCGCCAGATTGTCCATCATTAGCTTTGCGAATCCCTCCACCGTGCAGGGCTTTTCCGATCCGTTTCCAGCGGAAGGCGAATCTCCATAAACCTGCGACGACGAGGCGTAAACCAGATCGGCGCCGTTCTGGACAGCAAAATCAAGCATATCCTTAAAGGCGTTCACCTGCAAGAGTTGTTTTGCCTCGTTTGCTTCGCCGATAAGATGAAAGATACAGTCAAACTTGCGGCTGTCAAGCCGCGCCCGATCCACTATTGTGTCCCCCACGATCAACTCTCCTCTGTAGGAGAGAAGATTTTTAAAATGCCCTGTCCGAAACGAGTCGAAAACGACGAGGCGGCAGGAGGGAAATTTTTGCTGGATTTTTATGGCAAGATTTGACCCTAAAAATCCCGCGCCTCCTGTGATAAGCACCCTTTTCTCGTTCAGATCGTTCATATATCCTTTTTCGTTTGCCGCACAATAGCGGTTTTCAGGATATAATACAAGTTTAAGCCTTGCGTGCTAAGCTTGCGTAAAAATTTCTCCGAAAAAAGGAACGACGATGAAAAAAATCGCGCTGGCGTCGCTTTTGGCGGCTGCTCTGACGATCAATGTGTTTGCCGCCGATGCAGCTGGCACGACGGCGACTAAGCCAACAACAACGACGGTTACCAGACCTAAACCAGCGGCGACCACAACCGCGCCCAGGCCAGCGGCGACCACAACGCCCAAGCCAACGACGACTACGCCTAAACCAGCGGCGACTACAACGCCCAAGCCATCTTCAACAGCAACCCCTAAACCAGCGGCGACCACGACGCCCAAGCCAGCGGCGACTACGCCTGCGGCGACGGTCGATCTCTCCAAAGGTCCCGCTCTGTACAAGACCTGCATTACCTGCCACGGCCCGAAGGCGGACAAATCCGGTCTAAATAAGGGGAAAGCGCCATCTACCCTCACAAAAGAGGAGATCGCCGATGCGCTTAAAGGCTATAAAGCGGGTACGAGAAATTCCTATGGTATGGGCGCTTTGATGAAAGGCAACCTCAATCCAATCAACGAGGCGGATCTGGATACGTTAGCCGCCTACATAAAGACGCTCAATTAATAACGGCGCTTTACCCCAATTTTTTTGGGGTAAAGGTTCGTTCGTTCTTGTCCGCGCCGATTTCCTCTTGCTCTCTGATCTCCCGCTGATACGCTTCGTTCAAGTCCTCTTCGCTGTCGAACAGCGCGGCGTGCGTAAAGCGCTCTTCGTCATCGAATTGACCGCTTCGCAGCCCCCACAGAAAGGCGATCAGCCCCAGCAGTCCCAGCAAGACAGAGATGAAAAGCGTTAACGTAAGCGCTAAACTGGTAGTATCCTCAAACATAAACGCAAGTCTAACAACATTTAGATGTTACAATCCGCGCCCAATGAGAGTAAAGCAGACCAACCTGCGCTGTTTTGAGTTTGAATCTCCTGACGCGGAGGAGTTCATAGAGTATATAAAAACGCACGAGGCATTGCTGAAGTCCTATGTTTTTCTGCTTAAAGGCAGGTTTGACGCGGAAATCGACCGGTTTTTAAAAGAGGGAAAGTTCGTGTATGCGTGGGCGGAGCGATCGGTACGGCTTTTCTCAAGGTCTGTCAGCGCTCCCGTCTTGCGGTCGGAGGGTGGGAAAACGCTGATCGTCAGAAAACCTGTGCGCTCTGGCGAAACGATACGCGCCGATTCGGACGCGATTTTTCTCGCCCGCGTAAACAGCGGATCGCGTATTGAAGTCTCGGGCTGCGTTACGCTTTTAGCGCCGCTTTTTGGAATGCTCGTGTGCGAAGGAGGGTGTGCGCTACTGCGCGGCATAGGCAAAGGCGGGTTGCTCATATTTCATGGCGCGGTCTTTGAGGAGCGCGAAACGGGACTTCGCTGTTTTTGGGAGAACGGCAGAGCGGAGATCGAGGAGATGGAATGAAACAACGGACAATATCAAAATCTGTGGAAATAATGGGAGTTGGATTACACAGCGGCAATCCCGTACGAATGCGTCTTAATCCCGCGCCGGCGGATTTCGGCATCGTCTTTGTGCGGGAAGATGTAAACAGGCAAATTAAAGTGGCGGTGGAGAACGTAACTGATACGCGGCTGGCGACGGTAATTGCCAACGGAGAGGTTTCCGTTTCAACGATCGAGCATCTCCTTTCGGCGGTTATGGCGATGGGGATCGACAATCTGGAGGTTGTGCTTGACAGCGACGAGGTACCCATTATGGACGGTTCCTCCGCCAGCTTCTGCATACTTTTTGAAGAAGCCGGCGCCGCCGATCAGAGCGCGGTAAAGAGGGTGCTGTTGGTCAAAAAGCCGGTTGAAATCCGAGATGGCAGCAGATTTGTCCGCCTCTCGCCCGGCAGGATCAACGAGATTCGCTTTGAAATCAGGTTCGATCACCCCGCGATCTCGCGTCAGGAGTACCACTTCGTTTTCAGCAAAGAGAACTACATAAAAGAAATCGCCCGCGCCCGCACTTTTGGCTTCCTGAAGGAGGCGAACTATCTGAGATCAATAGGCAAAGGATTGGGAGGCGGCTTGGATAACGCGGTCGTGCTGGACGAAAAAAGAGTGCTTAATACGGAGGGTCTGCGATTTGCCGACGAATTCGTACGCCATAAAATTCTTGACGCGATCGGCGATATGGCGTTTTTAGGCGCGCCCTTTCTGGGTAAATACGAAGCGTTCGCGGGAAGCCACCATTTAAATCACCTGCTGACAAAATCGATCTTATCCGACAGCGAAGCGTTTGAGATTGTGGAGAGCGAAAGCGTCAGCGAGGCGGAAAAAGAATTGGAGCGCGTCTTTGCGTAACGTAACGGTACTGCTTATCAGCGCCGCGAAGCCCTGTTTTTTCGCGCTGTACGATGAAAACGGCGAGATGATCGAACAGGAGAGCTGCGATAAACCGCTTACCGAATCCCTCTACGTGCTTATGAGCGCCGCTGAACGGCGCTACTCGATCAAACGGGTTTTGTACGTGAACGGTCCGGGCAGTTTTATGGGCCTTAAGCTGGGTTTTGTGTTTATGCGCACCTTCGCGCTTGCAAGAGAGATTGATTTTGCCGCATGCGACAGCTTTGCCATCACCGGCGGAGCGCCTGTGTTTTCACATAAAAATCGCTGGTTTGTTAAAAACGGTTCGTCGATTGAACTGATCCGTTTTGAGAATCCGCCGGAAAACCGGTTGATTCCGCCCAAAAAGCTGAATATGGCGAATTTTAGCGGTGATACAACTCCATGCTATCTGCTGCCGGCGGTTTGAGGAAGAGCGATGAGAATCACCGTTCCGGCAACCAGCGCCAATATGGGTCCGGGTTTTGACAGCTTGGGCATCGCGCTTAAGCTGTACAATGTGGTAGACATAACGCCGTCGCGGTTTTTCAGCATCTCGGTAAGAGGCGAGGGTGAAAAGATGCTCAAGACAAGAAGCGGCAACATATTTTTGAGTATATTTTTCAAAAAGTATGAGGAGCTTACGGGATTTAGAAGGCAATTCCGGTTCAGGTTCAACAATCAGATACCTCTTTCCCGCGGGCTTGGAAGCTCGTCAGCGGTAATCGTCTCGGCGCTTTTCGCGGCAAACGTTATGGCAAAAAAGACGGTCAATAAAACGGCGCTGCTGCGGGAGGCGTTTGTGTACGAGCGCCATCCCGACAACATTACGCCCGCCACCTTCGGCGGGTTTTGTGTTACGGCGATTGAAGAACAGGAGATCAGCTTTGTGCGCACCAGCTTGAACGGAAATCTCCGCGCCATCGTCGTGATGCCGGATAAGACGATCTCCACGCGTCAGAGCAGGAAGGCGCTACCTAAAAGGGTTTCTATGGAAGATGCCGTCTTTAACCTTTCCAGATCGTCGCTTCTTGTCGCCTCTCTGATGAGCGGTAATTTTGATAATCTTAAAACCGCTTCCCGCGATCGGTTCCATCAGGAGATCAGAATGCGGTTTCTGCCGCCGTTATTTGACGTTCAAAAGTGCGCTCTGGATAACGGCGCGCTGATGAGCGTTCTCTCTGGAAGCGGATCGAGCTTTTTTAATATGGCGCGGGACGAGGAGTCCGCTTTGACAATTGAAAGCGCCCTGAAAAGATCGTTTCCCCAATGGAAGGTGAGGCGCGTTGAGTTTGATACGGAAGGGGTAAGGGCGGATTTTTGACGATTAAAGCGGCGTAGAGATATAATCCGCGCCGATGTCGCCCGTACGAATGTGTATTATCTGCCGCAAACGGTTTAGCCAGAATGAGTTGCACCGGTTGCAATGCGTGGGTTCTGCCGTGGTTGGATACCGAAATTTCGGGCGAAGCTTTTATCTGTGCGAGGAGTGCCTGCGTTCGCCCAAAATCGCAAAACAGGTTGCGCGGACATGCGGAATGAAAGAGCCAGACCTCACGCTGATTGAAGCTCTCAAAGGAGAATCTGTTTGGAAAAAGTAAGAATCAGCGAGATAGCCCAGGAGGCGGGCAGAGCCAAAAAAGACGCGCTTGAAGCCAGCCGCGCGCTTGGCATTCCTACCAAGTCGATTCAAAGTTCGGTTACCAGCGAGCAGGCGGAAAAGATATACGACTACCTGATGGGTATTTCTGCGAAAGAACCGGCTAAAAAGGAAGATGTAAAGAGAGAAAATCCCGCAAGCGCCGTTAAACCAGCGCCGGTGATAAAAGAGCCAAAGACGCGGCCCGACCTTCCTCCACCGCCCGCTCAAAACGTAAAAGCGCCCCCCGTGGCGGACGAGAGACCGCTGGAGAAAGCGAAGGTTAAATCCGGACTAAGAATTGTCAATAAGAGAAACCCGCAGACACGGCAGAGTTTTGGCAGCTATGAATCCAAAGCGGAGCCGTTCGTTCATGCCTACGGGAAAAACAAAGTCGCTCTGGATACTACGCAAGAGGATCGGCACAAAAGAAGGGAGCGGCGCTCAATCATCTCTTCAAACAGGAAAGAGTCCGGACAGCGCATAGAGATGCTCGGCGATCGCGATCTGGACAGCCGCGACGCCTATGAAGACGAAGTAGTCTTAATGCCTGATCTCTCGATCGGCGTAAGCGATTTTTTAGCGGAGCAGGAGCGCAAAGAGCGAACCGCGAAAAAGGACTACGAAAAAGCGAAGACGCTTACCACCGCCACCGGCAGAATAGCGGGCACAGATTCGATTGCGCGGCAGAAGAGGCGCAAGAGACGCTCTTTCCCCAGAATAAGCGAGGCGCGCGAAAAAGTTGAAGCCATTGAGATCAGTGAAGATGTGCGCGTATATGAGTTTGCCGAAAAGATAAAGCAGCCCATTTCAGCGGTTATTAAAAAACTGTTCGACTTTGGTATGCTGGTAACGAAAAACGATTTTCTGGGTAAAGATACAATTGAGATTCTCTCCGTTGAGTTTGGTATAGAGGTGCGCACGAAGGACGTGAGCGAGGAGCTTGATTATGCCGCGCTGTACGACAGCGAACATAAAAACAGCGGCAGAACTGTGCCGAGACCGCCGATCGTAACGATTATGGGGCATGTAGATCACGGTAAAACGTCGCTTCTGGACTATATCCGCTCTTCCCGCGTGGCAAGCGGTGAGGCGGGAGGGATTACGCAGCATATCGGCGCGTACACCGTGCGCAAAGATTCTAAACGTATCACTTTCATAGACACGCCGGGGCACGAGGCGTTCTCACAGATGCGATCTCGCGGGGCAAACACGACCGACATCGTTATCATTGTTGTTGCGGCGGACGATGGCGTAATGCCGCAAACGAAAGAGGCGATCAGCCACGCGAACGCGGCGAAGTGTCCGATCATCGTCGCCATTAACAAGATCGACAAGCCATCTGCCAATATCGACAAAGTCAAGGCGGAGCTTGCTGAAGCTGGGCTTACGCCGCTTGACTGGGGCGGCGATGTTGAGTGCGTGGGGGTTTCCGCGAAGAGCGGCGCGGGCATAGAGACGCTGCTGGAAACGATTCTTCTGCAGGCAGAACTGATGGAGCTGAAAGCCGAAACAGGCACCTTCGCTAAAGCGACGGTAATTGAAAGCTCGCTGGAAAAGGGGCGCGGCGCGGTGGCGACGGTGATCGTACAGAACGGCACCCTGAAAGTGGGCGATTTTGTCGTATCGGGCGTCTCTAGCGGGAGAATACGGGCGATCACAAATGATCACGGCGCGCAGATAGAGCGGCTAGATCCTTCGGAAGCGGGGCTGGTGATAGGATTGGACGCTGTGCCTTCAAGCGGCGACGTGATGGTCGCTATGGCGGATATAGAAACGGCGAAGGAGTACGCACAAAAACGCTCCGAATATGAGCGTTCGCGCGCCCTCTCGCGATCAACAAAGGCGACGCTGGAAGACCTTGGTTCCCTTATCGCGGAGGGCAGATTAAAACGACTGCCAATCATTTTGAAAGCTGATGTGCAAGGGACGCTTGAGGCTATTGCGTCCTCCATCTCAAAACTGCGCAACGATGAGGTGAAGGCGGAGATTATCCATTCGGCGGTAGGGGAGATTAACGCGAGCGATATTGCCCTCTCCTTCGCAAGCGAAAACGCGATCATACTCGGCTTTCACGTTAAGCCGAGTCAGATTATCAAAGATCGGGCAAAGTCGCTCGGTGTGCGCATATACAGCTACGATGTGATCTACGATCTGTTAGGCGATGTTGGCAGAATTCTAAGCGGAATGCTTTCCAAAGTTACTAGCGAGGAATTGATCGGCAAAGCTGAGGTCAGGCAGTTGTTCGATATTCCAAAGCAGGGTCGTATTGCCGGTTGTATGGTGATTGACGGCGAGATTCTCAGAGGGGCGATTGCGAAAGTAACGCGCGGCGAGGAAGAAATCTATGGCGGTACGATCGTAACGCTTAAACGGTTCAAAGAGGATGCGAAAGAGGTTAAAAAAGGGCTGGAGTGCGGCATAGGATTGGATGGTTCGCCCGATATTCAAGTAGGCGATCTGATCCAGATATATAAGGCGACGGAAGTTGCCGCTGTCTTTAAGGCGGTAATTTGAACGAGGCGCGGATTCGGCTGGAGCGCGCGCAGTCCGCGCTCTTTGAAAGACTTGCCGCCGCTATGTCGGAACTCAACGATCCGGAACTTTCTTCTCTTACCCTGCTGGAAGTGAAGCTTGCCAGGGGCAGACGCGACGCACATCTCTACATTGACGCCGCCGGCGTGTCAAAGAGCGATCAGACGCGCCTCGTCGCCAAGCTCAAAAAGGCGAGCGGCTTTTTGGCAGGCTTTGTTACGGCAAACGACGGCTGGTTCAAATCTCCAGCGCTGCACTTCGTTTTTGACGATACCCTTGAAAAAGCCGCGCATCTGGAGCAGATTTTTAAAGAGATACATAGAGATGGAGAACCTTAAAGAAGAGATTGAAGCACTGATCAAAAGCCGGGGCGCCGTGCTTTACGATATGGAGATTGTAAGAGAGGGCGGCAAAACGATCTTTCGCGTCTATATCGATCGGGGCGGAGGCGTGACTATTGATTTATGCGCCGCGATCAGCCGTATTATTTCGCCGCTGCTGGACGTAAAGCCGCCGATCGATGGAGAGTATCTGCTGGAGGTCTCCTCGCGCGGTCTTAATCGCAGGCTTAAAACGGCGGAACATTTTGGCGGCGCTATAGGCGAAAAGATCAAAATAACGCTGAAAAGCGGCGCTAAAATCAAAGGCAGGCTATTGAGCGCGGAGGATAAAATCGTTGTGGAAGGGCACGAAGCGGTAGGTTTCAACGAAGTGGCGAAGGCGAACGTAGTATTTTAATGAGAGATGAGTTTTATATGCATCTCGCGCTTGACGAGGCGTGGAAGTATCAGCTTTTAACCTATCCGAATCCAGCGGTCGGCGCGGCGCTTCTTGATCGCTGCGGGCGGTTGATCTCCGTGGCCGCCCACAGAAAAGCCGGAGATCCACATGCGGAGATCAACGCCTTTTTCGATGGATTCTGCAAGCTTTGTCCCGATGAAACGAAAATCGCGCAGTTGCGTAAACTGACGGCAAGCGAGAAAATTTGCGGGTTCTTGCGCGATAACCACGATCACTTATTTGCCAGCGCGAGCCTTTTTGTTACGCTGGAGCCATGCGCGAAAGCGGGCAGAACCCCCGCCTGCGCGCCGCTGATAGCTGATCTGGGCGTAAGGAGGGTGGTAATCGGCAGCGACGATCCCAACCCCAAAATGGCTGGGGGCGGCGAATATCTGCGCGATCGCGGCATCGCCATCATTCGCGGTGTACTGCCCAAGGAATGCGATGCTCTCTTGACGCCGTTTAAAATTTGGCTTAGCCGCGCCTTCGTTCTGCTCAAGTGGGCGCAGCGGCTCAACGGCACGATTGATGAAGGACGGATCAGCGGCGATTTGGCGCTGGACGAGGTGCACGCTCTCAGGTCGTTGTGCGATCTAATCGTGGTGGGCGGCGGCACGGTCAGACAGGATCGTCCGATTCTGGACGCGAGGCGTGTCGGCGGCAGAGCGCCTAACGCGCTTGTTATCTCCAGACGGGGTAGTTTCGACAGGACGATTCCGCTGTTTAACGTTCCGGACAGAAACGTTTCGATCGCGGAAAAACTAGACGCGGACAGCGGCTTTATCTTGATTGAAGGCGGCGCGGGATTGTTAAACCGCTTAGCAGATCGGATCGATTGGATTTTGTGCTATGAGAGCTTCGCGTTGAACGGCGGCAGGCTGACCGCCGCTTCTTTCCATAAAACGGCGTTTCTGCACGGTGGCGCGATTGGCGGGGATATGAAAATATGGCTCGATCTTGAACATCGGCGCGGGATAAGCGCATAAAATAAGGCTTTTTATAGCGCCGTTGAACTGATCTCTATAAAGCTGCCATACGCGTACGAAACTCTGCATACGCAGCCTTTATCCGAATCTTGCTTTTGAACCATTTATACGCCGGCTTTTCGATAATATTTCTGTGAGCAGCAAGAGCTCCAATAACCGCCTTTCTTACGGATATAAAATTAAACGCTTTGATTAAGCGCGTCGTAAGTCAGACGACAAACTATGAAAATATATATCAAGCAACGTCGCTAAGCCAGCTTTGCTTATCTAGCGCAAAACATTTCGCATTGATTTTTCAGCAAAGCGCCAAGCGTTACCATCGCGCAGACCATATCAACAAAGACTCTATTTATATCGCGCTTGTATTTTCCTAGCCGCGATCATTAGCCAAACATCTTCTAGATAAAGCGCGTGCTACGCATCGTTCATTTGCATAGGAAAGGCGGGCATTAAGCATATGAAGCGCGGCGGCGCGCGGCAGCAAAAAAAGCGAAACAGAAAGCGGATCCCTTCAGTTTTTTTCAAGTTCCTTTCTGGTACAATGCCCGCGCTGTTTCGTAGATATTTTAGTCAGGAGATATCAGTGCGTAAGATAGCGGTTATCATAGCAGGAGTGATTGTTGTCGCCGTAGCAGCGTTTTTGCTGGCAAGCAGGTTTCCTTTGGGCGGCGGGTCAGCCGTTTCCACAGAGAACGCATCCGCGGACAGCCCTATGACCTCGAAAACCTACGTATATTCCGCAGCGGATTTTGCGGATAAGCCCTTTACAATTCTTGATGTTTCCGAGATGGCGATCGATGGGGCAGCGGCGATTGTTATCACGTTTTCGACGCCTCTGCTGGATAATCAGAAGTTTGATGATTTTATCACGGTCTACGTCAATAAAAGGGTAGAGGAAGCCGCGTCGTGGGAGCTTTCGCCAAACAAGAAAGAACTGCGTTTAAAATACGTTGAGCCTGAAATCGAATACAATATAAAGATAGAAGATTCCAAGATAAAAAACATTGCGCAGAAAAGCCTTACCGGGCAAAGCACCCCTCTTTTTTTTAACATCGTTACGCGCGAACTCCAACCCTCGGTCGGTTTTGCCTCCAAAGCCTCCCTGCTGCCGTCGGATCTTTCGGAGGGGCTGCCGGTCAGCGCCGTAAACATCAATAAGATAAACGTGGATTTTTTCCGCGTCGACCGAAAAAACCTGCCGCAGTTTATCCGCCTGCTCTACGGAGAGAACAAAACAGAGAGCTACTATCTGGACAAAAGAAGTGCGGAGTCGGAGCTGGTCTATACGGGCGGGTTTGATCTGGGCATCAGGAAAAATACGCGCGAAACCGTAACGCTGCCGATTAAAGATATACCGCAGCTTAGCGAACCGGGCGTCTATTACGCGGTGTTGTCCAGATCGGGGCGCTACAATGACTATATGCTGCCCGTTACGCTCTTTTCCATAACTGACATTGGAGCGATCGCTCACGTCCCGCACGGAGGCGGAAACATAGAGATATTTACGCAAAGCCTGCTGAATGGTAGGGCAACCGGCGGCGTAAAGATCGAACTTCTCGGCGAGAATGGCGATCCGATCGGCAGCGGAGAGACGGATAAAGACGGACACCTCGCGCTTGCGTATCACTCGAACGCCATTGCGCTGCTGGCGGAAAAAGATGGTAAAACAAGCTTTGTCGTGTTAGACAGAGGCGCGCTTGATTTAGGCGAGTTTGCCATTGCCGGAAAACCCGCGCTGGCAAGAACGCTTTTCGCTTTTGGACCTCGTGATCTCTACCGATCAGGCGAAAAGGTGTACGTCAACGCGCTTTTGCGGGACGCGGACGGCAAGCCTCTCGACAATCGTCCGATCAAGGTAACGATCATTCAGGGCGACAACAAAATCGCAAAAACCTTTACATGGCAGGGAATCGACGGCTTCTATCAATACGAGTACCAATTGGCCAGCAACGCGCCGACGGGAGATTGGTTCTTTAAATTCGATCTGGGATATGAGTCTGAACAGACCTATCAGTTCAAAGTGGAAGATTTTATGCCAGAGAAGATGGCGCTTGAGATTATCACCAAGGACGTGCCGATTATCGGCAAAGAAGACGCGGCGTTTGATCTGTATGGCAAATACCTCTACGGCGCGCCCGCGGCGGGCAACGTACTTGTCGGTGAGATCGTTAAGCGACCGCTGAGAGAGGCGGTGAAGAGTCTGCCGGGGTTTTACTTCGGATCGGTCAGAAACAAAGAGCGTTCCGGTTCTCTAGACGACATAGAAACGTCGCTGAACAGAGAGGGGAAGGCGCGGATTATAGTCAATAACAAATGGTCGTCCATCGATTCGCCGTTGAATATTGTGTTTACCGCAAGTCTGATGGAATCGGGCGGAAGACCGGTAACAAGAACGGCGGTTCAACCGTTCTGGCCCAAGGAAACGCTGCCTGCGATCAAGCCCAATTTCGGCAGGAAGGACATATATGACTATCGCTACGATCGCTACGAACAGACATTTGCCGTTGATTACGACAGCAGTGCGGAGTTTGAAATTATCTATACTAACAAAGACGGCGAACGGCTGGAGAATAAAAATCTTCAGGTTAATTTGATACGAAAGCGGCGCGATTACTACTGGTACAGCGGCGATGAGGGGTGGAACTACGACTACCGCGAAAGAGAGATTACGTTGGAAAGCCGTACAATCGCCGTTGAAAAGGGTTTAAGCGCAAAGGTGAGCTTCGATGTGGAGTGGGGTCCTTATGTCGTCGAGGTGGTTGACAGAGATGGCGGCGCGGTGAGCAGTGTCCATTTCTGGGCAGGCTGGAGCTGGCAGGAGAGCGGCGGTATCAGCGGAACGAGACCGGAGCAGATCAAGCTGCGTATCGACAAGCCCTCATACAAGGCGGGCGATATCGCTAAGGTGACGGTTGAGTCGCCAGAGAGCGGCAGTGGCTATCTTTTTGTGGAGTACAACGGCGGGCTGCTGTGGTGGCAGGCGATTGAGGTTGAGAAAGAGGGTTCGGCTTTTGACATTCCTGTACCGGCGGAGTGGAACACGCACGATATATACGTAGGCGCAGCGGTGATCAGGGGCGGCAGCAAAAAGACCCACGCGACGCCTAAACGCACGCTCGGATTGTTGCACCTGCCGCTTGATCGAAGCGACAGGAAACTTGACTTCGCGCTTAATATTCCCTCCAGCGTTCAGCCTAAGAGTAAGACGCGGGTCGGGCTGAAGATCAATCTGAGCGAGGCGCAGAAGGGAAAGGAGATATACGCGATCGTTTCGGCGGTTGACAGCGGGATACTCAATATCACGAATTTTGTAACCCCCGATCCGTTTGAGGGATTTTTTGCAAAACGTGCCTTTAATGTCGATATGTTCGACATATACGGCTCCCTGATCGAGTCAAAAGGTCGGAATGCGAAAATGCGCTTCGGCGGCGACATAGCGCTGGATAAAACCGGCAGGCAGCCGCTGACGAAGATTCAGATGGTCGCTATGCAATCTAAACCGATCAAGTTAAACGAGAACGGCGAGGCAGAGGTGGTCTTTGAGATTCCAGACTTCAACGGCGAGCTGCGGTTTATGGCGCAGGTGTGGAGCGGCGAGGATTTTGCTTCCTTTGAACAAAAGGTGGTCGTAGCCGCGCCGTTTGTGGTGGAGCTGAACCATCCGCGCTTTTTGGCGGGTGGCGATAATAGTATGTTCGCGCTGGATTTAAGCAATATGTCCGGCGTTAATCAAAATGTACAGGTACGCGTAAAAGCTGAGGGGCTGCTTTCACTTACGGGTAAAGCGGCGCAATCCGTTCAGGTTTCTGATAAACAGAAACGCGTGATATATATACCAATTACCGCCAAATACGGTTATGGCGAGGGCGTGGTAATCATAGAGGTATTGGGCGCGAAGGATCAAAATGGCAATGAACTGGAGATAGAGCGCAAGTGGGACATAAGCGTCCGCCACCCGTATCCCGCAGAGACTTTTAAACTAGTCAAACAGTTGAGCAAGGGTGAGACGCTCAGCAAGGAGGACATCAACAGTACGCTTAACAGGCTGGAGCCGAGTACGGTTCAGGCTGTGTTGAACATTACTGCGTTTCCGCCGCTTCACATAGCCTACGCGATCCGCGAGCTTTTCGCGTATCCATACGGCTGCGTGGAGCAGACGACGAGCGGTATTTACCCCTCTATCTACTACACCACCGAGCAGCTTACCGAGCTTGGCATACAAACCTCGACGAATGAGGACCGCAAAGCGAACGTAAACAAAGGGATCGCGCGGCTGCTTAATATGCAAAAGAGCAACGGATCGTTTGGTTTCTGGAGCGCGGACAGCTCGGAGGCGTATTGGGCGAGCGTCTATGTAACCGATTTTCTGTTGCGGGCGAAGGAGCAGGGTTTTGAAGTACCGCAAGCCGCTTTGACAAAGGCGATCTGGCGGTTGCAGGACTATCTTGCGGGATCGTCTTCCTCTTTTAATACGTATTCGGACGATATAGTCCGTCTCTCGTTTTCTATTAAGAGTTACGCGGCGTTTGTGCTTGCGCGGGAGCAGAAAGCGAGCCTTGCCGAATTGCGGCGTCTCTACGAAAATGTGAATAGTAAATCGCCCGAACTTGGCAGATTGCAGCTTGCGATCGCGCTTAAATTGATGGGAGACGTTGCCAAAGCGAACGATCTGCTTTCCCAATTGTCGTTTAGCATTGATGGCGGCAGAGACTCCGACTACTATTGGTATGGCGATTACGGCACGCCGTTCAGGGACAGAGGCTATGCTTTATCACTTATGTATGAATACGATTTGCTTGAGGATCGGCGTTTGGAGATACTTACGTCCATTTCAGGCGAAATCCGGACAAAGAATTACTTCTCCACGCAGGAGAGAAACGCAATCGCGCTTCTTGGGAGGCACTTTTTAGGCGACGAGCCGGACTGGGAGGCGCAAATAAACTCGGCAAACGGGCAGGCAAGTTTCCAAAACGCCCAAAAAGCGGTGAGCAGAATATACGACTTTAACGGAATCAACGCGTGGCAAAACGTGCTAAACAGCGGCAGCCGCTCAATATTTGCCACGCTTGAAATTGTCGGTTATCCGGTTGTTGCGCCTAAGGAGGTGAAAAACAAAGGCTTTGTGATTAGCAGGGAGTACTACACGACCGGCGGCGATAAAACGACGCTTGGCAGCATAAAGAGCGGCGAGCTTGTGGTTGTGGTATTGAGGATCGGGACCGATCTGAGAAGAATAAATGATGCTCTTGTCGTCGATCTGCTGCCAGCGGGGCTGGAGCTGGAGAACCAGAATCTTGGAACCAGCAGCGTCAGTCTGGAGAATACAGAGGTGCCGAAGAACAAAAAACTCGCGCGCGCGGTTGAGGCGACAAGGATCATTCATCAGGAGTTCAGAGACGATCGTTATGTCGCCGCTTTGGATCTGGACAAAGATAATGGGGCAACAATCGTCTATCTGGCGAGGGCGGTAAGCCCTGGCAGCTACGCGGTGCCGCCGCCTTTTGTTGAGTCGATGTATTCGCCGCAGTTTTACGCGATCGGCGCAGGCGGGGACACGCTGATCGTTAAGTAGTGGTACGGCTTTCCCTTTATACGGGGAAGCCGCTGATCAACGATGCAAAGAGTTAAAAATGTTCTGTTTGCTGTCTGTGTCGTTCTGCCCGCCCTGCTGATAACATTGGACAATCTCTTTCCGCTGCCTCTTAAAGAGGCGCGAATGGCGAGGGTCGTTCTGGCAGATGACGGGACTCCGCTGTGGCGTTTCGCGGACAGCAACGGAATCTGGCGTTTCCCCGTTACCATAGATGAAGTTTCGCCCTACTATATTGACGCGCTTTTGGCCTACGAGGATCGCTACTTTTACAATCACTTCGGCGTCAATCCTGTAAAGTTGAGTTTGAAGTTGGACTCTCGAATGGAGCTCCCCAAAGTGCGCGAAGCTAGT
>JAITRJ010000057.1 GCA_031288475.1 Helicobacteraceae bacterium | reverse complement strand
CAGAGCATCCTGATGCAGTCGGGCAGCTACGCCCTGAGTCAGGCAAACGCCCTTCAGCAGAACGTATTAAGACTCCTTCAGTAATCACATTCGCCGCCCGAACGGGCGGCGAATGTTTAAAATCTTTGCCCCAGACTAAATTCAACCTGCGAGATCGAATCCTGCGGCTCGTCGTCGATCGGAGCGGCGAAGATAAGCTGAAGCGGTCCCATCGGTGAAAACCACTCAAACGCCACACCGCAACTGCTGCGCCGCATAGACAGATCATCGATCCCAATCGCGCCGAAATCGTAAAAAAAAGTAAAGCGCATACGCGCCTCCTCAATGACGGGAATGCTGAATTCCACCGAGTTGTTAAACGCCATTTTGCCCCCCATGTAGCGGACATCGTCGTTGCTGTCTATGGCAATTTCTCCGTTGCTGTCGTAGCGGTAAGGGGCAATCGATCCGCTCTGATAACCTCTGACGCTGCGCGTACCACCCAAAAAGAGCCGTGAGGCGATTGGATACCTGACGATGTCGTTTATATCGGCTCTGACCGCCTGAAAACGGGCGCGGTAGCGAAATATCAGATCGTAGTCAAGCAGATCCGAAAAGCCGTAGTAAAAAGCAAAAGAGGTGCTGCTTCTGATGTACTCCTCGTCCTGTCCGAAACCAGCGAACTCCAGCAACTGCGAAAATATAAAGCCCTCTCTCGGCACAAAATAGTCGTCGGTGGTGTCGTACGAAACGCTGGGCGTCAGGGAAAGCTTGCTTGTCTCGCCATTAACATAGAAGTCGTCCGGCTCCTCGTACTCGTTTTCGTTGTTTGAGACGCTCGTCGTCAAGGAACTTCGCAGATTGCGCCCAAAGCGGCGTCCCAGCGTTACGCCTCCTCCCTTCGAATCGCGGGTGTACGTAATGGCTTCGTAGTGGGTGTTGTAGAGCGAGAACGAAAGCGAATAGAGGCTGTCGCGCACGCGCGGGTTGTCCAAAGATAGTTCAAAACGGCGCGTGCGTTTGGAGGTGTCGATGCTAAAGCCGTAGCCAAGACCACTGCCAAAAAGATTGCGATCGCTGATCGAAGCGTTGAAGATAAACCCGTCGTAGGTGCTGTAGCCGCCCCCAACCGCCAGACTGCCCGTTGAAGTCTCTTTTACGGTTACCAGCAGATCCATCTCCGTCTCGCTTACGCGCTGTTCGTCGATCCGCACGTCCTCAAAAAAGCCGAGCCTTCCCAGCGACATTCGGGACTCTCGTATATCGCGCAGGCTGTATAGATCGCCGCGCGCCAGAAATATCTCCCGGCGGATCACGCGATCAAGCGTGCGATTGTTGCCGGTGATGATTACATCGCGGATGTAGACCTTTTTACCGTACTCGACGCGATAGACGATCGACGCGGTGTGATTCTCCATATTTTTGCGAATGTCCGGCGCGACCCTGGCAAAGGCGTAGCCGCCTTCCGCCGCTTCCTCGCGGATCATGTTCAGATCGGCGCGCATTTTGGTAATATCAAAGCGGTTCATCGGCTGAAGCCTGAGGGCGGGCAGCAGAAAGTTCAACTCGCCGGATCGCTCTTTTGATTCGATTGACACGGAGGAAACGCCGTACTGTTCCCCCTCGACGACGGTGTAATCCAGCGTGGCGAAGTAGCTGTCAAAATCAGCTCGCAGAAACGGGTCGCTCACCTCTGCGTCCAGATAGCCGTAGCGGAGATAAACGTCGCGCATTCTCGCGCTGTCGTACGGCAGCTCAAGCAGTTTCAGCTCGCCGCCGCTGCGTCCCGGAAACCAGCCGAAAGCCTGCCGCTCCCTGTTTGCCAGCGACTTTTGCAAATCGCTTTTGCTCAACGCTTTCGCCCCAGCGATATTTACTTCGCTGATCGTAATCTGACTGCCCTTCGCGTAGGTAACGATCAAATCCGCGCGGTTATTCGCCTTGTCGATCTGCGCCTCCACATCAACCAATGGATCGTAGTATCCCTCGCTTTGCGAAAGCAGAATCAACCGCTTCTTCGCCGCCTCCACGCGCCCCCGATCGTATATTTCGCCACGTTTAATGCCAAAAACGGGGAGATATTTGTCGTTTACCTCAGTCTCGCTGAGACCTTTGAAGGATATATTGGCCACGACGGGCTTTTCCTTGAAGCGAAAGATCAGCGCTCCGTCCTGTTCCTCGACCGATATGTCTGTAAAGTACTGCTGCGCGAAGAGCTTCTGTATGGCGCTGTTTATCTTCTCCTCGCTCACGTCCTCACGCGCGCCAAAGCCGATGATTTCCGTCGCCGAAAGGAGAGAAAGACGCAAAAGCCCTTCAAAGCGCACCTCCGGATAAACTTTCGCCCCCAGCGAGGCGGAAAATATAGCGATTAAAAGCAGTATCCGCATTGGTTTCCGTTATTTTATTAAAGGGCGGATTTTAGCTTAAATGGCATTAGATAAGATTCGTTTTATTGACGAGGTTATGATGACACTTGGAATTATCGGTCTTGGGCTGATGGGCGGATCGCTCGCCCTTGCCGTAAAAGAGAGAGGGCTGTGTGATCGCGTTGCGGGCTATAACCGCTCAGAGGAAAGCCTTTTTTTCGCGCTTAAAATAGGAATGATCGACGAAGCGCTCGCGCTGGAGGAACTGATCAAAAGCTGCGATCTGATCGTGGCGGCTTTACCGGTGCAGTCGATTGTCTCTCTGCTGCCAAAGCTCACAGCCGCCAAAAAAAGCGCGTTTTTCACCGATCTGGGAAGTACAAAGGTGGCGATCGTAAACGCGATACCGAAGGAGATACGCGAACGCTTCGTCGCCGCGCACCCGATGGCGGGAACAGAGTATTCTGGAGCGAAAGCCGCGTTCTCCGCGCTGTACAAAGAGAGAATCGCCGTGCTGTGCGACACAGAAGCAAACTCTGCGGAGGCGCTTAGTTGCGTAAACGGAATGTTTGCCGGCATAGGTATGCGCACCGTTACGATGCGTTCGTCGGATCACGATCATCACGCGGCGTTTATCAGCCACCTGCCGCACGCGATCAGTTACGCGCTTGCGAACTCTGTGCTCAGTCAGGAGGACAAAAAAAGTATATTGACGCTTGCGGCGGGAGGATTCAGGGATATGAGCCGTATCGCCAAAAGCCCAAGCGCGGTCTGGGTGGATATATTTACGCAGAACAAGCAGGCAATTCTGCCGGCGCTTGAGGTGTTTGAACGCGAGTTTTCTCTGGCAAAAAAACTGGTCAAAGAGGATCGCTGGAGAGAGCTTGGCGAGTGGATGCAAAAGGCGAACACGCTTCACGAAATATTCACTCCGCGATAGAGATCGAGCGCGTCTTGATTGCGCGCCGCGCTTCGCGATCGCCTATTGATATTTTCACCATCGCGCCATTCCGTCTTTCAGAGTTTCCGTCAGGATTCGGCCGGAAACTATTAAAGCGTCCAGAAAGCTAAAGGCGGTATACATTAAACTTCAATAGCTTTGCTAAGCTTTGAAACAATGCTATAAAGGCTCAAATATCCGAAGTGCCGAACCAAACGAAAAGAGAGAAGCGCAATAAAACGCGTAACATTTCAAGAGTCTGAATTTACCTTCCGCAAGATATACGGGTGGCTTTCCGAAAAAAGTGGAACAGCCGTTATCTAAAAAGGCGGGCTCGCCGCGCTGATACTAAATCTTAAAAGACGCGGATTTATAACGGACGCTTAACGAATGGCGCGAAATTAGACGCCGCGTATTTTAGAGAATATCTGGACGCGCACCGGTAACAACCCATATTGATCCGGTAAAGAAACTGAACCCGCGAGAGCGGAAATCAGGGCGAAGCAGGCAATAAGCGCCCGACAAAGGTAACGCCGGACGCCAACGTATTGTTCGGGTTTACCGATAAGAAGCGGCGGAAACGCGGCTACTCTCTCTTAATTATGTCGGCAATAGCTGGAGTCGATTTAAAGCGTTGAAACTCGCAATACGCCGACTTTAAAAATCATCGCGATTACTCTTGCTTAACTTTATTATTTTTAATCTTTGCGCTTTATTTAATTCATTTCTATTATTCTTTTTCATTTAATTTTAAGGACAAATATATTTTTACGCTGGAGAGAACGAAGCAATCTTAGTATTATGAGTAAACTTATTACTTGAATCAGTTTCAAAAACTGATTCAAGTAATTAATAACAACTTTAGTTTTTATTTTGACAAATCCATATTCCTCTATTATAATGAGCAAAAGGAGTAATTGTATGGTTTCTTTTTTAATTGGCATCGCCGCTTTAATAGGCGGATATTTTGTGTACAGCAAAATAGTGGAAAAAGTTTTTAAGGTTGAGCCGAACCGGCAGACCCCGGCAGTCCGTATTAACGACGGGGTTGATTTTGTGGTTATTCCGACATGGCGGGCGGTCCTTATTCAATTTCTCAACATCGCTGGAACTGGTCCTATCTTCGGCGCTATTGCGGGAGCGCTCTGGGGACCTGCGGCTTTCTGCTGGATCGTTTTCGGCTGTATCTTTGCCGGCGCGACGCACGACTACTTTTGCGGTATGCTCTCACTCCGCAACGACGGTATTACTATCGCCGAACTTGTCGGCAAGTATCTGGGCAAAAACTCCAAATACATCATGCGCGTCTTTTCCGTCGTATTGCTCATCTTTGTCGGCGTAGTTTTCGTCTATACTCCGGCTCAGGTACTCAACGTCCTCATCGACCCGAATAACGAGAGTGTCTTTACCGCTACGCTGATGATCATTATGATTTACTACATCTGCGCGACGATTTTGCCGATTGACAAGCTCATCGGGCGGATTTATCCAGTTTTCGGCGCGGCGCTTCTCATCATGAGCGTTGGCATCTCCGTTATGCTTTTTGCAACAGGGGAAATCGCGTCGATTCCCGAATTCACGTTTGAAAACCTGCACCCTTATGGCAACGCGCTTTTCCCGTTTCTGTTCATTTCAATTGCGTGCGGCGCAATTTCCGGCTTTCACGCCACTCAGTCGCCGCTTATGGCGCGTTGTATCAGAAACGAAATGGACGGACGCAAGGTTTTCTATGGAGCTATGATTCTGGAAGGCATTGTCGCTATGATTTGGGCAGCGGCGGCGATGGGGCATTTCGGCAGTCAGGAGGGTCTTGCGGAGGCAGGTTCTGCGGCGACCGTTGTCGCGAAAGTGTCGGTTGAACTGATGGGCGTTGTCGGCGGAGCGCTCGCCATTCTCGGCGTTGTCGCCTGTCCGATAACATCGGGCGATACGGCGTTCCGTAGCGCACGGCTTACCATTGCTGACGCCTTACGCTTCGATCAAAAGCCTGTCAAGAATCGCTTTATCGTAGCGCTCCCGCTTTTTGCCATCGGCATCGCGCTGGTGTTATGGTCTCAGGTCAGCGCGGAAAACTTTGGCAAAGTGTGGCGTTATTTCGCATGGTCAAATCAGACCCTTGCGACAATCGCACTCTGGGCAATCAGCGCCTATCTCGCCAAAACAGCCAAAAACTACTGGATTGCGCTGATACCGGCGACATTTATGACGGTGGTGGTAACTAGTTACATCATTACCGCCGACGAGGGGTTCGGCCCGCTCATCGCAAACGTGACGGGAAACGCGGCAGCGTCCTATACGGTAGGAATTGCTGCCGGACTTTTTCTGGCCGCCGCGCTTTTCACTCTCTTCCTCTTGCTTATCGCGATAAAGCAAAAGGGTAAGCTGACAGACTGACCGGCGTACAAAAACGGGTCTTCAGGAGGCGTATTTCCGGCGGACGCGCGAAGCGCCGCCGGGACGGGGCATTGTTAATATGAAATCTGCGAAACGTAAATGCTTGAGGCTGTTTCCAAATTCGAGACTACAAAACAGCCTCATAATTCATATGGAAATTTTTTACAAAAAACGCGTGTGTTGCCGGCGGCGTGCCAGTCAAAACTTCCAACACGGCATTTGCTTGTAATGTCATTAAACAGCGCTGTTTCTTCAAACACCCTATAGGCAGCAATTAATGTTCTTTTAAAACGCTTCGCGCGTTCCTGCGCCATCTGTTGCGCGGAGGCAAGCGTTTAAAGAAATCGCGAAGCGCGACGCAATAATCCAGAGATTTTAGGCTTCCTGAAAATGCAACGCTGGACGCTTAAAACATAAAGAAACTCTTGACGTTATGGTCTGGGGGATATTATCTGGGCTTAGTTTAAGCAAAGCCCATTCTATACGCTGGCTGCCATGCTCCGAATGATTGTATATCCTTTGAATGCCGCCCGACGAAAACAAAATGTAATTAGCTATCCTGTGAATCAGAAGTCCTTTTTGTTGGATTGGTTCATTTTTCTATTCAGGAATAGCTGCCTGTTGAGCATCTTTGGCAGAAAAACAATACTGGTCGAGTTCTCTCGAATATTATACGGTTACGCAACAATCAGCCATAACTTGAAGGAAATGTATCGTATCGCAACTTTGGCAGGGGTTTGAGCGCCGGAAGCGGAAGGTGATTGCCGACCGTAAAGCACATATGAGCGATATACATCTGTTTGAGGTTCAGGTTACAGGTAAGTCGGCTTAGATATTAAACGAATTTTCTCTTGTCAGATCGTCAAGGTAATTAAGCCAATTTCGCGCCCGCTTGGCGTGCCTGCGCGATTTGAGAACTTCGCCAAAAACTGATCGTGCCATTCTGTAATCTTTTATCTCAATTGCTGCCGCGCCGATCAGGAACCGTAAATTATCCGCGCGGGTAGCGTTAAGTTCCAGCGCCCTCTTAGCCGATTCAATCGCTTTTGCGTAATCCGCCGCTTCAAAGGCGGTATAAGCACATTTCGTATATAGCCGTTCGTTTGCCTCAACGGCAAGCGCCGAATCGATAGCGTTCAGCGCCTCTTTGTACTCGCGGGCTTGGCGGTAGAGATGAAAAAGCCTTTCGTAATTTTGCGCCGATTTGACAATCCTGCCTTCGCCAATCGCGCGGCGCATAATCTTCGCCGCCCTCATCGCCCCGCCGTTTTGCGCCAGTACGCTTGAAAAAAGCGTTAAATTAGACTCCTTGTTGAGCTTGCCCGCCGTCTGCGCCGCGGTAAGAACCCCAAGCGCCTTCTTTTCGTCGCCATAAATGGCGTAAGCGTAAAACAACCCGATAAAATCCTCCTCTTTAGATTCATTATCGGGCACAATCCCCTTATAGACTTCAATTGCCTCGTCTGTCTTGTTTAGTTCCATACAGAGCGAAGCCAGAACACGCCGCCAACCGATAGGCGGATTCTCAACCATAGCCATCGCTTTTTTGAGCGGCTCGTATGCCTCCTGATAGCGTCCCGCGTCAAGCAGCTCTTTTGCCTCTTCCAGCGGCAGAGCCGCGTTCAGGAAAACCAAAAAAAACGCCCATAAACATAAGATTCTCATCGATCCAGCCTAAAGGTGAAATTTTGTCTGGCAAGCTGGCGCGCCGGTTTGCCGTTTACGATTTTAGGCGCGAAACGCCAACGCGCAACCGCTTTAATCGCAGCGTCAATAAAGTAGTCGCCGTTCGCCGCCGTGATAACCTTTATATCTCTTACATTGCCGCTTTCGTCAATGATAAACTCCAGCTCAACTTCGCCTTCGATTCTACGTATCTCCGCCGCGCGAGGATACTGCGGTGAAAGACCGGAAATTGGAATTAACCCGCGTTCGGCGACAAGCCCGCTTGTCAAAACAGGCGCGCCGGTTAACGAGAGCGCCGATGTGTCAATCTCAAACGGGCGCAGATTCTGCTCCTCAATCGCCCCGACATCAATCTCCATCGGTTCCGGCGGCATCTGCTTAGGCGGAGGAACAGGCCGGCGCCGCTCAATAATCTCACTTTCTTCGCGGACTCTGACAAAATCGACAATTTTGTTAAATTCGGAGTAATCCCGTTTGCTAGGCGCGAAGTTTGTCGCAAGCGCCATAAGCCAGAAAACGATCAGCGAAACCGCCGCTCCCAGCGCAATCGCCGCCGATCCTTTTAAAAACGGGTTATTTGCGGCGCGCAGCAATAGATACATTTTCCACTCCAGCCTGCCGCGCTTGATCCATAGCTTCGACAAGCAGATGAACTTTGGCGCTTGCGTCAGCCTGAATAATTACGGCTCCTTCGGGGTTGAGCGCTTTCAGGCGGGTAACGTTTGCCTTGAGGGCGCGTATGTCGGTCATCCGCCCATCAATCCATATCTCGCCCGCCTCGTTGATGGCAATCATAATATTTCCCTTATCCTGTGTCTCCGTGGTGGCGGCGGAGGGGCTGTTGACACTTATGCCAGACTCCTTAACAAACGACGCCGTTACGATAAAAAAGATCAGCATAATAAAAACAATGTCGAGCATGGGAGTCATATCTACAACCGCTTCGCCGTCATCTCTGCGTCTTCTCATCGCTTACCTTTCGGATTGGAATTTTGTAGATAAATTTTGAGGAGATAAACAGCCCGATCAGCCCAATTGTGAGCCCCGCCATCGTGGGGAAGGTGGCGCGGGCGATTCCTGAGGCAAAGACTCTGGGTTCGCTGGAACCGTAGTGCGAAATCGCCTCAAACACTTCGATCATTCCCATAACCGTGCCAAAAAGCCCCAGAAGCGGCGCAGTGGCGACAATCGTTTTAAGAAGCGGCATAACCTCCGCAGCAAAAAACAGGCGGCAGAAGGTGAGCGTCCATAGCAGCAGCGAGAGAATCATCAAAAGCCACATAGCCAGCCCGCCTTGATCGAGAAAACTAGTAATGACGTTCATAGCAGCGCGCTTTCCAGCCGATCGCTGATAATCTGACTCCTGTAGCGCAAAAAGCCATGTATGAACAGAAGCGGCACGGCTACGATCAGCCCCTGCATCGTGGTAACAAGAGCGAGCGATATGCTGCCCGCCATCAGCTTCGGATCGCCAGCGCCAAAAAGCGTGATCGTCTGAAAAGCGCCGATCATTCCAACAACGGTGCCAAGCAGCCCCAAAAGCGGCGCGGCGGCGGCAAGCAATTTGATTGCCCCCTGCCCCTTTTCTAAATCGTTAAGTTCCATATCCAGCATGGTTTCGGCGTTTCGCGCGTCAAGCATAACACGCCCAAGCGGATTGTCATTCCGCGGTGATTTTATATCGGCTATTTGACGTTTCACTGCCCTGTCGATCGCCAGCAATCTGGCTACGCGCCACCCGCCGAGACAAAAGCCAAAAATGCCGAGCGTCAGAATGAAGTAGCCGATCGCCCCTCCCTGCGTCATTCGCTCCCAGAAACCCGGGCGCAGCGCGAAAAGCTCCAGCAACGATCCGCGCGTAGGATCAACCGCCACGCTCTGCGCCTCCGCAGCTCTCTCAAACGCCCGCGCCTCTCTCCGAACGCCGCCATCGGGCTGCCCCGTACTCGCGGCAATCATACCGCTCTTCCATACGAGGTACTCTCCGCCTCCGACCGCGCCAAACGCGCCAAGCCGGACGATCATACGCTCGCTCTTTTCGCCGCTTTGATCGATGACTGTCGCCCTGAATCGCTCGATCCTGCCGCCTAGGATCATCTCCTCAAGATAGAGTGCCCAAAAACGTTCCAGATCGTCCGCGCTGGGCATTTCGCGCATATTGGCGAGGGCGGTGATTTCATTCTGGCGATTTGGTACTTGCGCCGATGTGATCGAAGCGTCCGTTTCCGCCTTAAACTCACCCGCGCTTTGTTTGAAGACGCCAAGAAGCTCGTTAAGAACGCCGCTTCTGTTTCTCAATTCGTCGTTAAGTCCGGCATTTGTCCGTTCGTTCGCGTCGGCTTTGCTGGAAAGCTCCCGCCCATACGCCTGCAGCTTCTCATATTCCGCTTTGGTGTTTTTAAGCAAAACCGCCGCGTTGTTACGCTCACTCAAAAAACGGTTCAGCCTTGCAAGCTCAGCCGCCCTCTCCTGCTCGCCGCCCTTTTTAATCCGATCAAGCAGAATATCCATATTGTCGCCAAACACCGCTGAAACACAAAAAAACAACATAACGATCAAACTTCTCATTCTTTTACCTTTGGCGCGCTGAGAGGCAAGGCGATCAAATCGACCACCCGCTCTTTTCTGGCAATCTTGATCGCGTCAAGAAGCGTCTCTCTTTCGCTGGATTTAAGAGGCAGGAAGACTTTTTTGTCCATATCGTAACGTGCTCCCTCCTTGTGATCGCGCGTGAGATAGTAGAGCCCTATCCGCCCGACTCTCAGAAAATCAACCGCCCTCCCATCTTCAAGCTCACCAGCGTAGGCTTCGATCGTCCGCGAATATTCGTTCTCAATCGCGTACGCCTCCAAAACGACGCGGTATTTTTCGGCAATCGACGAATCGGCGCGCGTAAACATATTTTTCAACCGCTCGACGCGCTCAATGCGCTCGGCTGGCAAAAACGGCAGGTCGTAGGAAACAAAAGCCTCAAAGCTGTCGATCATTCTTCGGATCAGCGGCAGAACGCTTCTCATCGTTTCGTCAATCGTTGCTATTTGTCTTTTGAGACTTTCCGTTTCGGCGTTTTGCGAGACAATCAAGCCCTCCAGTTCGGCGTTGTAGCGTTCCTGCATCTCTATCTGACGCGCCAGCACCCGGTACTCTTCGTAAAGCGCCTTGCTTTCGTCGTCAAGCGCGTCAATCCTGCTCTGGATCACCGCCGCGCTTTCTATGCCTGCGCTTGCCTCGCTTAAAACTGTGTCCAAATCACCGCCGAAGCAAAACACGGTGATCAGCCATACTACTATGATAGCAATTCTCATTATCACTCCAAAGCGAAAATGCGATTGTAAACAAAATTTCCTTAAAAATGACAAGCAGCGCGTTCAGGATTCTGAAATAAGCGGCAAGAGATGTTCGCCACCTATTATGCGTGTGTCGCACGGGAGCGATACCGGCCGCGCCTTAGTCTGCGTATGCAGATTGACAGATCGCCGTTAAGATCGTTGATCGCCTCGATCTTAGATGGCGGCTTAGCGTACAGCACATTTAACGCGCCGCCGAAAACCTCACAATAGAGCCGGTGTCTGGGGAATCTCGCGATTATCTGATCGGCAAGCCTTGATTTACCGCCGACCCAGCCGAATGGAGCTTTACTGCTCATCGCGTATCCTTTCGCAAAACGGATCGCGCTTTGCCTGGTAAGATACGCGGTCGGCGCTCTTTGCTGTGGAGCTGACCGCCCTTAGTAGTAAGATATTTGCGTTTACTCATATAAATCTCCTAAAAATTGCGGATCAACAGCTCTCTGGCTATACCTTCGGCGCTCCCGCAGAGAGTGTATCTCGTGGTAACCACCTCAATTTGATAATCCCTGTAAAGCTCTCTGATCGCCTCGCAATCGTTATAGCTTAACAGCCACATCCCGCGCGTCTCTTT
>JAITRJ010000052.1 GCA_031288475.1 Helicobacteraceae bacterium | reverse complement strand
ATAGCAAAACGCTGCTTATCATTTTAAACATGCTCTATCCTTATCATTGCGGCGATTTTCACAAATCCCGCTCTATCAATTTCCTAAAGGAGTTAAAATACAAATCCCGCGCTTTCGCGACGCTAATGATATTGTGATCCTCTTTAATCGGCGTGCAGCGAGCTCCGTCGCGTTATTAGTGACAGCCGCATTTGCAGGTTTCAGCCGCCTTTTTTACCTTGAGTTTGCCATCGGCGAAAGCTTTCGCGTTCTTCCACGTCATGCGAACGGGCTGCGTTTTGGTCGTGCGGCGGTTGATCATACGTATCGAAAACGGCTCCAGCCACTCCCAATACATCGCGCGAAACTTCCGCGGAAAACCGCTTTCTTCCAATGCTGTATAGAGAGTTCTCAGCCATACTTCCCGCCCTTTTTCCGTGATCTCTATAGGAAAGTGACGCGTGCGGATACAGACATCTCTGCCCTCTCTTTCGCTGTAGTTACGTTCACCGCCACAAGCTTCAACGATGAAATCCGCAATCGCGCTGACGCGTCGAAGGAACTCCTCTTCGTCTTTGGGGAACATATTCCCTATTTCGCTCTCCCGCAGAAGCGAGTGATGACGGAAAACCAGCTTGCGCAAAGCCTCCGCTCCTATCTTTTTCAATAACTCGCCATCGGGAAAGAAAACCGTCGGATAGTCGAAGTCGCGGCTTGCCGGTATGACGCGTCCCGTTTTGCCCCCGCCCGTACAGGCACAGCCGGCTTCGTGCGGATTGATGGCGGAAAATTTTACTACGCTCATTGAGAACCCCTTGTAAATTGCGAATGATCGTGTAAATTCCGCAAACGGCGATGTATAAAATTTACCCAAAACACAAAAGGGCACTTTCTTTGCTTATCAAGCTTAATTAAGGAGTTTGTATGACACTGCTGCAGACGCGCAAGACGGTGCTTAAACATCTCGCGGAGGAACTGAACGCGGGCTGTTTCGCGATCTACCAGACATTAAGTGAACACGGCGGAGCAATCGATCCGCGTGAGATAAAGCGTAGCGTGGAAGAGTTGGACGTTATGATGGCATATGTGAAAAGCGAAGCCGAGAATATCGCCAGAGAATGCGTGGCTGAAAGCGCGCAGGCGGTAAACATGATTTTATACGAGAACGGCGAATGAGCTTTAAAAACACAGCCGGAGAGTTTTTGGAGGAGATTAGGGTCTGCCGCAAACAGCTCGACCAGAGGGCAAAACAGGCGCGAAGCGCTTCAGAGCTTCAGTTGATACTCAAAGAGATAGATTTTATCAGGGATATAATCGCCCGCTTTCGATCCGCGCAAACGAGAACGGCAGATTTTAAATACCGGCTGAATTGATCGGCTGATGGCGCTGTTTCTTAGGCTGATGTATTAAGTAGAGTTTAAGATATGCTTTCGTTCGCCATTCAGCTTCAACTTATCGCCCGCCGTCTGACTGCCGTGATTACATTACGGATATTCGGAGTTTGCTAGGGTTTGGTACATTATTATCTATCGCTTCCTGGATTAAAGAATGAGAGCATTTGTTGTGCATTACGCTTATCGGCGTTTTGTCTTCCTGCATGCTTGTCGGTCAGTATCAAATAGAAGTTGTACGATAACAGCCTTGATGGCAAGAGTGTCTATTATGGAAAGAAAGCGCGACGATCAAAATACCATCTGACGAACACGAGATTGAAATACAGCTATCACAGAGATGCTGTCTTTGCCAGCGTGAATGTTTCAAAATCGGTCAGAGTATGCAAATAGGGGAGGGCGAATTTTTTTAGTTGAACAATATGACGATACGGGCAACTGGGAGTGGGCGAAAATAAACGGCTTTGTGAAATCTGCAAAGCGCCGATCTCTTTAAAAGGCCGATTGCTCCGTTTTGCGTATGATTTCCCGCGCTCGTATCGCCAAAACAGCTTTACGGCGAAGGCGGAGTTTTATACAACGCTAATTTGGACTATTTTTGATAGAATAATCTTTCACGCAAACTTCACGAAATGTTAGGTTAAATCAGCACTATGAAAAAAGCGGCGTTTCTGATCGGGCTGTTCTGGACTTTTCTTAGTGGTGCGGACGATCCCGTAAACGTCGTAACCGTCGCCGTTAAGACAGGCAACTTTTATCCGTTTGAAAGCTATGTGGGCACGCTTAAATACCGTACGCTGGCGACTTTATCGGCTGAAAGCGCGGCGGTTTTAAGCGTTATTAAAAAAGATACGGGCGATCAGGTTAAAGAGGGCGAGGAACTGGCGGTGCAGGATAGCGCCATTCTGCGCGCCAACATTGAAGCGAAAGAGGCGGAGCTGCAAAAGGCGCTTGCGGGTGAAACGCAGGCGAAGAAAGACGCGGAACGTTACAAAACGCTTTTCGAGCAAAACAGCGTAAGCGAACAAACTTACGAGCAGTTCCGTTTGAAGGCGATTGAGTTTCAGGCTTCCAGCAAAGCGTTGCAGGCAGAGATTAAAGCGATGAAGATCGAGCTTGCGAAGCGGACGATCAGAGCGCCTTTTGGCGGTAGAATCGTAGAGCGCTTTGTAAGCGCGGGCGATTATCTCGCTGCGGGAGCCGGCATCGTTAGTATTGCCAAAACCGATACGATCGAACTAAATGTTTTTTTAAGCGCGGAAACGGTCTCACGGATCAAAACGGGCGACAAGGTCGTAGTCAGCGTAATGGGCGGCGATTACGAGGCAAAAATTGCGGGCATATCGCCAAAAGGGGATATATCGTCTCGTTCGTTTCTCACCCGTGTTACCTTCGCGCAGCCAAACGAAACTTTCTTGGAAGGGATGGAAGGCATCTTAAAACTGCCGGGTAAAAGCGCCGAAAACGTACTGATCGTGCCGCGTGACGCTGTGATTAGCCGCAATGGATCGCAAGCTGTCTTTTATGTATCCGACAACGTGGCTTATCTGGCAAACGTAGAGGTGGTTGGGTTTGACGGCTTGGACTCCGCCGTAAAATCAAACGTTCTTAAAGATGGTATGAGGGTGATTTCCAAAGGCAACGAACGGATTGTGCCAAACCAGCTCGTGAAACCGCAATAGAATGGACATCGTCAAGTTTTCAATTACCAAACCGGTAGCCGTTACCGTCTGTCTGATTCTTATTCTGCTTTTTGGAATTATCAGTCTTTTCAGGCTGCCATATCAGCTTACACCCGACGTAAGCCGCCCTGAAATCTCCGTTATGACAAGTTGGAGCGGCGCAACGCCGTACGAAGTTGAGAGCGAAATTGTGGAACCGCAGGAGAAGGTGCTGAAAAATCTTGAGAATCTTGAGGAATACGAAAGCACATCAACCACAGGCAGAGGGCGCATTACGCTGCGCTTTAAGCTGGGATCGGATCTGCAAAAATCGCTTTTAGACGTTTCAAACAAGCTGAACGAAGTGCGAAACTACCCTGACAACGTAGATAAACCCGTGCTTCGCGCCACCGGCGAAACGACTCCCGTCGCTGTCTGGATGATGCTGCAAACGTTAGAGGGCAATACGCGCAACATCGCTACATATCAGACTTATTTTGACAACGAAATATCCGAATGGTTTGAGAGGATCGAAGGCGTAAGCGAGCTTTTTATCCGCGGCGGCATCAATGACGAGATTCATATTACGATTGATCCCGTCAGAATAGCCTCTATGGGCATAACGATCGATCGAGTGATCGACGCTATTGCACGTGAAAATGTGGACGTGTCGGCGGGTACGCTAGATCTGGGGCGCAGGACTTACCGCGTACGAACAACAAGCAAGTTTCAAAACGTTGAGTCTGTGGGCGAACTGGTGCTTTCCGCTGATGGCTTGCGAAAGGTGCAGTTAAAAGAAATCGCTGCAATTGAGATGGCAAACGCCCGACAGGACGGAATAGGCATATTCCGGGGACAACCGGGCATCTCAATTGGCATTCGTCCCGAAGCTGGCGTAAATGTTGTAGCTATGACCGATGAGGTGGAAACGGTAGCGAAAAAACTGAACGAAACGATACTAAAAGATCAAGGTTTGGAGCTGGTGTGGAACTACGATCAGCGCCCGTATATACTAGGCGCGATCTCCCTTGTTCAGCAAAACATTCTCTTCGGTTCCATTCTAGCGGTGCTGGTGCTGCTTATTTTTTTGCGGGCAGTTACGCCAACGCTTGTGGTGGCAATTGCGATTCCGCTCAGCGTGATTGGAACGTTTACCGTGCTCAGCGCGATGGGGCGTAGTCTGAATATCATATCGCTTGCGGGCATCAGCTTCGCTGTGGGAATGCTTGTGGACAGCGCAATAGTGGTACTGGAGAATATTGATCGTCATAAAAAAATGGGCAAGCGGTTTTTCGACGCGGCATATGAAGGTACACTGGAGGTTTGGGGTGCGCTGGTTATATCCGCCCTGACGACAATTGCCGTTTTTGTGCCGATCATATTTTTAGAGGACGAGGCGGGACAGCTTTTCAGCGACATTGCGATTGCCGTTACCGCCGCGATCAGCCTGAGTCTGTTTATATCCGTGCTGGCGATACCTATGCTGTGGAGTTCTTTGATCGCGCTAAGCAAGCCCGGCGGCAGCTTTCCTTTCGCGTCAAAAATAACGCTTCTGGGTGGCAAACTCTCTGAAATTATGCGCGCGCTTGTGGCTATGACGCTGAAAAATAACGTAACTCGGCTGGGAACGGTAGGCGTTCTTATGTTTGTTTCCGCGTTAACTGTCTGGCTGTTGTTTCCAAAGATGGAGTACCTGCCGGAAGGCAACCGCAATATGGTGCAGAACATCTTTATAGTACCGCCAGGACTTTCTTACGAAGAGGTAAAGGGGATAGGGTTTGCCATCTCTGAACGGATTGCGCCGTATATGACGGAAGAAAAAGATGGCTATCCGCAGATCGAACGCGCCTTTTTTAACGCCGGCGGGTCGTGGATGTTTATGGGAGTTTCCGCTAAAGATGAAGATCGCGCGGCAGAACTGATACCACTCTTAAGCCCAATCGTGAATAGCTTTCCGGATTTGAGAGCGATTACCAAGCAGGCTGGGGTCTTTGAACGTGGAATGGGAACAAGCAGATCGGTCAATGCCGACGTAACCGCCGAAACGATAGAGGAAATTACCGAAGCGGCGGCTAAACTGATGAACGCTATCGGCGGTGAGATAGCGGACGCGCAGGTGCGTCCGGTTCCGTCGCTGGAGATCAGCTATCCTGAAGTAACGATTCTGCCGCGCTTTGATCGGCTTAAAGCGGTCGGTATGGACGCAAGGAGTCTTGGTATTGCCGCGGATGTGCTTCTGGACGGGCGTAAGGTGGGCGAATATCAGGGCAGCGGAATCAAAAAGATCGATCTGATCCTGAAAACGTCAAACGATACGATCCTCTCTCCCGAAGATTTATCCCGCGCGCCAATCGCCACGCCAAACCGTATGATCCTGCCGCTGAGCGAATTGGGCGATGTACGCATTGGGCAGGGAATTACCGAGATCAGGCACTTTAACGGCAAACGTACGATCACGCTTCAGGTTTCGCCGCCGCGGACGATCACGATTCAGGAGGTGATGGAAAAGATCGAAGACGAGATCGTTCCGGAGATTTTTGGAGACGATCAAAATATTGGCGTCAGGCTATCCGGTACGGCGGATAAACTCCTTTCCACCGTGAGCGCGCTGAAATGGAACTTTATACTTGCCGTTTTGATCACATATCTGCTGATGTCGGCGCTTTTTGGCAACTTTATCTATCCACTGGCAATTATGTTTACCGTGCCGCTTGCTACGGCGGGCGGTTTTCTGGGATTGAGTATGACCAACGCGTTCATCGCACGGCAGCCGCTGGATATTCTTACGATGCTCGGTTTTATTATTCTCGTTGGAATTGTGGTTAATAACGCGATATTAATCGTTCATCAGAGCCTGAATTTTATACGAAACGACGGAATGGCTCCGATCGACGCTATTAAAGAGTCGGTACACACGCGACTTCGCCCAATATATATGAGTTCTCTTACATCTGTCTGCGGCATGCTTCCTCTGGTTCTGGTGCCGGGTCCCGGATCTGAAATGTATCGCGGGCTTGGCAGCGTAATTACCGGTGGATTGATGTTGTCGACTCTGTTTGTTATATTTGTTATTCCGTCGCTTTTAAGCTATATGATCGGCTGGGAGATACGCAAAAGGCGGGAAATATGAGCAGCGTGGCGCATCTGTCTGTTGAACGCAGGATAAATATAGGAAGCTTTTATACGCCAAAGCATATTGTGGATCGGCTTTATGATATGTTAAACGCGTTGATTGCCTCCGATGATATTGATATTCTGCTGGAGCCTAGCTGCGGCTATGGCGCGTTCTTTGATCACTGCTACACAAAAACGATTAGGCGGATTATCGGCGTGGATATAGACTCGGAGGCGATTAAAGTCGCGAAAGAAAGATTTGAAAATGTTGAATTTTTGCAAAAAAACGCGTTGCGCAATGCAGTACGATCGAGCTATGATATTAAAGACAGCGAATCTCTGGTTATCGTGGGGAATCCACCGTATAACGATATAACGTCACAGATAAAGCGGCGGATTAAGAGCGCAGAAAACAATCTGATCGACGACGATTTGATAACGCGCGATATAGGGTTGTCTTCGCTGCTGGCATATAACAAACTAAAGGCGGACGTGATTGCGATCCTTCATCCTCTTTCGTATCTTGTAAAAAAAACAAACTTTGGCATACTAAGACCGTTGACGCGGAACTATCGTTTAAAGGACGCGCTGGTGTTCAACAGTCAGGAGTTCACCGGCACGTCAAGGTTAAACGGCTTTCCTTTAATAATCGCGTTGTATCGGCGCGATAAAAACGGTATGACCTATGACGACATTTTCAAATGGCGATTTAAAACGCTTGAAGGCGAAAGCTTTTGTCTTTCGCAGTTCGACTATATAGGAAACTATTTAGACAAATACCCTAACAAACAGAAGCGCGGCGCCAAATATTTTTTCTATACGATGCGCGACATTAACGCGCTGAAGCGATCCTCTACGTTTATCAAGGAGAAGATCGCTAACGCCGTTTATGTCAGTGAAGAAAAACTGGATTACTACTGCTATGTGGACATTTTCAAAGACTACGCCAGCCGATTACCATACTATATGGGCAACCTGGATGTGCCAATCAACAACAATCATTTTACGCCGATACGCGAATGCTTCAGGATTGCCAGCGTATCAAAACATAGCGATATTTTTGGCGGCAGTATCGCTAAACCGACGGCAGGCATCCTACAAAAAGCTAAGACACACATAGAGACATACTTTAATCTGCTTTTTTGTAAGGAAAAACAGTGAGAACGTGCGATCGCGAATCGTTAGTCAAAATATTATCTGCGACCGTAACGGCTAAAATCAAGATTGAATTGCGTAATATACTTTACGAGTACGGTTTGCCTGTTAAAACGAAGGCAGTTACATTCGTTTTAAACTATTATACAGAATGGTGGATTGGCTGCGGCATTATCACCGGAAATGAAGAAAAGATTCAATCAACCTCTCTAAAAAAAATTATGTTTATTGGAGCAGATGGTAGAAAAAAGGTTTTGTGCGAACTGCCACTGTGGAATCAACTTACAATAAAACAGACTCATCCAAATCTAATAAATATAAATAACACATTGTTTGAGGAGTTTATTGTAAAATATCTATTGCTTATTTATAGATTTGGAGATTACGAAATTGCAGCCGAAATCATTACTGAAGAAAAACATTATGCTGTAGGTATTATGCCTATGTTGTATCTGTGCTTTCCGAACACAAAATTGCAAAACAAGACTCCGTTTCTGGGCAGAACCGCAGAGACAAAAGAAATTGCGGATTTTATCATTACCATTCATAACGCGTATGTGTTTTTGCGCGTATTAAGACTTCTTAGTATACTTTCCGCGGCGCACAGACACAATATTCCGGCGATAATTCAAATCATACCTGGGCGACTATGAAAGCTCTTTTTGTCTCCTTATGCCTCGCGATCCTGCTGAACGCTCTGACCATTGACGAAGCGATTTCGCTGTCGCTGCAAAATCACCACGCAATAAAAGAGGCGGGCTTTTCCCTTTCATCGGCAAACGCGCAGGAAAACGCGGCGTTTGTAAATTTTCTGCCAACGCTGGAAGCGGGTTATTCCAGATACGAGCGTGACATAAAAACATCCGCCGCCGTAACGACAAGGCAGCTAAGGGCAAGTCTCAATCTATTCCGCGGGTTAGGAGATTTTGCTGATCTGCGGATGGCAAGTTGGACAAAAAACGCCCGTCTTTTTGAGTTTGAGGGGACGAAGGCGGATGTAATACTGGAAACGAAGCAGGCGTTCTTTGGTTATCTTAGAGCCAGAGACACGCAAAAATCCGCCGAAGCACAATTGCAGGCGGCAAAAAAAAGATGCAACGACGCCATCCGCTTTTACAATCTGGGGTTGATAGCTACGTATGACAGACAGCAGATCGAACTTGATTTATTGCAGGCGGAGCAAACCGCGCTGAAAGCCAAAAGCGATTTAAGTATCGCCAGACAAGCGCTCGAATCAATGATTGGCATGTCTATCGACAGCGAGCCGCAAGCGGTCAGAATGCCGCGCATTGCTTCAATAGACCTGACTTCTCTGCGCGAAACAATGCAGACACAAAGAAGCGAGATAAGAACGTTAAACGCGCTTATTGAGGCGCAGAAAAACCGCAAGTTGAAAACGGTGTCTTCCGCTCTCCCAAGCGTAGATATATATGTGGCGAAAGAACGGTATGAATACGAGAGCGGACAAAGTGGAATTAACGAGCAAACTACCGCCGCTATAACGGCGACATGGCGGCTTGACGGCTTTATAAAACCCTATTTTGAACGACAGAGTGCGCTATACGAACAGCGTGTTCTGGAGAGTCGGTTAGCCGATCTCAGACGAACGCTTAATCTTCAGCTCGCAAATACCTACGAGCGCTTTGTGCTGGCGGTGGAGGCGTTCGGGGTGGCGCAGACCGCGCTCACAGTCGCGCGGGAAAATGAACGGATTGTGCAAAACCGGTTTGAGGCGCAATTGGCGGGCGCAAGTGATATGACCGAAGCGACCGCTCTTTTCTGGCGCGCGCAGGAGCAATATACAAACTTTTATTACGATCAGCTTTCGGCTTTGTCGGAGCTGGAACGAGTAACCGAGAGCGAATTTACGAAAGAGGATTATCAATGAAACTTTATTTTATTTTTTTATCTGTCTTTGTCTGTCTTTACTCCGCGCCAGATGATTTTCAGACGTTACAGATGAATTTTCTGCAAACCGTCACAAACGATCAAAATCAGACGCTTAAGTACAGTGGTAAAGTCTGGCTAAAGACGCCCGATATGGCTCGTTATGAGTACGAAAGTCCGCAAAAAAAGAGCGTCGCGATAAGCGGCGGCGAAATCATAATGATCGAATATGATCTGGAGCAGGCTACAAAATACAAAAGAACCGACTTACTGAACATAATAGACAGTTGGAAAAGCTCCGAACCTGTCACCGATACGAAAAGAGTTGCGAAGATTGACGGTTTAACGTTGTATATAGAGCATAACAGGGACGCGATTGAGCGGATATACTATATTGATAACTTTGATAATTTCGTTGAGATTGCGCTTTCAGATCCCGTAAAAAACAAAACGGTTGACAACAGCTTTTTTATTCCCAAGGTACCAACGGGCTTTGACCTGATAAGAGAAGAGTAGATTGCGAGGGCGGGCATTCCAAATGTCAAGCCTTTTCTTAAAATAACGCTGAGGGCTGTTTGCGGCGTTAAACGCCTTGTTGCTAGAATTGCCGTTTTTATCAAAAGGATATTTGTGGTTCAGGTTAATCAGATAACTATGCGCTACGGATCGCGGGTGCTGTTTGAAAACGTAACTCTTACGCTTGATCGCGCCAAACGGTACGGACTCATCGGAGCGAACGGCGCGGGCAAATCTACGTTTCTCAAAATTCTTACGGGAGAGATCGAACCAAGCGGCGGCACGGTGAGCATCGATCCGAACGCCCGCGTGGGAACGCTGGATCAAAACCAATTCGCTTATGAACATCTCACGCTCTTTGATACGGTCCTGATGGGTAACAGACGGCTATTTGACGCTATGAAGGAGAAGGAAAAACTCTATGCCAGCGGCGACTTTAACGACGAAAAAGTCAACAACCGCCTTGCAGAGTTGGAAACGATCACCGCCGACGAGGATCCAACCTACGAAGCGGATGTGCGAGTAACCAAAATTTTAGAGGAGCTGAATTTCCCCGCGAGCCGCCACACAGAGCTTATGAGCGCGATTACAAGCGCCGATAAGTTCAAAGTACTGCTGGCGAAGGCGCTCTTTCCAAAGCCGGATGTGCTGTTTCTGGACGAACCGACAAACAACCTTGATTTGGTCACGATCGCGTGGCTGGAGGAACAGTTGAAGCGCCATGAGGGAACACTGGCGGTTGTTTCGCATGATCGCCACTTCCTCAACGCCGTTTGCACCAATATGCTTGATGTGGACTATCGTGCGATCCGCGAATTTACAGGCAACTACGACGATTGGTATATAGCGGCGACCGTATTAAGCAGGCAGGCGGAGCTGGAACGTGAAAAAAAGCTCAAGGAGAAGGCAGAGTTGGAGAAGTTTATCGCCCGTTTCAGCGCTAACGCCTCTAAAGCGCGTCAGGCGACTAGCCGGCAGAAGCAGCTTGAAAAGCTGAACATTGAGAGCATAAAGCCTTCCAGCCGCCGCGATCCAAGCATCGTTTTTAAGCCGAGCCGCAAGATCGGCAACGAGGCGCTGAGCGTCGAAGGGATAACAAAAAGCTACGGCAATCGGCGGGTTCTCTCCGATCTCAGCTTCATCTTCAAGCTTAACGACAAAGTGGCGCTTATTGGCGCGAATGGCGTAGGTAAAACAACCTTCTGCAAAATTTTAACGGGCGAGCTTAGAGCCGATCGCGGCGTGGTCAGGTGGGGAGAGACGATCCAAAGCAGCTACTTCCCGCAGGATACGACCGATCGGATTAGCGGTTCGATGACGCTATACGAATGGCTGCGAAGTTTTGACAAAAAGGCGGAACTCAGCGTGATACGCAACTGTCTGGGGCGTATGCTCTTCAGCGGCGAAGATCAGGAGAAACAGGTGGGAACTGCAAGCGGCGGCGAGAAACACCGAATGATGCTTTCGCGCATAATGCTGGAAGGAGGCAATTTCTTAGTGCTGGACGAACCGACCAATCACCTCGATCTGGAGGCAATCGTAGCGCTTGGCGAGGCGCTCTATCAGTTTGAGGGCAACGTAATCTGCGTAGCGCACGACCGCGAGTTGATCGATGCGTTCGCTAACCGGATAATTGAGTTTCTGCCAGACGGGTCGATCAGGGATTTTCACGGCAGCTATGAGGAATACCGTGCGAAAACATAACTGCGACTGCGCCGCGCCGTTTTTATCTTTTTGCAGCTACAATCGCGTTTATGCGCCCATTATTTTCAATGACGGGCGACAAAAGCGAATTTAGGAGTGGCTTATGCTGGTCATCAAGGAGTTTGAAGTTAACAAGGATGCGGAAGTCCCGGTCAAAATTGTCGGCAGGGAGGCGGGTCTGATCTCTTTTATCCTGACGCGGATCGGACTTGAACCAGTCACCACGTTCTCTTGCGGAAAGGAGTTTATTGAGTATCGCTCGGTAGGTCTCAAAGGCGACATTCGGGAAAAGGTTCCCCTCAGCGACGTTACCGCGGTTGTGGCTGGACTTTACAAGCCCTTTCAGCTACTGATCGTTTCGGCTGTCTTCGCTGTTTTGGGCGTGCTTAATTTTATTGGGAGCCTTTTTAACGGCGAAATACTTCGCGCTTTGGGAGTATTGATCGTTTTTGTTCTTTTATCGGCTGTTTTCGCGTTCTTATACTATGTGGGCAAGTGGATGATCTTTGCTGTCAGAAGCGGCGGCGACAGCCTGAACTGCGCCCTTCACATTAAACGGAGCATTATTGAAGGCGTGGATGTGGATATGACAAAGTTTATAGATGCGGCTAAAATTCTCGGCGACATCGTTTTAAAGGCAAAAAAATAGCGCCGGATTCCCCTGCTTCCACGATCAGGAGAGACTCCGTGCAAAAGTTGTCAGGGCAAAAGGGCAAGAAGCTGTCTTTTCCGCCCAGAGTAGCAGCGCGGCTTAAAATCCGCGCCATTTTTTCGTCCCTTTAGCCAAAATTATCCATTTTTCAGATACAATAAAAAATCACTTTGAGCCAAATTAAGGAGTTATTATGGCCGCACAGTTGGATCTAAAGGTTAAGAAGAGCGTTCTTGAGGCGATCGAAGCCTTTCTGGATAAAGGCGCTCATCAGTCGGTGATCGTCGAATACACGGTTAAAAAAGATGGCACGGTTACGTCTAAAATCGCTGTAGTGGAAGATGGGATCCGCTACTTTAATGATGGAGGCTTTTCGGAAAACGGCCTTAAAAGTTTTGTAAAGCGCACGAAAACAGCGGGCGACAAACACGGGTATGTTTTGTTTGAAACTGCCAGATTAGGCGATGCGCTGGGGGTCATAGCGAATGATTTTGAGAATATTGAGTCGGACTTAACCCATAAAGCCACATAAGTTTTTTCTAATACTATCTATGTTAAACAAGGGGAGGTTACGAGCCTATGTATTTTTCGTACGCGATTGACGATAAATATAAAATTAAAGTTGCATATTTCTCTATGGAATTCGCCATTCATCAGGCGCTGAAAATCTATTCCGGCGGTCTTGGTTTTCTCGCGGGCAGCCATATGCGCAGCGTATTCGATCTCAGGCAGAATGTAACGGGCGTGGGCATTTTGTGGAGCTACGGTTATTACAATCAGGAGCGGCGCGAAGATCGCAGCATGGAGGTGCATTTCAGGCGGAAGCACTACTCGTTTTTGGAAGACACGGGCATCACCGTTCAAATTACGATTAATAAATCGCCCGTTCTTGTCAAGGCAATGCTGTTAAGGTCGGACACCTTTCAGTCCGCGCCCATTTTCCTGCTTACGACGGACATTCCAGAGAATGATTTTCTTACGCGCACTATTACGCACAAACTCTATGACGCAGGCGAGGAAACGCGCATAGCGCAGGAGATTGTGCTGGGCATAGGAGGGGCGAAGGTGCTTGACGCGGCGAACGAAACTCCGGAGATTTACCATTTGAACGAAGGGCACGCCCTGCCAATGGCATTTTATCTGTACGATAAGTTCGGGCGCGATATAAACGAAGTGAAAAAGCGTGTCGTTTTTACGACGCACACGCCAGAAATGGCGGGCAATGAGGTTCATGACATCCGCTTGTTGCACAAAATGGGGTTTTTCGGTTCGATCGAAGCGGACGAGGCGCAGAGAATCACATTTCAGCCGCAGGATAGCTTCAGTCTTACGGTCGGGGCGCTTCATCTTTCCAAAAAAGCCAACGCGGTCTCCAAAATTCACGCCGCCGTTTCAAACGAGATGTGGCGCGATCATCTTGACAGCCGCGAGATCATCCCGATCACAAACGCGCAGAACCGCCGCTTTTGGGCGGATAAGGGCATCTTAAAGGCGCACGAGGAGGGTGAGGGGTATGAAATTGTCGCGCGCAAAAAACACCTTAAACGGCTTTTGTTTGACGAAGTCGCCGATCAAACGGGCAAGCTCTTTGATCCGAATATCCTGACGATTGTATGGTCGCGCCGTTTTGTCGAATATAAAAGGGCGCGCCTGATCGCGCACGATATGCAGCGGTTCAGATACCTCGTAACCCGCGAAGATAAGCCTATTCAGGTGATCTGGGCGGGCAAACCGCATCCTGCCGACAGCAACTCGATCAACTTGTTTAACGAAATAGTCTATTTCACCAAGCAGTTTAAACGGTGTGCCGTGCTGGTCGGCTATGAGCTGAACCTCTCAAGGCTGCTCAAGCGGGGATCAGATATCTGGCTGAACACTCCGCGCATCACCCGTGAAGCGAGCGGTACCAGCGGAATGACCGCCGGCATGAACGGCAGCCTGCATCTCTCTATTCCAGATGGCTGGCATCCAGAGTTTGCCGTTCACCGCCGCAACTCGTTTACGCTTCCGGCGGTTGATCCGAAACTCTCAATTGAGGAGCAGGACTATATCGACAACAAGAATCTGATGAATATACTTGAAGATGAAATTATCCCTATGTACTATGAACATCAGGAGGAGTGGACACAAATGATCAGAACTTGCATCAGCGATCTGATCCCTGCGTTTGATTCGGGAAGGATGGCGAATGAATATTATGGCAAGCTATATAACGCGGATTTTACGCTGTAGATAAATTTTTCTGAAAGGAATTCTATGAAAGCGGTTGTTATGGCGGGAGGTTTCGGAACGAGAATAGCCCCTCTTACCAACTCTATGCCAAAGCCTATGCTTCCAGTGCTTAACCGTCCGATGATGGAGCATACTATCCTACAGTTAAGAGATGTTGGCATTCGTGAGTTTGTTGTATTGTTGTATTTTAAGCCTGAGATTATCAAAGGCTACTTCGGTGACGGAAGTTTGCTTGGAATCACGATTGATTATGTCCTGCCCGACGACGATTACGGCACGGCGGGAGCTGTCAAAAAGGCTCAGCCTTTCCTTAACGAGCCGTTTATCATCGCCAGCGGTGATCTTGTAACAGACTTTGACTTTAAGAAGATCGTTTCATTTCACGAGAGCAGGAATTCACAGGTAACCATTACGCTCACAAGCGTGGCGGATCCTCTTCAGTTCGGCGTTGTCATCGCCGACAAGAAGGGGCAGATTAAACGTTTTTTGGAGAAGCCAGGCTGGGGAGAGGTTTTCAGTGATACGATCAATACCGGTATATACGTTCTGGAGCCGGAGATACTTTCCTATATTCCAGAAAATACAAACTACGATTTCTCTAAAGATCTGTTTCCGAAACTTATGAACGAAGGGATTGTTTTATGGGGTTGCGACACGACTGGATATTGGCGCGATGTCGGCAACCCAGTTAGCTACCGGGAGGCGATGGAAGATATTCTGGCTAAGCGCGTAAATCTGCCTATGGCTGGCAAGCGCGTCAAGGTTGGCGAAGGCATAGCGTTTATCGACGAAGGAAGCAGTCTGCCCAAAGGGGTGGAGATCGAGGGGTTTGCCGTAATCGGTAAAAACTCAAAAATTTCCAAGGAAGCGACGTTGCGCAATGTAATCATAGGCGACAACTGCGCAATCGACAAAAAAGCGATATTGGAAAATTCTACGCTGTGGAATAATGTAACGATCGGCGAAGGATGCAGGTTGAAAAACTGCGTACTGTGCAATCAGGTTACCTTCAACAAAAAGACCGTTGTGAGCTACGGCGCAATCATCGCCGAGGAGTGCGAAGTCGGCAGCAATGTCCACATAGAAAAAGACGTGATCGTGTGGCCCAAAAAGGCTATTGACGATGGCGCAATCATAAGCAGCAACATTATCTGGGGTGATAAATACAAAAAGACGCTTTTTGAGGGCGGGCAGGTGAAGGGTCAAACCAACGTGGAACTTAGCTGCGAAATGGTCTCCAAGCTTGCGGGCGCTTTTGCCAGTACGCTGCCAGTGAACTCACGCGTGTATGTCAGCCGCGACTATCATCGCGCCTCGCGAATGCTGAAGCGGGCGTTTATGAGCGGACTGATGAGTGCTGGAGTAAACATCTCCAATGCCCACTTTGTCCCTTCAGCCGTTTTGCGCCACTCCCTCAGCAGGCACGAAAAGGTGATAGCGGGGGTTCATTTCAGGCAAAGCGAAAACCGCAACTCGCAGACGGAGATACTTTTTTACGATGAAGCTGGGCTTAGTATAAACTCCAACGTGGAAAAGAGCTGCGAGCGAATATTTTACAGGGAGAACTTCCGCCGCGTCGGGAACGACGAGCTGGGCAACATCTATGAGGCCCAAGCGATGAACGGCGAATATCTTGCCGCGTTTGGCGAAGCGATCGATGCGGAAGCGATAGGCTCCGCAAAGCCGAAGATCGTCGTTGATCTGCTCTTTGGCAACACCGGTATGGTTTATCCAGCCGCGCTTAACAATCTGGGGTTGGAAAATATCCTGCTTGACGCCTATTTTGATGATCGGAAACTCTCCCGCCTCTCCACCTATATAGAAAGCGCCCGCTTCAATGTGGCGCAGATTGTAAAAAGTCTGAAAATGACGGCAGGGTTTCTGATCTATCCGCACGGACAGAAACTGGAGATATTTACCGATGAGGGCAAAGTTCTCAATGGCCACGAGGCGTTGCTGATTATGCTTCAACTGCTTAATCTCACAACTCCGGAAGGGCGGCGCACAAAGGTGTATCTGCCGGTCTACGCTCCCGATGTTCTTGATTCAAAGCTCACAAATCTCTCGATCACCAGAGGCAAAATGCACAATCTCTCCGCCGACACCATCAGGGAATTCGACGTGCTAGCAACGCTTGATTGCGAGTTTTCCTTCACGAAGTTCGGTTTAAGTTTCGACGCGATGTACGCGAGCGTAAAGCTAATTGAGCTTCTTTCAAAGACAAACGAAACATTAAGCGATCTCGCGGTTAAAAACGGGCGTTACCACTTCGCGCATCAGGGTATTCCGTGTGACATAGCGCTTAAGGGCGCTATGATGCGCAAATTCAGCGAGGAGGCTATGGGGAAAGAGGTAAGTTTTGCCGATGGCGTAAAAATTATGACCGGCGGCGGTTTTATCGTGATGATCCCCGATCAATACGACGACATTATTCATCTGTATATTGAGGCAAAAAATGAGGATGATGGCAACAGACTGCTGACCGACTACGCTTCCAAAATATCGGCGTGGAAGCAGGAGAACGCGTGAAAAAACTGCATCTTGCCTTTCTATGGCATATGCACCAGCCATGGTACCGTGATGAGAAGCAGGGTGTTTTTTTAATGCCATGGGTGTTTTTGCACGCGATCAAAGACTATTCGGAGTTCCTCTGGATTCAAAGCCACTATCCTAACATCCGCGCCACCTACAATCTTGTGCCGTCACTGATGACGCAACTTGAGTATTACGCCAAAGATTACAAAAACGATCGGTTTTTGGCGCTATTGGCGAAAGAAGCGTCTGCGCTTACGCATGAAGAGAAAGTTGAACTGCTTGAAAAGGGATTTTTCGCGAATCCGCGCACGATGATCGCTCCGCTCTGGCGCTACGCCGAACTTCACAAAAAGCGGCTTCGTTTTGAAAAGGCGGGGGACGCGGTCGTCAGGTTTGAAAACGGCGAGTTAAACGATCTGGCGGTTCTGTTTCTTTTAAGCTGGTGCGGGAATCAGCTTCGGCGCGAAAATGAGACAGTCAAGATTCTGATCGCAAAAGGGACCAACTTCACGCACAAAGAAAAACTTGATCTGCTCAATACGCTGGTAAAATTCTGCAAAACCGTGCTGCCGCTCTACAGGGTTATGCGGGACAGCGGAAGCATCTCTGTCTTTACAACGCCTTTTTATCATCCAATTCTGCCGCTCCTTCTTGATGTAAACGCCGGAAAGGCGAGCGATCCGCATATAGTGCCGCCAAACAGGTGGAGCGATTTTTCCGAAGATGCCGAACGACACGTCGTAAGCGCGATCGAATGGTACGCCGGTGCGTTCGGGTGCAACCCCGAAGGGTTCTGGCCCGCTGAAGGGGCGGTGAGCAACGCGGCGCTGGCGCTTCTTGTAAAACACGGTGTCTCGTATGCCTGCACGGACGAAGACGTGCTGTTTAAGAGCCTTCCGTCTCCCCACTATCGAATTGATCTTTACAAGCGTTTCAGGATTCAAACGGAGCGCGGCGGAATAGGAATGCTTTTCCGTGATAAGGCGATCAGCGATTTTATAGGCTTTCATTACAGCACGCAGCCTGCGCAAGCCGCCGCGGACGATTTTATCGGAAGATTAAAATCAATCTACGACGCGGTTGATTTTGACGCAGTCGTTCCCATCTTTTTAGACGGCGAAAACGCGTGGGAATTTTACGAAAACAACGCGTTTGAGTTTTTCAACGCCTTGTACGAGCGCCTCTCCTCGTGCGGTTGGATAAGAACGGTAACGGTACCGGAAGCTCACAAACTTGACATTATCCCCAAAGTCGAATTGGCTTCCATTCAGACGGGAAGCTGGATATATGGCACGCTTGGCACATGGATGGGGCACAGCGAGAAAAACAGAGCGTGGGAACTGCTCGCCGACGCGCATAATGAAATGAGGGCGGCTTATGACAGGCTGGACGAAGAGACGCGCGAAAAAGTGCTGAAGGAGGCGATGATCGCGGAGGGCAGCGATTGGTTCTGGTGGTTTGGGGATGATCACTTCACCGAGCTTGCCGCCGAGTTTGACGAAATCTTCCGCGGGCATATCAGAAACATTTATCTGCTATTGGGGCAAAAGCCGCATCCAGCCGTGAATGAGCGGATCAAACGGGTGGAGATCGCCGCCGATCACACCCCGCAGAGCGCCCCGATCTCTCCAAACGTAGATGGCAAACGAACCGATTACTTTGAATGGATTGGCGCGGGCAAGGTTGATTTAAGCCGTTCTTTTTCGACGATGGATACGTCGGCGACGCTGATAAGAAGTATGCTCTACGGTACGGACGGAGAGCATTTCTACTTTCAATTCGCGGGGAATGTGGAGCCAATCAAAGCCGGTGGTTACGAACTGCAAATCGATATGCGGGGCAAACACTCTCTCTCTCGCAGAGTCCGCCTTACTATGAGACCCTTTGCGGACGAGGGTTTGAGGATCACCGTTCATTCCGTTCTGGAGGTGGCAATCAAAGCGCCGCTGAAAAACCGCGGAGAGCATATTGAGATAGAGTTTCTGCTTTACTGCAACGAAACACCAATCCAACATATTCCGCTTTACAATACGCTCACCTTGAAACTCCCCGATTTTGACGCGTTGTGGTATATCTGAAATGAAAAAAACATCTTTGCTTTTGGGCGTTCACTCGCATCAGCCGGTAGGAAATTTCGATCATGTTGTTTTAAGCGCGATTGCCCAAAGTTACCGCCCGTTTTTTGAAACACTTTCCCAATACTCGGCTTTCAGGTTCAGCGCGCATTTCAGCGGCTGGCTTTTGGAGTTTATAAAAACGCGCGATAAGCCGCTGTTCGATCTGATGAGGAAGATGAGCGAGCGCGGGCAGATCGAGTGGTTCAGCGGCGGTTACTATGAGCCGATTCTAGCTTCAATCCCCTCTTACGATCGCAAAAGACAGATTGAGAAGCTAAGCGGCTTTATCCGTGAAAATTTTGGCGCAAACCCAAAAGGTTTGTGGCTTACCGAACGGGTATGGGAGAGTTCAATTGTGGGCGATCTTTGCGATCTTGGGATTGAGTACGTGATTATCGATGATTACCACTTGCTGACCGCCGGAGCCGATCCACGCAAGCTAAACGGCTGCTACGTAACGGAGAGCGGCGGAAAAAGCCTTCTGGTGTTTCCTGTCAGCAAGGCGCTGCGTTATCAGGTGCCATTCTGGGATTACCATGTGGTGGCAAACAATATCGCTGCCTTCGGCGGCGCTGCTGTGATATTTGACGACGGGGAAAAATTTGGCGCATGGCCCGGTACGAACGAATGGGTTTATAAAAGAAGATGGCTGGAAAATTTTATAGAAACCGTTCTCGATCATGATGGGATTGAAACACGGCTGTACGGAGATTATCTCAACGAAAACGCTCCGCTTGGGCTTATATATCCCAGCGAGGTCGCTTATGCCGAAATGGGTGAATGGAGTTTAAAAGCGGATGCGGCGCTTAGAATCGAAACGCTCAGGCGGGAGATGGATCGCTGTGGAAGGCATGACGACGCCGAGTTGTTTGTGCGCGGCGCAACTTGGAAAAACTTTCTGGTTAAATTTTACGAGAGCGCGCGCATTCACCGACGTATATTGAGCCTTTCTGCCAAAAACCCGCTGGACAACCCGCTGTTTGAGGAGGCGCTTTTGAAGGCGGAGTGCAACGATGTGCTTTGGCATGGCGTTTTCGGCGGGCTGTACTTGCCGAATCTGCGTGATAACGCGTGGAGATTTTTGATCGAAGCGGAAGATATGATTGCGCCTCAAAGCGGGATCGTCTATGAGGATTGGAATTTAGACGCGTTTGACGAAGTGCGGATATACGATTCCAATCTGATCGCTGGTTTTGAGCCTCGCGGAGGGGCGCTTACCGAGCTGCATCTCAGGCGCGAAAAATTCAATCTGTTGAACACGCTGACGCGCTATAGAGAGGCTTACCACGGTAAAATCAGGCAGGAACAGGAGGAGAGCAGCAGCGGTTCTGGCGGCGTGAAAACGATACATGAATCCACATTGATCGCAGATGGAAACGCGCTGAAGAATCTGGTGGTGGATCGTAATCAAAGGGTGTCGTTTGTTGATCACCTGATCGCGGATGATTTTGACGGAGAGAGCTTCTTCGCGCAAAGCTATGGAGAGGACGAGCGTTTCGACGATGTCATCTACAGCCTTAAAGGCGATGATCGCCGCTGCTGCTTCACAAGCGATAAGATCACAAAAAGGATCAGCGCGGAAAACGGCGCGATCATAGTGGAGACTAGCGTGAAGAGAGGCGCGAAACGCTATATGCAGGAGCATAACCTGCACTTCGCGAACCTAAATAGCGTTACGATAAATGGTTTTAAGGCGAACGAAGCGCAGCGCTTTAGCGGTATAAGCGCGCTCGATCTGTTCGATCCGTATCTGAACAAGACGGTTTCAATTGCCTCCAACACCGCTTTTGAGGCCTTTACTCATCCGCTCTATACGGTCAGCCAAAGCGAATCCGGCGTGGATCTAACCTGTCAGGGGATTTCAATGGCGCTTCTTTTCGCCGCTGATGAGGTAGCGGTTACAATCAAGATAAAAGAGATGCTATGAACGAATTTAGGTATCAGCCCTTGCACGACGTATGGACGATCATCGCCCCAAACCGCATTCGCAAACCTTCTTCAAAGGAGAGCCTAAAAAATTCTATGCCTCAAAATGATCCGTTTATCGTCGGGAATGAGATGAAAACGCCAAGCGAGATATATTCGATCAGAGAGGATCCGTCAATCACCGCAAGCTGGCAGACGCGTGTTTTCGCAAACAAATTTCCTCTGCTTGCGCTGGAAACGCCGCCTGCGCGCGCGGCAAACGGCGCGTATGCGTCGGTAGGGGGCTTTGGCGTGCACGAGATGGTAATCGACCACCCTAAACCAGACAAGCACATCTGCGCGTTCAGCAGGGATCGGTGCGTTAATCTGATGCGGACGTTCCGCGATCGGATCACGTCGTTGCAGCAGGACGATCGCATAGCCTCCGTGCTGGCGTTCAAAAACGAAGGGGTGCGCGCTGGAAACAGCATCGCGCATACCAATTCGCAGATCATCGGCATGCCGTTTGTCGCCCCGACGCTGGAGACGCAGATTGTGAGTTCCCGCGCGTACTATAAAGAGCATGAGCGTTGCCTGTTATGCGATCAAATTGCGTACGAGGAGGAAAAAACGACTAGAGTGCTGTTCAGAAACCGCCACTTTATCGCGCTAGCTCCATTTGCGCCACGCTTTGAGTTTGAGGTTTGGATCGTTCCGCTGGCGCACTCAAGCAGTTTCATAACGCTTTCTAAAGACGTGCTTAACGATCTGGGAGAGACAATGGAATGGGCGCTTAAGCGTGTAGGCATAGCGCTGGGCATGCCGGATCTCAACCTGATTCTCTTTACGCAGCCGCCGATCAGAAGCCATAGGGAGGCGGACTACTTTCATCATCTTGATCGGTTTTTCCATTGGCATATTGAGATTCTGCCGCGCATTATCAGCGCGCAAGGCTATGAACTCTCCTGCGGCGCTTTTGTATGCCCCATTCCGCCGGAAGAGTACGCGGATTATCTTAAAGAAATCAACATACAATAGACAAAAGGAAGGAATATGGGAGAAAAAAAACCGCTTATCAACATAGAAGTGCCGCCGGCTTCCAGCAGCGATCGTGTCGAACATAAGAGTGTTTCGACGGAAAATATGCCGGAGGTGCCTGAGCGCTATTATGAGAATAAGCTTGTGCTTCTGCCTGTAAACGCCCACACGCAACACTTTTACTGGGATATCGGCGACGAACAGCTTGAAGGCGAGGTAAGAAATCATGTGACGCAGCTTGTCGTTCGTCTCTATTATGTCTCTCAGGGCAGGAGATTTGAGGTGGAGAGTGTTTACAGCAGCAGCGCGCACGGAAATTACTATGCGTATCATACGCCAGACACCAAAGAGATGGAGGCGGTTCTGTTCGCTCAGAGTAAGGCGGGCGAAAAGGAGGTTGCCGTATCCAACCGTATCAGCACCCCTTCAAGCGGTATGCACTCTAGTCCGTGGGAGATATGGATGACCAAAAACGGAAAAACACAAAAGCTCGAATCGCGCCCAAGCGATCTGGAAACACCGGATGCGCTTACAAATCCTTCCAGCCTCGATTTAGTTTTACGCGCTGAAAAGCTGCGAGCGCGACTGGGAGATATGAATCCATCCGACTTTTTGAGCAGTGTTGATTCCAGCCCTCCCCGCAAGAAGAGCTAAATGAAGGGCTATTTTTCGTTAGTCCTCCACTCTCACCTGCCGTTTGTGAAACACCCGGAACATGATTACTTTCTGGAAGAGCATTGGCTGTTTGAGGCGATTATAGAGAGTTACCTTCCATTATTGATAAATCTGGAGCGTCTTAGACAGGAGAATGTCAAGGTAAAACTGACGCTCTCGCTCACTCCGACACTGTGCGAAATGCTCTCAGATACCCACTTGCAGGAGAAGTTTACCGTGCATCTGAACAAGCTGTGCGAACTGAGCGTCAAAGAGTGCACAAGGCTTGACAACGACGAAGTCTATCGTGAAGTCGCCCACTTCTACCGCAATCGGCTGGAAAGTCTGCGTCGTTTTTTTACGGACGACCTGCAATCCAACGTCTTATCCGGATATCGCCGTTTTATGGAGGCGGGTATGGTGGAGATCATCACTTGTGGTGCTACGCATGGATTCCTACCGCTTCTTAGCGTAAACGAACAAGCTGTAAGGGTGCAGATTCAAGCAGCGGTATACACGCACGAAAAGTATTTGGGCGTACGCCCCAAGGGTATCTGGCTGCCGGAGTGCGCCTATTACGAAGGGCTGGATAAACTGCTTAGCGAAGCGGGAATTGAGTTTTTCTTTTTGGAATCACACGGGCTCATATACGCCAACCCTACCCCGCGCTTTGGTCTGTTCGCCCCCGTGTTCACCCCGTGCGGTGTCGCCGCCTTTGGGCGCGATCCGGAGAGCAGCCGCCAGGTGTGGAGTTCAATCAGCGGCTATCCGGGCGATCCGGACTATCGTGACTTCTACCGCGACATTGGTTACGATTTGGAGTACGAATATATAAAACCGTACATCTGTCCCGATGGAACGCGGGTTTTTACAGGGCTGAAATATCATCGCGTTACAGGGCAGGGCGAGTATAAAATGGTCTATAAGCCGCAGAACGCTTTCAACAAGGCGCGTGAGCACGCCGAAAATTTTCATTTTAACCGTGAAAAGCAGATTGAACACCTCTCGGATTATATGGACCGCCCGCCGCTGATCGTCTCGCCGTACGACGCGGAGCTGTTTGGGCATTGGTGGTTTGAGGGTCCGGAATTTATCTATCATCTGTTTAAGACGATGGACGCCCATAGGGTTATTGAGCCGATAGCGCCTAGTGAATATCTGGAGCGTTACCCTACAAATCAAATGGTACATCCAAGCCCGTCAAGCTGGGGCAAAGACGGTTATTTTGACGTATGGATTAATCAGCAGAACGATTGGATATATCAGCACCTGCATAAGATGGCGAATACGATGCAAATGCTTGCCAGCCGATACAGGAATGAATCAAATCCGCTTTTGCGCCGCGCATTGGATCAGATGAATCGCGAATTGCTGTTGGCACAGGCAAGCGACTGGGCGTTTCTGATCACAACGGGAACCGCGGTGGAGTACGCTACAAAGCGTACGAGAACTCATATCGCCAACTTTTTAAAACTCAGCGATATGGTGGAAAACGGCGCTATAAATGAAGGCGTGTTGCGCGATCTGGAGAACCGACATTCGCTTTTTGAAGGCATACACTTCTCTATCTGGAAGTAAAGGAGATGAAACTTGCGTTTGACATCGGCGGAACGGCGATCCGAAGAGCGATCATAAAGGATCGCGAAATAATCGCGCTGGATAACTTTCCAACGAAGGGAATGGAGCTGAAATCGCGGCTTGAAGCGCTGATCGGCGAAACGGTATCCGCCCGTCGGATTGAGTTTGTCGGCGTGAGTTTCGCGGGTCAGGTCACAAACGGCACAATCTTATCGGCACCAAATATCGATCCCGCGCGGCTTAAAAACATCTCTTTCCCCGACTGGATCAAGGAGCGATTTGGACTTCCAGCCGCAATCGACAACGATTTAAAATGCGCCGCGCTGGCGGAAGTCTCAGCGCGGGAATGCCGCAATCTCTTCGCGCTTTTTATAGGAACGGGGATAGGCGGCGCGTATATTGAGGATAAAAAACTACTGCGCGGAGCAAAGAATCTGGCGGGTGAAATAGGGCATATTCCGTTTGAAAAAGCGCCGTTTCCGTGCGGCTGCGGTAAGGATAACTGTCTGGAATTATCGGCAAGCGGAAGCGCGGTTGCCCGCTGGGGCGATCTTTATCTGCTGAACAAGAACAGGCTTTCCGATATGTTAAGCGCCGACGATGATCGATCAAAGGAGATTGTCAATCGGTTTATGCGCGGCGTAACCTATGCCGTAGAGACAGTCGCGGCTCTTTTAAACCCTGAAATAATCATTTTAGGCGGCGGCGTTGCATTGAATAATCCGCAGGTTTTGCGTTGGGCGAAAAACGCTTTGAAGACTGCTTTCCGTCCTGCCGCGGATATCGTAATTGAGCAATCGTCGCTGGGTGATCCGGCTAATCTGCTGGGCGCCGCCGGACTATCGCAGGCTACGCCGTAATAGGGAGCAATAGCACTTTCTATGCACCCGTCCCGCGTCGATTCCGTCGTGCGTCGTTCATACGGAATTTATACAACGCAGCCAGTTCCAACAATCACGTCGTTCATCGGTTCTCAGACAACCGCCGAAAACGCCATGCTCAGCGATTCTTCACGCTCCTTAAATCTTTCTCAAAGTCCGTGTCTGCTACAATTCCACCCTTTTACGCGGGAATAGCTCAGGGGTAGAGCACAACCTTGCCAAGGTTGGGGTCGCGAGTTCGAATCTCGTTTCCCGCTCCAGCGATTCTGATTATAATCCGCTCAAACGTTTTTTTGATAAAGCGGCTACGATATCTCTGATTTAAAAGGGCACAATAGGTTACGTTTTGTTGATCGGCGTATTTGCCTAAAGGGAGGTTTTCCGAATAGGAAGATACCGCGCTGCTTGTAAGATTTATACGCTTTCTTGCGGAGTATGAGAACCTTTTGGATTGCTGTTACGCTGATGAAGATGGGTTGAAGCGGTTTATGTTTGAGGAGAAAAAGCGGAAGCTCTCATCTGCGAGTATGACGAAACGCCAACTGGTTTCGTCCTCTTTTTTACAGCTTCTTTACGTTTTTTGGCAAACCGGACATCTGCGTGGAAGATCTTTTTGTTCTGCCTGAGTTTCGCAAAAGATCTCTGGGCAGAACGCTAGGCGTTTCTTGCCGCTTTGGCGGCGGAGCGCGGGCGTGTTTTGACTGGAGAACGGGACTTCGATCGCTTTTTATAAAAACTTGGCGCTGAACCGCTCTCCGAATCGACAGCATATCGTGTTTGGGGTGAAGAACTGCAAAAACTCGCTGACGCTCTCAATGGTTAAACACCGCTTACCGGTTCGGGCGCGACCGCTATCAACTGCCGAAAAAAACGGAGTTTAAGGCGCTCACCTTTACAATATGTATAAATTTATTACAGTAAGGAAGTTCTTTGTCTGATCCTGAACCTTTTAGTAGGTATGGGTTAAAAACGCGATGACGCTCTTATTCACTTACCTTTTTCTTGCGTTAAGCGTCTCTTTTGTGTGCTCTATACTTGAGGCTGTGTTGCTTTCGATCCCGCATAGCTATATTCATTCGCTTACGAGGAGCAAGCCGAAGTCGGCGGCATCGATCAAGGCGGTCAAGCGTGACATAGACAAGCCTATATCGGCGATTTTGACCTTAAATACCTTTGCCCACACGATCGGCGCGGCGGGCGTGGGGTATGAAGCTTCTAAAATCTTCGGCGAAGAGTATGTGGTGTTTGTTTCCGTCGTCCTCACGCTCTTAATCCTTTATTTGTCGGAGATTCTACCAAAAACGATCGGCGCGATATACTGGGAGAAGCTCGCGCTTATATCGGCGAGGATAATCAATCTTCTGATTGTGCTTACCTATCCGTTTACCATAGTCGCGCTGTTTGTAAACCGTTTATTCGGCAAAACGAACATCCACGGTCATAAGATCAGCCGCGATGAGATTCTGGCAATGACCGAGCTTGGCGAACAGGGAGGAACGGTAAGAGAAAAAGAGGCCGATCTGATCGAAAATCTCTTAAATCTTGATGAAGATAAAGTGCGGGATATGTTGACGCCTCGGAGCGTTGTTTTTGCCTTGCAAAAGGATATTTTAATACGCGACGCTGTCAAGCAGAACGAAGTTTTCTTGCGATCCAGAATTCCCGTATATGACGCAAATATCGACGATGTTGTCGGTATGGTATTCAGCAAAAAGATTATGGAAGAGGAGATAAGTGAACGCGGAGATAAAAAGATAGAAGATATTATGTCTCCCATTTTCAGAATTACGGAGAATATTCCTGTTCTAAAAGCTCTTGATATGTTTATTCATCGTAAAGAGCATTTGTTTCTAGTGGTGGATAACTATGGTCAAACAGCAGGGATTGTTACGCTTGAAGACGCGATTGAACAACTGCTTGACGTTGATATAATGGACGAATACGATCAGGTAGAAGATATGCAGGAGTTTGCGAAGCTCAAAATGAAAAAAAGTCTTAAAACCAGACCAATTGCCAATTAGAAGGATGTCTTTACTATGCGCGTTACACTTTTACAACATACGCCGCTTGAAGTTTGCGCTCACGCGATTCGTACTTGTTGGCAAAGCTACGGTAAAAGCGACAACGGTGGAGAAATAGATCGTTGTTTGATCGAGCGCGTCGGTAATCATAATAGGCACTCAAGCACGCTTGAACATCTCTTTTACACTTTCTATATTCAGGAGATCAGCCGCTTGCTTTTGCAAGAGCTCGCCAGACACCGTATTGCTTCGCTTTCGGTGAAGAGCACCCGCTATACGCTTAAGGAGCTCAAAGAAGAGGCGCCCTTTGATCGGTTTGACGAAAGAGCGCAGAAATATCTGATTTCAAGCGGCGACGAAACAGTAGACGGTATGAGTGTAAAAGCGCTGGACAATCTACGGATATTGCTTGCGGTGGGAATATCAAATGATAGGGCAAAATACGCCCTGCCCGAAAGCTATAAAACGGAGCTTACGTGGAGCGTAAACGCGAGAAGTTTACAAAACTTTCTAACGTTGCGTTCAAAGTCAAACGCTCACTCTGAAATACAAAATCTAACATTTGCTGTCTACGAGGCTCTGCCAGAAGATCACAAATATCTATTTTCCAAATGTCTCACAGAAAAATAATCGTAGAAACGAGCTATTCAGTTGTGTCAATTACATTGCCTTTTTTAACGCGCCAGATCGATATTATCTCCGCTGCTCTTAAGTGTTTTTGAACATTTGGCACAATTTCCTTGCGCAATTTTACAGACTCTCCGTCGCTCCAGGCTTCTCCGTTAAACGCGACGCTAGAATCCGCTTCCTGCAAAGAAGGGAAGATGGAGCGATATGTGTCCGCCCCTTTTCTCCCAAGCATTTCCGCAAGGGTTGGAGCTATTTGCAAATGAGTTCCGACGCGGTTTTTCCATATTGTGCTGTGCTCAATACCGTAACCGTAAAATATGCACGGAACGCTCATTGTTACCAGCGGATCCTGCTGTTTGGAAAAATGGAAACGGTTAGCATGATCGCCTGTTATAATAAAGAGTGACTGAGGATTTTTCGCATATACGCTATCCACAAAACTGCCTATTGTCATATCGGAGTACCATATATGTCCAAGTTGATTTAATGTCCGCTCGTCATTTGCGATATTAGGCTGGAGTCTATCTTTTATCGCGTCGGGATCAAACCCTTCCTTCTTTACATCGATCGAGTATGGTCCGTGGTTGCTGGTGGTAAGTATAAAGTGAAACGTTTTGTTGTTATTCGAAGAATCTATATAGTTCTGAACATAATTAAATAATAGTTTATCATCCATTCCCCATGCGTTTCCAGATTTTTCGTTCAGTTCTCCCGCACCGTAAAACTTATCGAAACTTTGCGCGAGTGCATATTTTTTTATATCTTGCCATCCCTCAAAACCGCCATACCAAAAGATCGTTTTGTATCCTAAGCTTCTCATAACGGCGCCAATACCGAAAAGATAAACGCTTTTATAACTTTCTATTTCATAGTTCTGATATATTCCTGCCTCAAATAAACCGCTCAGCAATCCATTTACTGCGGCGATCGTACCGTCGCCTACGGATAGCATTAAATTGAGCGCGAAACCGTTCGGGGAGTTCTGTAATCTTCTTCCGTTTTCAACAAGTCCAAGTTCCCGGAAATCAGACAAGAATGGCCAGAGCGCGTATGTTTCTCCCAATATAAGCACCACTGTTTGCGGCGGCTCTCCATTGCTGCCAACCGAAACGGTTTTTTCAAAAGCGCTCTCGATCGTACCCGCGCCGCTGTTGCCACCAAGAAGCCCAATCGCCTCTCTAAACTCGACAGCGGATATTGTTAAGCGGATGTTACTTCGCTGTCTATTGTACATATGACGTACTCTGTAAAGCGCCTGACCATCGTCTAAAACAGCTTCATTTAAAAGATTTGAGTTAAATCTAGCGGCGTTTGCCCACGTAATTGTATGCACGTAGCTGAGTACGCCCGCATAACGAACAAAGTACGCGAAAAACATCACAAAGCATGTTAAACCCACACTGTAAACCGTAAGTGCCATTGTTGATCTTATATTTATTGAGAGGGTTTTTATCCTTAGAATTATAAACAGGACTTTAATCAAAACGATAGACACGAAAACAGCACCTGCCGTTCTGTAAACCGCTCCATACTCTTTGACGGCGGTTTGAACGATCGCCAATATGTCGTCGCGCATTCCGTTGATCAGCATAAGATTGAAAGCTGATCCGAATATTTCGTAATACGGTATGCGTATAAAGAAACAGCAAGTAAAAAAAACAACAGCAAAACCGTACCAGCGCCTTCTGATTGTCTCCGATCGATAGTTTGGAAAAAAAAGCGTCGGCAAAGTTATAAATACAAAGCATGGGATGATTACAAATCCCGCCGTCTTCATGCTCAACCTAAACCCGTACCACATAGCCCAGAAAATATCAGCGCCAGAGTTATCCTCAAGCTGCGAACTGTAAATATATATAAAAGCCGCCCTGAAAACAGATAAAAGCAGCAGTAGAAAGAAAAATACCTTCAGCTCCTGCTGAATGTTTCTGAAAAAGAGGTTAAACCGCTCCATTGGATCGCTTTTCGTTTGTTTTCAAGCCGTAATTATAATGTTTCAACGCTATTTTTATAAGATCGATCCTTCAAAAGGGAAAAAATGTTTGGAATAGGATTTGGCGAGTTTCTGTTGGTGGCAGTGGCGGCGATCATTTTTCTAGGACCAGAGAAGCTGCCAGACGCTATGGTGAAGTGCGCGAGGTTTTTCCGTCATGTGAAAAAAAGTCTCAGCGAGGCTAAAACCGCTTTTGATCACGAGATCAACCTCAGCGAGCTGAAGCGCGACGCGCTGGAATATAAGGAAAGTATGGAAAAAACGACGCGGGAGATGACGCAGGTTGAGGATCTTGCCGAAATCAACAGAGAAGTGCGCGATCTCTTCGGCGATCTGAAAAATACAGGCGAGGAAACAAAAAAGGGGTTTGATGCTTGAGGACATTAAACCCCATATAGCGGAGCTGCGAAACCGTCTTATCAAAATCATCGCCGCGCTCTTTATCACGTTTTTTGTCTGCTTTGCTTTTTGGGAGCCGATCTTGTCGTGGGTGGTTAAGCCGCTGAATTCCGCACTTGCCGAACATGGAGAGGTGATCGCTTACAAAATGGGTGAACAATTTTTTACTGCCGTCCTGGTCTCTTTTTTTGCCGCGCTGTTAATCTCCCTGCCGGTTATCTTCTATCAGATTTGGGCGTTTGTCGCGCCTGGTTTATACGCAAACGAAAAACGCTTTGTCGTTCCGTTTGTAATGGCAACTACTATAATGTTTATATTGGGGGCTCTTTTTGCGTATTATATCGTTTTTCCGTACGGGTTTTCTTATCTTGTTAATTTTGGAGAAACGCTGGTAACTTCTATGATTAGCATAGGTGAATATCTAAGCTTTTTCGTAAAACTTATGTTTGGTTTTGGCGTTTCATTTGAACTGCCCGTCGTATGTTTTTTCTTAGCCAAAATCGGACTGATCGACGACGAATCGCTTAAGGGTTTTTTTCGCTACGCGATCGTGCTTATATTTATTGTTGCGGCTATCTTGACCCCGCCAGATGTATTAACACAGTTTTTGATGGCTATTCCTATGATTTTACTATACGCTGTTTCGATCCTGATCGTCAAAGCGGTTAACCCCGCGAACAAAGAGGGGAAAAGCTGAGCTTCTTACTTTCCGATTACGATTACTATCTGCCGGAAGGCGTAATCGCGCAAACACCGATCGAGCCGCGATCGAGCGCGAAATTATTACTATACGATCGTAAAAGCGATCGCGTTACGCACTCCGCCGTGGCGAATCTGTGCGATTTTGCGCCGCCCGATTACACTGTTATTTTCAACAACAGCAAAGTAATTAAGGCTAGAATATTAGGAAAAAAGCCGAGCGGCGGCAGCATCGAAGTGCTGATCGTAAAGGAAACCAAAGATGGCGTGCTGGCGTTAATCAAAGGCAAAGTAAGCGTCGGAACGCGGTTAATTTTCGATTGCGATTTAAGCGCCGAAGTATTAAGCGCAGAGGATGATGGCGATCGCCTCGTCAGGTTTTACGAAGCGGGCGGACAGATAACGTTTTCGCGGCTTATTAAAATCGCCGAACAGATAGGCAAAACTCCGCTGCCGCCTTATATAAAGCGCGACGCAAACGATTACGACGCCGACAGATACCAAAGCTGTTTCGCGAAAGTTTTAGGCAGTATCGCCGCGCCGACCGCCTCTCTGCACTTTGACCAGCTTCTTTTAGAACGCGTCAGATCGCGTTATAAGTGGGCTGAAATTACGCTTCATATCGGGCTTGGCACTTTTAAAGGAATGGAAACCGAGGACGTAAGAGATCACAAGATGCATTCTGAGCGTTACGCGATTAGTGCCGCGGCAAAGGAAATAATCGATTCCGACGCGCCTATTCTAGCAATCGGCACTACCGCCGCTAGAGCGATCGAGCATTACGCGAGAACGCGGAAAATCGGCGGCGAGTGCGATCTGTTTTTGTATCCGAGTAATCCGCCATGCCGTATTAACGCGCTGATGACCAATTTTCATTTACCGAAATCAACGCTTTTCGCGCTTGTATGCTCGCTTGTCAGCATTGAAAAAGCAAAGGAGCTGTACAAGATAGCGGTCGAAAATAATTACCGCTTTTTTAGCTACGGTGACGCCATGTTGATCTTATAAAACGGCGGTAAAAATGAATGTTCAAAAAGCGCGTTTTAAGGCGTTTAATTTCGCCCGCAATATTAATCGTGCTGCGCAATATGCGTTAAAAAAGATTAACTCAAATTATACGCCGAAAGGCTGGCGGGCAAAGAGCGAGGGGGGGGGAGGTGGCGGAACCGACCGCTCTATTGCGAAAGCGTCTGGCAAAAGCATATAAACGCGTTTAATTGATTCTCTTCGCTTGAAACTCCGCGCCGCGTAGCCGAGTTTGGACCGGGAAGCTCGATCGGAACGGGGCTTTGCGCGCTTTTAAGCGGCGTGAATGAGTATTGCGCGCTTGACGCTTTCAGATACGGCGGCTCTAACGAAAATCTTGCGATGCTGGAGAACTTGGCAAAAATAGAAAACGGGTCTGACGCGGATAGAATAAAACGGATTAAGCGAGTTTTTAGCGGCGAAAACGACGAGACGATCAAAATCGAGCATATGAACTATCTCCGACGCGCTCAGATTTTTTATCAAGCCGTTTCTGCCCGGTTTGCAAAAGATACATCGTCGGAACAGCCGACTTGCGTACTTACGCACGTGGAGACGCCCGTCCTCCGCTTAACGCGTACGGTTTCTATTTACGGCGTTTTTGCGGTTAAGGTACGTTCGCTCTAGTCGTCGGCGCTTACTTCCTTTGACGCGAAAACGCCGCTCCAGCGATTTACGCTAAGTAAAACCGCCCGCGTTAGTGCGTTAATCGTTCGCGTCGATCGCGGCGGCGGTAAGCGCCAGCATAACAAGGTTAATAACGACGATCAGGACGATTACTAGAACGATCGCGCAATTATTAACCCCGCCGCTAAGCGCCATTGCCGAGATACGATCTTCCTCGTTCGCGTAAGCGCTCTCTGCCGCTTTTTTAAAATCGCAGTACTGCTTGATAACAAAATACGACGCGAAACCTCCAAGCAAGATCCCGAAGCACAGCCCTATCGCGCTCCACATCAAATAATAGCTCGTTACATTGAGAACAGCGAAAACTGTTTGCTCCGTCAATATTGGCGCGCGCATTAAAGCCATAATCTCCATTTTAGGCAATAGAAGCTGCATAGCTGTTGATAAACTTAAGCCTATCTCAACAACGCCCGCCGCCGCCGTATAAACCCTGCGGTAAAGCAGAAAGAAAACGCTGCCGAAAAACGCTCACCACGACCATTTCCAGCATAGTCTTGGAGCGCCAAAGCGCGTAGCCCGAAGGTACAGATCGCGGTAAAAAAGGCATTTTGTCAGGTTTGGCGACAAACGCTGATAACAGCTTTTCGTCGTAATCGCTCAGGTTTGGAACTGGCATTTTATCACCCTTTGATGTTTGTCGTAATTTTACTTCAACGGATATAAAAACCGGCGGCGGCGCGGCTAAAATGCATGATCCTTCGCGATTTCGGCAAAAATGCGTTGTTGATTAAAAAATAATCATTTATATAATCATTAAATAAGGCAAAATGGCTGCTTGGAAAAGCGACACAGCTAATCCACAACCAAACTCAAAGGGGTTCAGATGAGCGATCTTAGGCGGTTAGTCTTCTACGGCAAGTCGTTATTCATTACTGACATAACGCTCCGCGTTTGCGCGTCAAAGCGCTTGGAAACGCCGCCAACACGCGGCGCGGTTTACCAAAAAGGAGGAAACTATGCCTTATCATTTATTTAAATGCAGCGAATGCATTCCCGAACGCAAGGATCACGCTGTCTTCAAAGGCTCGGGCGAGGATTTAACCTCCTGTCTGCCTAGGGGCTACCTCAACACCATTCCAGGTTCCATTTCGGAGCGCGGATGCGCATATTGCGGCGCGAAGCACGTTATCGGCACGCCGATGAAAGACGTCATTCACATCAGCCACGGTCCTATAGGCTGTACGTACGACACTTGGCA
>JAITRJ010000031.1 GCA_031288475.1 Helicobacteraceae bacterium | reverse complement strand
TTATCCCTGTTTGCGTCTTTTTGGAACGCGGCATTCGCTTTTGCGCGTTACGCAGCGATCAAACGGCATCGTTTTGAGCCCGCCTGACCTTTACGGAGTTTGCGGTTATTCCAGCGCGTTAAACTTACAAAAACTTACGTTTAACGGATTATTTGAGATTGTAATGCTATTACGCTTAACGCGGGCTTAATTTTCAGGCGTTTAGGCTGAACGGTCAATTTTCCCGGGATTACAGCGGAGCTTCACCGTTATAAACATTACAAAACACAAATTTCACATAAAAGTTTCAGATTCTTATGCGTTGTCTGTATCGTAGTATCGATTGAATGCTCGTCCAACTATTTGTATCGTTAAAACAACGGCTCGTCCATTTCGTCTTTGCTGATGAACAATACAACCGCTTGTGGACTTGATATTTGAAACAGAGATCGTCTTAGACCTTCGTCTACCCGTTTAAGGGTGCATTTGCAGATCGCTATTCCCTAATCGTCTCTAATGCCGTTGTTTGGAATCTATTCCTTTACGCGTCGTTTAGCCAGCTTGCGGACAGCATTTACGGCAAAACGCCATCCCCTTAAACCCCGCAGATTTGAAAGCTCAACGAAGCCCCGATTGTGAAAGTTTCGTTAAAATTATATATTTAACCGAAAGACCAGACGTGGAACAGCCATTACACAGTCTTAGCCTTGAACGCGCTATTTTAAGTACGATCATCTTTGAGCCGAAGAGCTTTGACTCGGCGGCGGCGCTGATCAAGCCCGAACACTTCTACTTTGCCCCCCATCAGATGATCTATTCGGCGATTGTAACGCTTGCTGCCAACCAGTCGCCAATCGACGAGGAGTTTATCCGCAAGCAGCTCGCGAAAGAGGACAGGCTGAACGAAGAGGCGTTACTGGACGTTCTGGCGACTTCCCCGCTTTCCAATCTGCTTGCCTACATTGAAGAACTGACAGAACTTCATATCAAGCGGGAACTGGTCGATCTTACGGTGGAAATCAGACGGGCGATCTACGACGAGCGGCTGGATTCGATCGAGGCGGTCGATCGTGTGCAAAAGCGGCTTTTCGAGATAGGCGTCGACTCCGGCGCGAAGCTGTTCAGGGACGCGGAGGAGATTATCCGGTCGACGCTGGCGCAGATCGAGACGAACAAAAAACGCGGCAACAAACTTGTGATCGGGCTGGACACCGGGTTTTACGGACTGAATAAAATCACCGCCGGTTTTGGCGCGGGCGATATGATTGTGATCGCGGCGCGCCCCAGCATGGGCAAGACTGCCTTTATGCTCAACCTTGTCTCGAACGTGTTGAATGATGGCGGTGGAGCGGCTGTATTCAGTCTGGAAATGCCTGCTGAACAGCTTATGCTCCGCCTTCTCTCCGGTAAGACGAGTATTCCCCTGCAAAGGATCAAGCTGGGCAATCTGGACGACAACGAGTGGGGGCGGATGATCGCCGCGTGCGACTTTTTCGCTCAAAGCAAACTGTTTGTCAACGACGATGGCTTTCTGACGCTGCCAAAGCTTCGCGGCAAGCTAAGGCAGCTTATTCTGCGCCACCCGGAGGTGAAGATCGCGGCGATCGACTACCTTCAGCTTATGACGGGCACGGGCAACAAAGAGCGTCATCTGGAGGTAAGCGACATATCGCGCGGGATTAAGATGCTAAGCCGCGAACTGAATATTCCCATCGTGGCGCTCTCCCAACTGAACCGTGCGCTGGAAACCAGAAGAGACAAAAGACCAATGCTGGCGGATATACGCGAGTCCGGAGCGATTGAGCAGGACGCGGATATCGTAATGTTTGTTCATCGCGAGGACGTATACAAAGCGCAGGAGGCGCGTGAAAAGAGCAAAGAAATCGGAGGCGACAAGGGCAGAAAGATCGCGCCGTTTGTCGAGAAGCCCATAGAGGATGCGGAGATCATCGTGGAAAAGCACCGCAACGGCGAAACGGGCGCGGTTAAAATGACGTTTCACAAGGCATGCGTCCGTTTTGAGGACAGCACTATTCCGTTAAGAGAAGGCGGCGAAATACATACGCGTCCCATTGAGCTGCCGCCCGAAGTAGAGATACCGCCGTTCTAGCGTGGAATCGCAAAAACTCCTTGAGGGTTATCGGGAGTGGGGAGTTTTTTTCGCGCTCTGTCTGATCCTGTTCTGCGTCAATCTGTTTCTTGAATATAAAAATTTTCGCGTCCTGACGGAGCGCAAATTCTTTGATATTGAGGCGGTTGTCGTCAATCAAACGCAAAAAACCAATAAGCGCGGCGCTCTCTACTGGGTTTTACGGCTCTCCGGTGGCGCTTATGGCACATTTTACACATCGACGTATGAAGATATAATACCAATAGTTAATAAAAGAGTACGGCTTGTACTGATCACCGATAATATAACGTTTGTTGATTTTCTGCGCGGCTTTTACGCGCCAAGCTTTAACATAGCGCTGACACCCGCCGATAAAAACGGCGGGCGGCTCTACGACAAGGCGGTCGCTTACCTTGCCGATCAGCACGAAGACGGCTATATGCGCGAACTTTTCCCTGCCATATTTCTCGCCGCGCCGCAAAGCGCCGAGTTGCGTCTTTCCGTCACAAAATACGCCGCCGCGCATATGATCGCGCTTAGCGGTTTTCATCTGGCGATCCTTTCGCTTCTTCTGGGCGTGGTCGCGGGTTTGCCGTACCACGCTTTACAGGCGCGTTTTTTCCCATACCGCAACAGTTTTGTCGATTTGGGGGTGCTATCGCTCGTTCTGCTTGGATTTTACCTTGTTTTTACCGGTGTGGTTCCCTCCCTGCTGCGCGCGTATGTTATGTTTGCTTTTGGATTTTTTCTTGTGATCAGACATCTGGAACTGATCAGTTTTCAAACCTTGCTCGTCGTAGCAGCGGCGATTGTCGCTCTGAATCCGCCTATCGTCCTTAATGTCGGATTTTTACTCAGCGTAAGCGGCGTGTTTTATATATATTTGTTTCTGCGCTACTTTAGCCGCCTTTCAAAGATCGCGGCAGCGGCAGTGATCTGTTTTTATGTTTTTTTCGCGATGCTTCCGATTGTTCATTTCTTCTTTCCTATCTCCGCGCATTCACAGCTTCTAAGCCCTCTGCTGACTCTCCTTTACTCTCCGTTTTTTATCGCCGAGCTTCTGCTTCACCTGCTGCACGTCGGCGCTTTGCTCGATCCATTTTTGATCGCCGCGATTAATCTGAAGGTTCCCGTATGGGAGGTTTCTCCCCCTTTCTGGCTGCTGGCGTTTTATGTTGTTCTGTCAGTCGCCGCCGTTTTTCACCGCGCGATCCACTACCTGCTAATGCTCTTTATTGCCGGCTGGGGCGTTTACCAGTACGTTATCGCCTGCTGAACGCGCGGCATAAAGTTCGGCTCGTATAATAACGGTATGGTTTTATTAGGACACAACGGCGCGGGGAAAAGCACGCTGGTCGGCTATCTGCTTGGATTTTACAGAGGGGTTCGTCAGCACCCGTTTCTGCCTCACTTCGCGGAGTTTATCAAGCCTCTTGATCGGCGCGAAGTAGGCTATGCTCCGGAAGCGGCGTGGCTGGAGGAGAATGCCTCCGCGCTGGACTATCTGAAGCTTATGGCGGGGCTTAGAGGCGTTAAGGATTTTGATGTCGGCGAGTTGTTCGGCTCGATCGGGCTGCGCGCCGATCCAAAGGCGCTGATCAAAACCTATTCAAAGGGTATGAAGCAGCGGCTTCTTCTGGCTATCGCACTTTTGGGCAGCCCCGGAACGCTGGTGCTGGACGAACCCACAAGCGGGCTTGATCCATTCGGACGCGAGGAGATCGAGGCGTTGCTGTTTGAGTTGAGCGCGAGACATACGCTGATTTTGTGTACGCACTCGCTGGAGCTGGCGTATAGGCTCAACGACGAAGTGTGGATTCTCTGCGAGGGCAGAATCGCTGTGCGAAAACGCTACGAAAGCTTTGATGATCTGAAAAGCGACTTTTTCGCGGTCAGACCGACAAAGATTGACTAACTACTACAGAGCCGCGCTGATTGGTCACAGGCTGTCACCGCTTACGTATGAGAGCGATCGGGAGATTGCGATCGGCTGTGAGGTGACGGTGCCGCTTGCTTCTAAAACAAAAACGGCGATCATTCTGGAGCGCGCGGAACAGCCGCCTTTTGAGTGCAGGCGGATCGTTGAGGCAAGCGATCGGATGCTGAAAAAAGCCTACCTTGACACGGCTCTCTTTATCGCCGAATATTACGGTTGCGAGGCGGGCGAGGCGTTGGCGCTGTTTTCGCCCGCCAGAGAGACTCGGCTGGAGACAATCTCCGTTTCAACCAATATCGCGCTTTCGCCGTTGCAGGAGGAGGCGCTTTTATTTGCGGCGCAAAACAGGGCGTCGTTGCTTTTTGGCGATACAGGCAGCGGCAAAAGCGAAATATATATGAAGCTTTTTGAACGCGTTTTGAATGAAAATAAAACCGCCCTTTTTCTTATGCCGGAAATCGGGCTGACGCCGCAGATGGAAAAGAGGCTTAGGGTGCACTTTGGCGATCTGATCGCGATCTGGCACTCAAAAGTTACCGCTGCTAAAAAACGCGCGACTTTGGAGCGCATTGAGCGAGGGGAGATACGTATTGTAGCAGGGGCTAGAAGCGCTCTGTTTCTTCCGATGCCCGGTCTGGGCGCGATCGTGATTGACGAAGAACACGACGAAAGCTACAAAAGCCAAAACCGTCCGCGCTGGAACGCGCGCGATATGGCGGCGCTGCTGGGCAAAACGCTATCGATCCCTGTGGTGCTTGGCAGTGCGACGCCAAGCGTCGCCACCTACGCAAAATTTCCCATGTTTCGGCTCAGGGGACAGTTTTTCAGCGAGGCGAGTCGCGGCATCTCTTTTGTTTCGGGTGCTCTGGACGAGCCTTGCGAAGCGGTGATCGAGGCGCTGAGAGAGACGCTTGCGCGAAAAAAGCAGGCGATTGTCTTCCTACCCACGCGCGCGAACTTTAAATACCTTATCTGTGAGCATTGCGGTGGGACGCTTACCTGTCCGTTCTGCGCGGTTGGAATGAGTCTCCACACGCAAAAAAAGGCGCTTGTATGCCATTACTGCAACACTCATATACCGTTACCAAAACGCTGCCCCGCCTGCGGCGGCGGCATGTTGCGGGCGGAGCGGCACGGGACAGCGGAGATAGCCGAACTGCTCCGCGCCGTGCTGCCGGAGGCTTCGATCGCGCTTTTTGACCGCGACGCGATCAAAACGGACAGTAAGCTTCGGGTGGTGCTGAAACGCTTCAACGACGGAGAGATCGACATACTTGTCGGCACACAGATGCTCTCGAAAGGGCACGATTATCACGGCGTGGAGCTTTCCGTGGCGCTGGGAATCGACCACGTTCTCGCTCAAAACGATTACAGGGCAAGAGAGCGCGCCATCAGCCTGCTTGTACAGCTCGCGGGGCGCGCGGGGCGCAGATCGAAAGCGCGGATAATCGTTCAAACGCGACGGAAGGGGGGGTTTGAGCCGTTTTGGGAGGATTATGAGAAGTTTATCAGAGACGAGACGGAAAAACGCAAGGCGCTGTTTCCGCCGCATGTAAAATTGCTGCGGCTGGTGATTAGCGCCGCCGATCAGGCGGAGGCAAAAAGAAAACACGAGGAGGCGCTGGAGAGGCTTGCCGGCGCAAAGGACGTAGAGGTTATCGGCGGCGGAGAGTGCGCGATCGGGCGGCTGAAGAATCGGTATCGTTATCAGATAAACCTGCGCAGCCGGTCGGCAAAAGCGCTGATCGCTGCCGCGAAAGCCGTTCCGCAGATGGAAGCGGATATGGATCCGATCCGTTTCGATTGACTTTGACTTGCTCGTTACTATTCCGTAAGTTTGCCGTAAGATTGCAATCAAAGAAAAAGATAAAAAGCGGCGTATTATCAGGAGAACGATCTGGGCGGTTGAGCCGCTCAACCGCTGTCAAGGAAGTTTACAAACGGTGACATTGTTTACTATTGATGCGGGAATACCCTTCGTGATCGCCGGTTGCGATCAGATAATTAGGATCGATCCAAATTCTGCCTACGTTTATAATAGCCGCGCTCTGGCTCGCGCGGTTTAATAATTTAAGCGGGCGGCAGAATGGGATGAAAAAGGTTTGCGAATTATGCGAGCGCGTTACGTAGTAAAATGTAAGAGTGGAAAGAGCGATGCGCGATTAACGCTTTTTCGCCATTGCGTCAGCGATAGCTTGCCGAAGATAGGCATCTGATAGAAGGACGCATTAAAATTCCTTTTAGAAAATTAGCTTGATATTGTATCAAAAAAACCTATTGATAAACATAATGCCCTATAATTTTATACTTAAAAAGAGCATCCTCAATTACCTG
>JAITRJ010000008.1 GCA_031288475.1 Helicobacteraceae bacterium | reverse complement strand
GATGAGCAGCGCGTATTTACCGCCGATATGCGCGTTTTTAAGCGCATAAACCGCTTCGCCAACGCCCGTTAGAATGTCGTCCCCAGCTACTTTTACAGGCGCGTTTGCCACCGAATTTATTTCGCCCTTCGTTTCGTCCGCCTTACTTTGCCGTAGCTAAATTGCGCGATAATACGCGAATATTATCCGCAAATTCAACCAAAAGGAAGCGAGTATGCCCCAAAGCGCGCCTATAGCCGTTATAGAAAGCCGCTGTAAAGCCTGTTCGCTCTGCGTCGCGATCTGCCCCAGCGGAACGCTCGCGATGAGAAGCGAGCCAAAGAGCGCGCTGGGCGCTACTATCGCCGTGATCGCGCCCGAAGATTGCATTGGCTGCGGCGAATGCGAGTTAGCCTGTCCCGACTTCGCGATCGCCGTCGCGGATCGCAAGGAGCATAAGTTTTCCAAGCTCACCGAAGCAAGCCGCGCCAACGCCGAAGCGATCAAAGCCAACGGCTGCTACGCGCCGAAGGAGAGACGATGAAAACCGCGATCAAAACCCGCTTATCGACCGCCGCTAAGGCAAAAAAGGCGCTTAAGGCAGTGGTCAAAACCCAAAGCCGAATGCCGCGAACCCGCGCGCGAAAAGATCTATTGCCAAAGGATCAGTTATGAAAGAAATAATCTGCAACGGCAACGAGCTGGCGGCGCGGGCGGCAATCGACGCAGGTTGCCGATTTTTCGGCGGCTATCCTATCACGCCTTCCAGCGAGATCGCCCACGAGATGAGCGTTCTTCTGCCCAAAGTCGGCGGCAGGTTTATTCAGATGGAAGACGAGATTGCGGGCGTTTTAGTCGCGATCGGCGCATCAGCGAGCGGCGTTAAGGCTCTGACGGCGACCAGCGGTCCGGGAATGTCGCTTAAATCTGAAAGCTTTGGGTTGGCGTATATGTATGAAACGCCGCTTGTGTGCGTGGACGTAATGCGCGGCGGTCCCTCCACGGGACTGCCCACCCGCGTGGCGCAGGGCGATATCAGTTTCGCGCGCAACCCCTCCTTCGGCGATATACGCTCTATCGCGCTCTGTCCAGGAACGCTGGTGGAAGCTTATACGGAAACGATACGTGCCTTTAATCTGGCGGAGAGGTTTATGTCGCCCGTTATCGTGCTGCTGGATGAAACGATCGGGCATATGCACTCCAAAGCGGTACTGCCCGATCTGGATTCGCTTACGATCGTTAATCGCAGGCGGTACGAGGGCGACCGTCAAAGCTACAAACCTTACGACGCGCCGCCTAACGAACCCGCGACATTAAACCCGTTTTTTACGGGGTATCGCTACCATATAACGGGACTGCATCACGGCGCGACAGGCTTTCCCACCGAAGACGCCGCGCTCTGTCAGCGGCTGATCGAACGGTTGACGCGCAAGATTGACGATCATCAAAACGAGATTGAAAACAACGAAAGTTATCTGCTGGAAGACGCGGATGTCGCCGTGATCGCTTACGGCAGCGCGAGCCTTGCGGTAAAAGAGGCGATCAATATGGCGCGCAAAGAAGGGATAAAAGCGGGGCTTTTCCGCCCTATCTCGTTGTGGCCCAGCCCGCAGGCAGCAATCAAAGCCGTCGGTGAACGGTATGAAAAAACGCTTATCGTTGAGTTGAATATGGGTCAGTATTCGCTGGAGATTGAGCGCGTCGCCAAACGCGCTTTCGCGACTCTGAATCAGGCGAACGGCAGAGCGATCGAGCCGAGCGCGATCTTGAAGCGGATAAAGGAGCTTTAATGGCGTTTAATTACGACGAGTATCTGCGAACCGACAAGCTGCCGACGCTTTGGTGCTGGGGGTGCGGGGACGGCGTGATCTTAAAGTCGCTGATCCGCGCCATAGCGAAGATCGGCTGGAATATGGACGACGTGTGCGTGGTAAGCGGGATTGGCTGTTCGGGGCGGTTAAGCTCTTATATCAACTGCAACACCGTTCACACCACGCACGGACGCACGATCCCAGTGGCGACGGGAATTAAACTCGCAAATCCCGACAAGCATGTGATCGTCGTGGCGGGTGACGGCGACGCGCTGGCGATCGGCGGCAACCACACAATACATGGCGCAAGACGCAATATCGATCTGAACTTTATCGTCATCAACAACTTTATCTACGGCTTGACCAACTCGCAGGTTTCGCCCACCACGCCGAAGGGTTTCTGGACGGTAACGACGCAGTATGGCAATATCGATCCGAGCTTTGACGCGGCAAAATTGGCGATAGCGGCGGGGGCGGGCTTTATCGCGCGAGAATGCGTAACCGATCCCAAAAAGATCGAGCGGGTTTTCGCGGAAGGGTTTTTGCACGAGGGCTTCAGCTTTTTTGATATTTTCAGCAACTGCCATATCAATCTTGGGCGCAAAAACAAGATGGGCGAAGCGATTCAGGCGTTAAAATGGCTGGAATCGATCGTCGTTCCTAAACAGAAATTCGATGCTTTGAGCGACGAGGAAAAAGCAGGCAAATTTCCAACGGGCGTTCTGCTTTGCGATAAGACTAAACCAGAGTATTGCAAAGCCTACGAAAGCGTTATCGCAAAAGCGCAATCGAGCGGACAACATTAAAATGAGTTTTAAGATATGAGCATTAATTATGTGTGGACTGGAAATAAAACGCTCAATATCGATCTTTTTTACTCGGACGGAATGACAAACTTATGGTTGTCGCAAAAAAACAACGGCGTTGAAACGATTACAACCTGCGGCAGCGGAAACGCGGGTGATTGTTACTTTTTTGCCTGACTGATCGGAATGGCGAGATCATAAAAACGGAGAGGAGAAAGATGAAAAAGTTTTTAATAAATGTGATGGCTTTAATCGCGGCGGGCGCGATAAACGCGAAAGAAGCCGTGCCGAGCAATTGTCAGGAAACGGTTTTCAGCGAGGAGGAGAGCGGCTATATAAGCGGATACAACTGCTTTTACGCCGACCAAACGATTTTAGATGCGTATCGGACAGTCAGGCAAGACCTATTAGCGCGCTACCCTAACGACGACGATTATCAAAAACTACGTTACCAAAAACTTCTTGAGAATCTTGAAGTCGGCAAAAACCGCAAAGACGAGTCCGGTATAGACGAGTTTGGCAGATTTTTGGAAATCGAATATATTTGGGACAAAAAAGGCAGCCTCACAGTGACAATCACTTACGAAGGGGGCGATACCACGTTGCTGTTTTCGCGCCAAAAAGCGGGGACGCGAGCGGACATTGAGTTTTATATACAATAAGCGTTTCGCGCGTTAGAATGCCGCGCAAAGGAACGAAAGGAAAGCGAATGAAGGTTTTATATTGTATATGTGTTTTGGCACTGAGTTTGTACGCCGATCCTTTTTCGGGAGATGAAAACTGCAAGGATATAGTTTTCGAGGGAGAAGAGTATTATTCGACGGGATACGAATGTTTTTATCCCAAACTGACGATTGCGCAGGTATATGCGGATTTTCGCGCGGACAAGATAAAAGACGACTCTGACGATCCGGGATATAAAAACCTTCGCGCGACACTTGAAATCGGCAAAAATTACGAATACGGCTCTTTAGATAAGAAGGAAGTCGAGATACAACGCGTGGGAGAACGGCAAAACGCTGAACGTCGATATGAATTACGCGGGAGGAACAACGCGCGCCAAGTTCGCGCAAGAGAATAACGGAACGTGAATGTCCGTTATGTTACACCGATTAAACGGCGAAGCGCGATCAGCGGATTCTCGCGGAAGAAGGTTTAGATGAAAGCCGTTGGATTTCCGCTCTTAACGCTCGCCTTCGCGCTGCTGTCGGCATCCGCGTTTGGGGCAGACGGAGCTTATAAAAGCGGCGTAGAAAAAATACTGTATGGAGATTACGACGGGGCGATCAAACATTTTTCAATCGCCATCAAGGAAGAACCAAAAAACGCGGACGCTTACTATATGCGCGGAAGCGCTTACGCCGATATGGGAGAATATCAAAAAGCGATTGAGGATTACGATCAGGCTATAAAGCTAGACTCCAGTAAAGTTATCGCTTACAACGCGCGCGCGAACGCTTACAGGATTTTAGCCAAATACGATAAGGCTATCGCCGATTTCACGCGATCAATTAAACTTAATTCCGCCAATAACGCTTTTGCTTACAACCTGCGCGGAGTCTCGTACTATAACATAGCCAAATACGATAAGGCGATGGAGGATTTTGCCAGAGCCGTTGAAAATGATCCAAATTACGCGAATGCTTACAACAATCGAGGGCTTGCTTACGAGGCTTTGGGCGATACGGCAAAGGCGATTAACGATTACGATCGGGCGATTAAACTTTATCCGGAATATGGCGACGCTTACGCCAACCGCGCTTTGGCTTACAAAGCGTTAGGCGATATTGAAAACGCCGCAAAAGATGCTGAAACAGCCCGCGAGCTTGGCAAAAACAACGCGCTTGAAATATTAAAGAAAGAAAGTTTGATAGAGTAAGCAAATAAAGAAAAACTATGAAAAAGATAATAGCCGTTCTGTTAGTTTTAACCGCTGGTTTCGCGTTTGATGAGTGCGCGTATAAACCATGTTTGGAAGCGTATAGTGGCGGAGAGGACAAGGAAGCTGCGCGACGGGCTGCCCTCAAAGAAAACCTAAATAGCGCGGAAGCCCGCGAAAACCGCCCTTTTACCCGCGCAGTGTTAAACGATTTCAAAAACGGCGAACAGTTCAGCGCTCAGGCTGAAAGAGAAGAATATGCCGTAAATAAAACAATTGAAGTCGAGCTGACAAACGGCGTATTGCAAATATCTTTGTATGACCTTGAGCGAATTAAATACGAATTGCTGAAAGTTCTGAAACAACAGACGCCGACGGAAGACTACGCCTATTTGATCGAAGAATTGGACAAGTATTCCGCCCCGATGATTACGACAGGCGGCGTAGGGCGTATCGGCGGCTGGCGGCTCAAGGTTCAAGATAAAATAGCGTCGCTGGAGCGTCAACAGACGCCGCGAGCGCCTTTAATGCGCTTTTACGAGGCGCGGCTGGAGGTTGAGAACGGGCGCTGGCGGGTTAGCGGCATAAGGATCGTCAGCGTTTGGGGACGGTCCGGACTATATGGGAATTGGCGGTAAGATCGTGAAATTTCAACAAACGCGATAGGCTTTGATTTTTCCTCCGTCGGATTCGCGCGAAAGGATAACCAAGCCCCGTCGCGTTAGCGGCGGTACTAAGTCAAGCGCCGCTAAACTTATGAAAACATATTAACAGCGTTAAAGGAGAAGGCTAATATGAAGGGTTTGTGGTTTATATGCGTTTTGGCGCTGAGTTTGTACGCCGATCCTTTTTCGGACGGCAAAAACTGCAAAGAGATCATCTTTGAAGACGAAGGGGCAGAGATTTCAATGGAAGGATACGAATGTTTTTATCCCAAACTGCCGCTTATTGAAGCGTATAAGAAGTTCAAAAGCGATAGCGTCGAGGAGTATCCGGGCTATGTTGTTTTTGAACAATTACGCGCCGATCTTGAGATTGGGAAAAGTTATACGGACGTGGGCGAAGATCAAAATGGGGCTATAGTGATACAATACGATTGGGATAACGACAAAGCGCTTGGCGTTTATGCGGACTATGAGTCAGGCAGTATGAGTGTTCAGTTTGCGCAAATGAATAACGGAACGCGAATGAAAGTTACATTTGTGTCCGATTAGGAAAAATAAACGCGAGGGGATTAAGATGAAACGACAGCTAAGATTTACGGGCGTGGGCGGACAGGGCGTTTTGCTCGCGGGCGAGATTTTGGCGGCGGCGAAGATCGAAAGCGGAGGCTGCGGGCTGAAAGCCGCTACGTACACATCACAAGTGCGCGGCGGCGCAACGAAAGTAGATATTATTCTGGACGATACAGAAATTATCTATCCATACGCGAATGAAGGCGAAATAGAGTATATGCTCTCCACCGCAAACGTCAGTTTCAATATGTATAAAAACGGGCTTAAAGAGAGCGCAATTATCGTGGTCGATCCCAATCTGGTTACGCCAAGCGACGGCGATCGAAAGAGGTGGAAAATCTGCGAGATTCCGATCATAACGATCGCCAAAGAAGAGGTCGGTGCCGTGGTAACGCAAAGCGTCGTGGCGCTGGCGATCACCGTTTGTCTGACAAATTGCCTTAGGCGCGAAGAGGTGATCGGCGCCATGCGTTCGCGCGTGCCGCAAAAGCTCTTGGATACAAACCTCAAAGCCTATGAGGCGGGCGAAGCCGCCGCGAGATTGGCGCTTTTGGCGTAGGTCATGCAAGGAAAACGACTGAGAGTTATTGTCTGCTCTGTGCGCTTTGGCGCCAAGTTTGCTTATTGCGGCGATCAAACACATATCCAGAAGCATTATAATGCGGCGTTATGAAAAAAAGAATAAACGATACTATTAAACTAGCTAAGGAGTTGCTTGAGCGCGGCGGCGCGACTCGTAAAGAGACGGATCGACTTGAGCGCAAAATAGCCTATTTTCAACATGAAAGATTTGCGCATCTGATAACGACCGCTTTCGTCGGTTTGGCGGCTATGATAAGCCTCGTCGTTTTTATATCGCTTGTCAATTACCTTACGTTTGCGCTGCTGGCGGCGCTTGTTCTGCTGTTTGCCGCTTATATTCTGCACTATTACGTTTTGGAAAACGGCGTTCAGCGGCTAAACGATCTTATAGACGAGCTATACGATCGGCTCGCTTTGGGGATTTAGATACAAAAATATCAGTATCTTCGGGTCTATCATCTCGTCTAAAATCTGAACTGCAACCGCCGTAACGAAGATAATTATCAGCAAAATAAACAGCGTTGCGGAGATGAACGCTCTTGTATTTATTCTCTTACGCAACCGCGCCTCCTTTATGTTTTTTTGGAACTTTTCTTGGGCAAATCTCGATATATTTTCGGTATTTCATGCATTTTTCACCGCGGTATTTTATCAAATATCATCGCGATTTTATACGCCAACATCAAGTTTAACGCCGTCATGATTAATCCTACGAACGTCCATAAGATTATCGTTTTGTAATCCGTCGTCGTTATCAATATTTTGAAAACATATACGCAGTACGGCAGACAGACGATAGAAGAGACAATGAACGGCGCGTATTTTCTTATTAACAGCCATTGCGCTATGTGTATCAT
>JAITRJ010000011.1 GCA_031288475.1 Helicobacteraceae bacterium | reverse complement strand
ATATATGGCTGTTTGGCAGGTTACAGAATGCCTGTCCTGAAGGGATGAAGCGCTGACCATTTGGGTTATGGGTGCGCGTACCTTGTCCTGATGATCTTTTGCCGATCTGTTATCTTTGTTCCTTACTGGCTTCTGCCTGTGCTTTACCAGTAAGCGTCGGTTGGGGGTTGGGCTGGTTCAATGTATTTAACACCGCGCCCGTGATGGGTGCGGAAGTGTCTTTGCCGATCCCGGATGTCTCTGTTGTCAGCTTAAGGCAAACATTAGGACGACTACTATCCGTCGCCCCCCCCCCCCGAACCGAACTTACACCTTTCAACGCGCGCGGCTCTCCCCATTTAACTTAACCAGGAGCTATTAGAACCCATAGCGTTTACAGCCTCTTTTAATAGTATCGGTCAACATCAGCTAAACCTCCTTGTTGCAATTATTGAAAACTGTCAAATTGCTTTCCTTCCTCCCAGACATTGAGGCCCTTCGCTAACATTACTGTCGCTTACAACTGGTCGGTGTTGCGTAGGATTGGCTAATCCACGCATAGGATTACTTACTCTTTGCAACCCACGACTTCCATTACGACAGGACTTTGAGTAATATGGAAGCTCCGTTGCCATATAGGTCAATGCACGGCTAATCGCTTAGTTACATAATTAATCTACTTAGGCGATCGAGGCGTTTAGGCAGGTACTTTTTATTTGATCCAAAAGTCATTTTTTATTTCGCGTTCTACATCAGCCGCGCCATTTTCTCAAATTTAACGGCGATGTGCAGCGCCGTTTTGAATATTGTGGCGGGCTTTAGGGATATTCAAAATAAAGGCCTCAACGATGGCAATTTCTTCATCAGCTCCAAAAAGGCAGCATTTTAATCTGCGACAACGACAACGTTTCTGAGTTTGGCAAAAGCAGCGGCATAGCGGGAAAACGCGCTATATGGCGACCAAAGTCGTCGAGGGCAAGGTTCCGATCGTCTTTCGCTCTCAATGATACTGTTTTTGTTGATGGTAAAGCCATCTGCCCGCCTTGTATGAACGCGGAAAACAAAAGGCGCTTTACAGCTACAACCCAATCTTTATATTCGATTCACGAATAGACCGGTTTCATAGGGGGGGCTCTAACGCGCTATCCGCTACTATCAACAGCCTTCAAGATATGTTTTAAAAGCCTTTGGCAAACAAGCTATGAGCGATCCATCGCATAGAGCGATCGAGTGCGACGTCCGCATCTGTTTATCAGAATGCGCGGCGAGATTTATAGATGCGCCTCGGCGAAGTGTATTTCGCCGATCCGATCGAGCAAAACAGCTACCCGAAATGCCATAAAACGGGGGCGTTTTTCGGTTACTTTAACCCCCGTGGTACAACCTGCCAATCCACCAAAAACCAAACTATATACCTGCCACAGTCACAGAGACAACAACGATTCGGTTATCGAAAACGGCAAAACGATCGCGCTGAGCAAAGATATGAAAATTGACTTTGGTCGAAATTATATAAAGGAAGCGAAATGTGTCCGCAATTTGCGGTAATTGTAGAAAAGCTGGTTTCAGAGCGGGGTAAAAGCGCGCTGATCGATCCTGCCAAATGCAAGGCGTATTTAGCCGATTACGCGCAAAATGAGTTCAAAAAGAGCGCCGTTGATGACAGCGATTGAGGCTAGAGCGGCAAGGGAAATCGCGAACGCAAACGATCTGTCGATCCGCAAAACAGCGGATTCGCTTTTTAAAGAGGAGCGTTTATAGACAAAACCGCTGCGCCTGAAGTTATCAAACTGCTGGCGTTTGTATATTGATAAATCCTGCCGCCGCTACTCGTCAGAGGAAGCAAAATCAGCTCCTGCGCGATTTATTGGGATGCTGCCGATCCGTAAGCCGCGTTATTTTTGCGAGACCGCGATTTCAAAAGGAGATCGACGAAATTTAAAATAACCAAGCCGCAATACGACGGAAGTCTTTACTGCTGTTTGGGCTGAATGCACATAACACGGTGGCGCGTATTTTTGAAATCGACAATATGAAGCCCATTTTCAAAGTCATAGGCGTACGCTCCTTCAAGATCAAACTCGTCCGTCGTCCAATAGATGTCCATCGCGTATGGCGAAACGCCGCTTAAAGACACATATCTATCTTTGAACGCCCGTTCCATCGTGTTGAGATCCGGTACGTGGGCATCCAGCGAGCGGCAGTACTCTACAGCACGTTCCCAGTCCATTCTACTGCTTGCGTTGTGGAGATTCATCTCTGCGCCCGGCAACAAGACAGCGAAAAGCAGACAGACAATAGAAACGCGTCGCATCAAGTCCCTTTCCCCTTATAGCTGCGTCAGATCGCCCCTCTTTCGCAGGCGGTCTTTCATGGCGATATAGCTGTTAAGCGATCCGACATACGCCTGCGCAGAGGCGGTTACAGTATCCACATTCAGCCCGTGCCCGATCACGGCTGGTTTGGAATCGTCAAACGCCACCTTCACCACCACCTTTGCCAACGCGTCCTTGCCTTCGCTCACCGCGTCGACTTTATAGTCCAAGAGCTTGCCGGAGAAACCGCTGATACGGTCGATCGCCTTAAAAACAGCATCTATTGTTCCATTTCCGATCGCCGCGTCGATCTTCTCCCCGCCGCCCTCTTTGCGGATCGTAACGGCGCAGAACGGCGTCACCCCGCCGCAAACCTGCAAATTCACCAGCTCAAAAACAGCGGGAACATTCGCGCTTTCGCTTGTAACAATTGAACGTATGTCTTCGTCATAGACGCTTTTTTTCTTATCGGCAAGCTCTTTAAACTGACCAAATGCCCGCTTAAAGCTCTCCTCGTCCAGCATAAAACCCATTTCTTTGAGTTTTTCACGAAACGCGTGGCTGCCGGAAAGTTTTCCTAGCGTCAGTTTGCTTGTTTCGAGCCCTATATCTTCCGCTTTCATAATCTCGTACGTAAGCGGATTTTTCAGCACCCCGTCCTGATGTATGCCGCTTTCGTGCGAAAAGGCGTTTTTGCCGACAATCGCCTTATTAGGCTGCGGCTCGATCCCGCAAGTTTCGGCAAGCAGGCGGCTGCTGGCGTATATCTCTTTGGTGTTGATCCCTGTGTCCGCTCCGCCGAAAAGGTCTTTTCGCGTTTTGAGCGTCATCACGATCTCCTCCAGAGAGGCGTTGCCCGCTCGCTCGCCAAGCCCGTTGACGGTGCATTCCACCTGCCCCGCGCCCGCCAAAACGGCAGCGAGGGAGTTTGCGGTGGCAAGCCCCAGATCGTTATGGCAATGAACGCTGACAATAGCTCTGTCGCCCACAAATTCAACCACCTCCCTGATAAACGGCTGAAATATCTGCGGTATGGAGTAGCCGACAGTGTCGGGAATGTTCAGCGTCGTCGCGCCAGCCTCAATTGCCGCGTTCAAAAGTTCCTTTAAAAACGGCATCTCGCTTCTAGTGGCGTCTTCACAGCTAAACTCCACGTTTTCGACGAACGATCTGGCGAGTTTGACAGCCTCATGCGTACGGCGGAGAACCTCTTCGGGCTTCATCTTCAGCTTGTATTCCATATGAATAGGGCTGGAGGCGATAAATGTGTGAATATAGGGCTTTTTTGCGTATTTAAGCGCTTCGCCCGCCCTTTCGATGTCCTTTTCGGCAGCGCGGGCAAGGGAACAGACAAAGCTCCGGGTAACGCTCTGAGCGATTTGAGAGATCGCGTCAAAGTCGCCGGGACTGGATATGGCAAAACCCGCTTCAATTACATCAACGCCAAGTTTTTCAAGCTGCTTTGCTATGCGCACCTTTTCGGGCGTGGTCATAGAGGCACCTGGAGATTGCTCGCCATCGCGCAGTGTCGTATCAAATATCCTTATGGTTTTCACTATGAGCCTTTCGTCGATAGATCGTCCAGAAGGTGCGCGCCGGACCGGCGATCAGATACGAAAACGTTGTAATCGTCAAAATTTCCAGCGGATAGAGATAGAAAAACGCGAGCATAACGATCAGCGCGATCAAAATGCGTAAAAAATAGGGCTTTTTGAAATCGATCTGCTTGAAACTTGGATAGCGTATGTTGCTTACCATCAAAACGGCGATCACCGCGCCCAGCACAAGAGAGATTTGCGGAAAGATGGCGTATTGTTCGCACAGCAGAACCACGCATACAAGGCTGAGGGCGGCGGCGGGAATTGGAAGCCCGATAAAAACGTTCGGCTCGGTGGAGGAACTGATGATGTTAAACCGCGCCAGCCGCATTGCGCCGAAGATCGCGAAGATCGCCGCGATCAGCACGCCGAATCGACCAAAATCCTTTCCGATCGCGAAGTAGAAGATAAACGCCGGCGCCACGCCAAAAGACACCTCGTCGGCAAGCGAGTCAAACTCCTTGCCAAACAAGCTGGAAGTATTGGTCAGCCGCGCCACGCGCCCGTCAAGCGCGTCGAAAATAGAGGAGATAACGACAAGCCAGAACGCCTTTTCAAAATTGCCGTTTGAGGCGGATACAATCGCTAAGATCGCCAAAAACATACTGCCTGCGGTAAAGAGATTTGGCAGCAGATAGGCGATTTTTATGTTTTTGATCTCCATTACGCGCTCCTTGCGAAACCTATAATACTCTCTCCCGCATACACGCGGCTGCCCAGCCCTATCCGAAGCTCTGTTTTCAAGGGCAGCTCAAGCTCTGCTCTGCCGCCGTAGAAGAAGGCGATTCTCTCACCCAGAAAAACGGCGCCTTTATCGGCGTAGATACGGCTTGGTTTCAGCGACGGGAAAAGCGTGAGCCGCACCTTCCCGATTTTAAGCGTTTCCCTTTGCGCCAGATACGAGAGACTCTCCTTGAAACTGCCAAACAGTCCGCCGCACTTTGTCAGTGATATTTTTTTGCTTTGAATAGGCGATCTGATCAGGTGCGGATTCAAAAAGGAGTTTCTCACCTCCACCACAACGCTGTTTTCGGTGCGGAGAACCAATGAAATCTCCCCGTCGATCGGGGCTATAAACACGCCGCTGTCCCGCTCGTCGGGTATGCGCTCGGTATTTCGGAAAAATATGATCGTGATCGCCGAAAACAGCAGAGCGACGGCCGAAAAGACATAAAGGCAAAGCGCGTAGAAGGCGATCGTAAAAGCGCCGCAAAGCAAAACCGCGGCGAATCCCTCTTTGGCGATTATCTGTGTGGTTGTCTTCATTCTCCCTTTTCCTCGCGATCGGTAAGCGGCAAGCCGTTTGATTCCTCGTATGCCATGATAATTTCCTTTACCGCGCTGCCCTCAATTACCTCGTCCGTCAGCAGTTTGTCGCTCATCTCTTTGATCGCGCCGCTGTAAACGCGCAGCTTTTCCCTAACCGCCGCGTAGCGCTCTTCCAGCGCCGCTTTGACAAAATAATCCGCCTCTTCACCGAGCTTTTCGCTGTACTCTTTGGTCTTGCCAAATCCGTATGGCGATCCAAGAAAACCGGTCGTGCGCTTCTCCATCACCATCAGCCCCGCCACGTCGCTCATTCCGTAATTCATCACCATCGCTCTGATCGTGTCGGTCGCCCGCTCCAGATCGTTTGCCGCGCCTGTGGATATTTCGCCGAGAAATATCTCCTCCGCCGCTCTGCCGCCTAAAAGCACGTCAACCTCCGCGATCAGTTCATATTTCTGCATCATATATTTGTTCTCTTCTGGCGTCTGAAGCGTATAGCCAAGCGCCGCGAGTCCGCGGGGGATAATTGAAACCTTATTGATCCGTTTCGCCCCATTTGTCGTCTGCGCGATCAGGGCGTGTCCGCTTTCGTGAATGGCGACGATCCGCTTTTCTTTGGGACTTATGCGGCGCGATTTCTTTTCAAGACCGGCGATCGAGCGCTCTACCGCTTCGCGCAGATCCTCCGCTTCAACCCTCTCCTTGCTTTTACGCCCCGCCAGCAATGTCGCTTCGTTGACTATATTGGCTAAATCCGCTCCAGCAAGCCCCGCTGTCATCTTGGCGATCTCCTCCAGATCGATGTTCTCCGCGAGCTTCACCGCTTTTATATGTACCTGCAAAATCTCCAGCCGTCCCTTGAAATCGGGCTTATCCACCAGCACCTGACGATCGAAGCGTCCCGGTCGCAGAAGCGCCGGATCGAGAATTTCGGGGCGGTTTGTCGCCGCCAGAATGATAATCGGTTCGCTTGAGGCAAAGCCGTCCATCTCCGCTAAGAGCTGATTGAGCGTCTGCTCTCTCTCGTCGTTGCCGCCGAAACCGGATGCGGATCGGTTTTTGCCCAGCGCGTCAAGCTCGTCAATAAAGATAATTGCGGGCGCCTGTCTTTTCGCTTGTTCAAAAAGATCTCTTACCCGCGCCGCGCCAACGCCCACGAACATCTCAATAAAACTAGAGGCGGAAACAGAGAAAAACGGTACGCTTGCCTCTCCGGCAACCGCCTTTGCCAGCAGCGTTTTACCGGTGCCCGGCGGTCCCACAAGTAAAATTCCCTTTGGTATCTTCGCGCCCAGCTTTATATAGCGATCGGGATTTTTTAAAAAGTCGACAACCTCCTTGACCTCCTCTTTCGCTTCATCGTTGCCAGCCATATCGTCAAATTTTACGTTTGGCTTCTCGCCGCTGATCATCCGTTTGGCGCTGCCCATTCCCAGAACGCCGCTGCCAAGATTCTTTTGCATCCTATTCGTCAGAAGCATCCAGATTCCAAAGAGAATAAACAGCGGAAGCACCCAGCTGAAGAGCAAATCCAAAAACCAATTGTCCTCGTTTATGCCGCTGTACGCGACGCCCTTCTCCTCCAGAAGCGGCAGCAGCGTTTCGTCCGGCACAACCCGCTTAATCATAAAGTTTGTGCGGACTTTGTTCTCCAGTGTACTTGCCTGCAACGTGGTTTTGCCGATTAAAACCGATTCGATTGCTCCCTTTTTCAAAAGTTCCTTAAATTCGGAATAGCCGATTGTCTTGCTTACCGTTCTCGCGGCGGGAATCATAGAGTTGTCAATAGTCTCCACACTTGAGGAGACGTAACGGAACAAAACGATCGCCCCGATAGCGATCAACGTGAAAAGCAGCAACGGATTGTTATTGAAAAAGTTATCTTTTTTTGGCTGGTTTGGCGGTATCTCTTTCATCGGCTCTCATCCTTGGCTGTGTTTAAAGCGCGTTTGAAGGGCAATCCGCCGATATCCTGCGTTTTCGCGTACGCTATCGTCAGCCACCCGTCCCTTTTTACGGTGAAAGGCTCTCTCATAGAAAACGCCTCGCGTATTCTGCGTCCGAAGCGCTCCATAATGCCGGAAAGAATCAACGAACCCTTCGCCTTCAGAGCGCGGATCAGATCGTCTCTAATCGCAATCAGTACGTCCGAAACTATGAAATTGGCGACGATCAGATCGCGGCTCTTTTCAGCCCTCAAAACAGAGCTGACCCAGACTTTCCGCGGCGCAATCCCGTTTTGCGCGCAATTTCTCACGGCGGCGTTTAACGCCTCTTCGTCCGTGACGCATAGATAGAAAAGCGCGCCCATTTTCGCTGCCGCAATCGCCAGAATACCGCTGCCCGTTCCTACGTCCAAAACTTTTTTCCCATCTATATCAAATTTTTCCAGCGCCTCAACGCATCCTCTCGTGGAACCGTGATGCCCGCTGCCAAATACCAATGACGGATCGAATGTAATCTTTTCGCGCTGGCTTGAGCTTCTGTACCAGCTCGCGCGAATCCTGAATCTGCCGCATCGGAGTGGTTCGAAACTCTTTTGACACTCTCTCGTCCACCCTCTGTTCTCTTTTTCGCGCCAGAGCAAATCGGCGTTAGGCGGAAGCACGCGCATGCGCCTTTCAGCCACTTCCGCTCCGCCATCAAAAGTAAAAATAACTGCGCCCTCTTCCGCCACCGCAGGAACGTCCGTCTCGCTTGCGAGCACAAAAGCGATTTCCTCGTCAAAAATCACGGGTGCTACCGTAAACTCAAAATATCTGTTCAGGCGCCCGTTCCCAACACCGTTTCAAGTTTTTCTTTCAGCACGTCTGGGGTAAACGGCTTTACAATATAATTGTTCACGCCCGCCTTCAGCGCCGTAATAACCTCCGCTTTGCCACCTTCTGTCGTTACCATAATGATAGGCAAATCGGCGCACTTCGGTTCTGCCCTTACTTTTTTTACCAGCTCCAGCCCGTTCATCTCCGGCATATTCCAATCGGTAATCAAAACGCCAATATCGCTGTTTTGGCTCAGTACTTCCCACGCCTGAGCGCCGTTCTCGCTCTCAAGCAATTCTTTGAAACCAAGACGGTCCAGCGTGTATTTGATGATCCGTCGCATCGTAGAGCTGTCATCTACAACAAGGATTTTCAATATCGCTCCTTTTTACACAAACCGCAACGTTTTCTAAACTATATTAAAAAGATGCTTAATATCGATCGCGCCCTCGTACAACGCCTTGCCGATAATCACGCCGTCGACCCCGCTCTTTTTTAGTCTTTTTAGATCATCCGCGTCTTTAACTCCGCCGCTTGCGATCACCGCGCCGCCGAAAGCCATCTTGATTTCACGTGCGAAATCGGCGTTTACCCCTTCTAGCGTTCCGTCTCTGGAAATGTCGGTGGCGATGATCGTCTCCGCCTTGCTACCCCTAAACAGCGCGGCGAAATCAACGGCTTTGATCGCGGAAATCTCTGCCCATCCTTCAACCGCAACCATTCCGTCAAGCGCGTCAATACCAACGGCGATCGGGTATTTTTCCGCCATCAAAAGCGCGAAATCGGGGTTTTTCGCCGCGGCGCTACCAAGTATTACGCGTTTAACGCCCAGATCGAGATAGGCTCTGATCGTCTCCTCGTACCTTACGCCGCCGCCCAGTTCAATTTTGAGCGCGCTTCCCCTCGCGATCGCCTCAATGCTCGCGCGGTTTTTCGGAGCGCCCGCGAACGCGCCATCAAGATCAACAATATGCAGCCACTCCGCGCCGCTTTCCGCAAACTCTCTGGCGATCGAGAGCGGATCGGCGGAGTAAACCTTCGCCGTATTCATCGCCCCTTTTTCCAGCCGCACCGCATGGTTATCCTTCAAATCGATTGCGGGAAGTATGATCATCTGCGCCGCCCTTTTGTGAAATAGCTGGTCAATGATAGCCAAAACAAGCGGGACGCTGGATACGAACAGCCGCCTAAAAATCAGACGGAAACAGACTTCCGCTTCTCTCTTCTCCGTCCCCGTAACAGATGGCGCGAAAGTACGCGTCCACGCTCCGCTGAATTCAACGGTTCGCAACAACAAACGGCGGGTTTGCCGCTTCCCTTATCCCTGCGCAAAAGCGATTGTATAGCGTTATCGCCGTTTTCCGTACGTTAAGGCTACGCCGTTCGTTATTCCACTTCTTCTGCTATTTTATGATGCCGAAAAAAAAGGAGGGTCGATGGGTCGGGCAGGGATGTGGCTGATGGCAGGCGGGGGAATAGCGGTTATCGTGGGGGGTATATGGCTGTCAAAAATAAGCGGCGGCTATCGTACAGACGCCGATCTGCTTACTTTTGTGTATTTACTGATCTCACTGGGCGGGCTTTCTTTTTCCTGCGGCTTTATAATGTGGGTCGCGGGAGTATGCACCAGCCGAATTGTCGCCGCTGTTATGGGACAGGACACAGAGGAACTCCCGCGTTACCGCCACCAGGTCGTCGAGCGGCAACAGAAAGTGCTGCCGCAGATAGACGGCAATGGCCTCCTGGGCGCTGTTCATCGTCGTTCGCGGATGATGCGCCGTATGCGAACGATCCATCGCGCGCTCGCGATGCTTCTACTTGCGCACCGTGCAACGCCCAATACCGTACCTTCGCGCCAGGGCGCTGACGCCTTCCGTGCTTGCCGCTAGAAAGCGCCAATGATCATGGCCGGTACGTTGACAATTACTTTGGCCGGTTTAGCGGCGACACAGGCGCCGTAGGCGCCGAAGTCGCTGGCAAACCGGCGGCTCCGGGCGGACGGGGTTTTAGGATGGTCAATCGACTTCAGCGAGAAGCGAGCGGCCATGTCTGGAACCCACCTCACGGATCATCAAATCCGCCTCGATATGAGCAAACGCAAACACCAAACTCAGGAAGCCGCTGCCG
>JAITRJ010000055.1 GCA_031288475.1 Helicobacteraceae bacterium | reverse complement strand
AGGCGTTTGCTGACTGCTGACTGCCGAAATCGGCGGAGCGCTTAAGGTTCTGCCGCTTATGCGGCAGGCGTCAAGAAAACAGCGGCGCTAAGCGTTAATGCGGTTAACTGCGCGCCGCGCTGGCACAGTGTTGTTTTGTTTTCCGCAGAGCGTAATCCGCGCCGTTGCGATTTGACACGGCAGTTGTAACAGATAGGATACTGCGCCATTGCGATCCGCAAACCGCCGCGCCGATTCTCAAATGGTCTGTGATCGCTTCCAAATCCGCTTTTCACCGCTGCTTGCAATGACGAAGCCGGATAAGCCGATCGATCAGCAGCCTCGCGGCGTTGTACACCGCCGCCGACTGAATCTCCGCCCTTGTCCCGTTAAGACGCAGCTCCTCCGAGAAAGGAGCGCCGCCCTTCTCGCAGATCGCCGCAAAGACCGTGCCGACCGGTTTTGTCTTTGTCCCGCCGTTTGGACCCGCGATGCCGCTGACAGAGAGCGCATAATCAGCGTCCGTCCGCAAAACCGCGCCGAGCGCCATCTCGCAGACGCACTCCGCGCTGACCGCGCCGTAAAATTTCAGCGTCTCCGGCTTTACCCCCAGCCATAAGGATTTGAGGCGGTTTGAATAGGTTACGAGCGATCCGTCAAAAACTGCGGAAGCGCCCGGTATGGCGGTGATATGCGCGGCAAGCCGCCCTCCGGTGCAGCTTTCGGCGCAGGTGACGGTTCTGCGGCAGACGGTGAGGCGATCAACGATAAATTTAAACGGATCGTCCAGAAAACCCTTTGGATAAAAGAGGCGGCAAAGCTCAGTCAGCAGTTCGTCTGATGCGGATTCAAGCACGCTCCAGCCGCCGATATGCCATTTCGCCGACAGCGCGGCGTTGAAGCCCCGCGCCGTGTTCTGACACAGCCTGAGCGCCGTTTGAGGCTCAAAGCCAAATAGATTTAACGCCATTTCAACCCCTATTCAGCAACTTTACTCTAACATAGGCTCTTATGCTCAGGAGTTTATCAAAAACGCGGCGATCGGAGGAGCCGAAGCTTGCCAAAGAACCGTACATAAAGGCGCTGAAGCCGCTGCGGGAAGAGCTGGGGAAAATGCTGGGCTGGGTTACGGCGGGTGGAAGGCGGCTGATTGTGCTCGTCTGCGGACGCGCCGCTTCGGGAAAGGGAGGGCTTATCCGCGCCATCTCCGAGCAGCTTGACACGAAATACGTGAAAACCTATGGAGCGCCGATCTCCGAAGAGAGCCGCGAGTGGTATTTCGCGCAATTCGCGTCAAAATTGCCAAAAAAGGGAGAGATGGCTTTGTTCGACGAAGGCTGGTACGAGCGCGCCGCGTCGATGATGAACCGCGCGGGAGACGAGGAATACGCGCGTTTTACTCTTTCAGCGGTACAATTTGAACAGCTTCTTTCAAATGAAGGTTTTTTGGTGTATAAATTTTTTCTGACAATTACAAAAGAAGAGCAGAGCTTGAGACTCGCCGCGCAAAAGAGAGATCGCGTGGCAAAATGGCGGCTGGAAGAGTCCGATCTTAAAGCGGTCAGGCTTTACGGCGAATGGACGAAAGCTGATTTAGAGATGCTGTCGCTGACACATACGCCGTATTCGCCATGGTATGTGGCGGACGCGAATGACAAGCGCAGGATGAAACTAGGCGTGATCGCCCATCTGCTTGATCGGCTGGATTACAAGGGGAAGGAGGAGGCAAGACTTCTTTATGATTCGCGGATTGTTACAACATTTACACAGACGGTGAAGTTCTGATGCGTATTTTAATTACCGGCGGAAGCGGATATTTGGGTTCCAACATTATCAGAAAATTCTGCAACGAGCATCAATTCATCAATATATCGCTGACATCGGCGGCGAAACAGGCGTCTGTTAATGTGCTGATCGATATAACAAAATCGCTTGCCTTTCTCAATTTTGACAAACCAATTGATATAATCATTAACTGTGTGGAGTGTTTCCCGCAGCGCTACGAAAATGGCGAAAAGATGAAAAAATCGTACCTCACGATGATGCGCAATCTTGTAGAATTCGCCCGAAACAACTCTATAAGCAAAATTATCCATTTTTCGATCAATCATATAAACACGATAGAAAACAACTATCAGCAGGCGAAATTCGTCGCTGAGGGGCTGATTAAAAATGCCGGTATCAACTATATTATCTTCAAGCCATCGATCATATTCGGTCAAAACAGTCCGCTGGACTATCTGATCGACAAGCTTATTGCCAAAGCGATACTGTTCCGTTTCTGGAGTGATGACGCGAAATTGGCGCCGGTACATATTTCCGACGTTCTCTCAAATATTGAACACGCGATGCACGAGAACAACTGCTGGAACGAAAGCTACACTTTAAGAGGTCCCGAAATTCTGCGCTTTGAGGAAATGCTGGTGCGGAAAATGCATAAGCGCCCCATTGTTCTCAACGCGCCTAACGCGATCGTGCGTCAATCGCTGATCGCCGGATCGAATATTCCGGAAAAGATGAAGCTGCTTTTAGACTGGGTGAATTCGGACGGGCTTGGTTTTTCCCGCCCGCTTTTAAGACCGCAGCACTTCTACAGCCATAAATAACCTCTGGAGCTTTTGCGATGGATTATAAGCCTACCCTTTTTTTGCCTCGAACGGAATTTTCAATGCGGGCGAATTTAACCGAAAACGAGCCGAAGCGTTATAAAAGGTGGCTTGACGAGAACGTATATGAAAAGATGAAAGTAAAACGGGCGAACGCGCCGCTTTTTACTTTCCACGACGGTCCGCCGTACGCTAACGGCGAGATACATATCGGGCACGCGCTCAACAAAATACTTAAAGATATCATCGTTAAATATCACTACTTTCAGGGTTACGCCGTGCGTTTTACGCCGGGCTGGGACTGTCATGGGCTGCCGATTGAACAGAAGGTGCTGGAAGCGGCGCTTTTTAAGGACAAGAAAGAGCTGCCGCCGCAGAGCGAAATCCGCCGTCTCTGCCGGGAGCACGCGCGGAAATATGTGGAGATTCAAAAACAGGGTTTTATCTCGCTGGGCGTGGTCGCGGACTGGAACCGCCCGTATGTCACGATGGATTACAAATTTGAGGCGGAGATATACCGCGAGCTTATCAGCGTAGCGAAAGCGGGGTTGCTGGTTGAGCGCAAAAAGCCGGTGTACTGGTCGTGGGCGGCAAAAAGCGCGCTTGCGGAAGCGGAGGTGGAGTACCGCGATAAGGAATCCGATTCCATATACGTCGCCTTTCAGCTTGATGATCAGTCGGCGCGGCGGCTTGGGATTGAGGCAGCAAAGGCGGTTATCTGGACGACAACGCCATGGACGCTGCCGGCAAACGCGGCAATCGCACTTAAAAAGGGAGAAACCTATGCGCTTACGGAAGATGGTTACATCATCGCCGAGTCGCGTCTGCCCGCTCTGCGCGAAGGCGGGGTGGTTGCGGACGGCGTGATCGGGACTTTTGACGCGGCGCGGCTGGAACGTCTGGAGGCGATCAACCCGCTTAACGGCAGTGTTTCACTGCTGGTGTTGAGCGATCACGTCAGTATGGAGGACGGTACGGGGCTGGTGCATATAGCGCCCGGACACGGCGCGGATGACTACCTTGTGGGGATTGCCTACGATCTGCCAATCCTGATGAGCGTTGACGATGGGGGATATTTTGACGCGACGGTCAATCCACCTTATCTGGCGGGCGAACACGTCTTTAAGGCAAACGAAACGATTGTCAAGAAGCTGGGCGGAGCGCTTCTGAAACACACCAGGATCACGCACAGCTATCCTCACTGCTGGCGCACGCGCAAACCTGTGATCTTCCGCGCCACCCGTCAGTGGTTTATCGCTATGGATGAGCCGGTCAGCGGCGGGGCTACGCTGCGTAAGATGGCGGAAAAAGCGCTTGAGGGCGTGCGCTTTTATCCTGAGAGCGGGCGCAGCCGCCTCCGCGCGATGATCGAAACGCGTCCCGACTGGTGCATATCGCGCCAGCGCGTCTGGGGCGTCCCAATTGCCTTTATACGCCACAAAGCGACGCAAAAGGTGGTTCTTGACGATCGGGTGCTCTCAAATACCGCCGCGATTTTTGAACGCGAGGGGTGTGACGCGTGGATCAACCGTCCGATTGAAGACTTTCTGGGCGGCGGCTGGGCGGCGGAGGAGTACGAAAAAGTAACCGATATTCTCGACGTATGGTTTGACAGCGGCTCGACGCAAAGGGCGGTACTGCGCAGCGGCGATTACGACGCCGGAAATACCCCCGCCGATATGTATCTGGAAGGCAACGATCAGCATCGCGGATGGTTTCAAAGCTCGCTTCTCACCTCTTGCGCCGCGCGCGGCGGCGAAGCGCCGTTCAGATCGATTGTTACGCATGGTTTCACGGTGGATGAACAGGGCAGCAAGATGAGCAAATCGCTTGGCAATGTGATCGCGCCGTCAAACATCACAAGCAGAATGGGATCGGAGATACTACGGCTTTGGGTTGCGATGAGCGACTACAGCGCCGACATAAAAATAAGTCAGAACATACTAAATCAGGTATCCGATCAGTACAAAAAGCTGCGCAACACATTCCGCTTTATGCTGGCAAACATAGACGACCTGAAAGAGCCGATCTCGACGGAGAAATTAAAGGGCGCGGATCGCTGGATCGTCGCGCTCGCCTCGGAGGTGTTCGGCGAAGCGGAGGCGTCGTTCAGGGCGTTTGATTTCGCGCGCGCGTTTCATCGCATCAACAGCTTTGTGGTAAGTGAGTTTTCTGGCGTCTACCTTGATATGGTTAAAGACCGCATATACTGCGACCAGTCCGACTCCCCGCGCCGCGCGGGCGCGCAAAGCGCGATATACCATATCGCCCGCGCTCTTTTGACGCTGGTCGCCCCCGTGCTCACATACACGACCGACGAAGTGATGGAGTTTGCTCCAAGACTGTTAAAAGCGGAAGGTGAGAGTATATTCGATCTGACGCACCGATCGCTCAAAAGCGTGGACGCGGCGATTGACGGACGGAAGTTAATCGCCCTTCGCGAAGCGTTTTTTGAACGGGTTGACATTCTCAAAAAACAGGGCGCAATCAAAAACACGCTGGAGCTTGGCGCGATCTGCGCGGAAGGTTTCGGGCTGGAAGAAGACGATCTTGCCGACTGGCTTACGATATCGTTCGCCGGAAAGGGGACAAAGCCTTTGGGCGCGCTGATTGAACTTGACGGCGTTTGGATCGTAAAAAGCGGCTTCTGGCGCTGTCCGCGCTGCTGGAAATTTGTATCGCGCGGCGAAGACGAGCTGTGCGATCGCTGTAAAGCCGTAATCCTATGAGCGAACCTGTTCCAATATGGCTGAACGTCGTAACAACGGTGGCGGTGCTCGGCTGTTTTGCCGCGCTGTATCTGTGGATAAAGCGCCAAAAACATTCCTCTTAATCTTAATTGATTGCGTTTTTGCTTTTTTCGCAAGTCCCATCCTGCGCAGTCTTCATCCGGCATTGGGCGCGCCTGCCAAATACAAGCTGCTGCCTGATCCCGCAATGACAGAATCCCCGTTACTTTCTATCGTAGTCGCAGGGGATCTCAGCTTTAATTTCGGAGAACGGATTAAGCCTGCCTCTCCTTTTATTAAAAGCGCTGTCCGCCTCGTCTCTCTGGCGCGTGTTACGCACTGCGCCTCCAAGGAAGTCCATTTCGCTGCTGGCTAAAAGATTAAGGTTTTCTTGCTTTATGCATTGAAGCGCCCTCGTTTCTGAATATCCTGTTGTAGGCGATATACGCCTTTGCCCGCTCTCTGGCATTGCCCGCCAGACCGTGCCAAAGAGGCTAGCTGTCTTTTGCTCTCCACTATATCGCGGCTTTTTTTGATCAAGCATTCGACGGCTCTGGAGGTCTCTTTCTGAATTTCCAGCGTTTCATTTACGTCTTCTCTGCTTCCCGCAAGCATAGCTTTCTGGTGTCCCTTAGCCAACTGAGCCATAGCCTGCCTTACCTCTTCCTGCTCAGGCTTTGGGGCGTAGCTGTATATGGCGATCTCCACGTCGTCTCGTACGCCGTTATTGTTGGAGTCTACGCCCTCCAAGGTCTTTTGCCCGCCTCTCCCGGATCGGGAGGTAACACAGGAAGCTTCCCGCCGCCCTTCTGTGGGAAGGGGAAGAGAAATAATGAGCGGCGCAAAGATAAGGCGGGCGGCTGTTTAAGAGATAGGCTGAACGCGGACATTCCGCTTTATCCCTGTTTGCGTCTTTTTGGAACGCGGCATTCGCTTTTGCGCGTTACGCAGCGATCAAACGGCATCGTTTTGAGCCCGCCTGACCTTTACGGAGTTTGCGGTTATTCCAGCGCGT
>JAITRJ010000043.1 GCA_031288475.1 Helicobacteraceae bacterium | reverse complement strand
GCAAAGCGGTGAGACAGATACTCAAGGGACGACGGGCTTTATCGCTTCAATGACCTTTACGGTAAAGGCGGCGTGAGCGTCCTTAATGGAGATTGGCAGGCGAAAACCCAATCCAGAGAGCAGGGTTGATGTCGTATTTGTAGCTGATCGGAGAGAGATTGGCGTATTGGTAAGAGGAGGTTAAGATCGTCTGTTTATCGTTAATGATCGTCTGTTTAAGAAATTGAATATGCCGCGCCTGACCCGCGTACAGGCGGCTTGGAGCAGATAGCGAACCAGTTGCGGACGCAACGTGACATAAGGAAAAGCGTGGAAAGAGCGGTACTTTCGCAATCGCGGATATATTGGGTAAAAGACAAACGGTCGCCGCCGCATCCGCTACTCCGCTTCGCCACGCCGTGTTCCACTCGCAATGATATGGGAAGAGTAGAACCGTCGCGGCGCTCTATTTTAGTTTTTCAATATATTCGCCGCTGTTTGTATCAACCTTGATCAGATCGCCCTCCAGCACGTGATAGGGCACTTGTACCGTAACGCCCGTTTCCAGTTTTGCCGGCTTCTTGCTACCCGATGATGTATCGCCCTTGAAATTTGGCGGCGTATCAATCACCTTCAGCGCTACCGTCAGCGGCGGATCAACGCTGATAGGCTTTCCGTTGTGAAACTGCACGGCCACCTCCGTATTTTCGATCAGCCAATTTGCCGTTTCGCCCACCTGATCGGCGGTAAACCCAAGTTGCTCGTAATTTGTGGTATCCATAAACTGAAAGTGTTCGCCATCTTTGTAGAGATATTGCATTACGCTTTCCGTAAGGTCTGGCTTCTCCGCTTTGTCTCCAGCGTGGAATGTCTTTTCAATCACGCGTCCGTCAAGAAGCGATTTGATCTTTGTGCGCACAAATGCCGCGCCTTTACCGGGTTTGACGTGCTGATACTCCACGACCTTATACGGGATACCTTCCAATTCTATTTTCAGACCCTTTTTTAGATCGCCCATGTTGTACGCCATATTTATCCTTTATTTACAATTCGGCAAACGAGACTCTAATTGCTTCCGGCAATGCCGCAAGCGCGTCCAGAACGTCTTTTGGCACCTCATTATCGACGAGGATCAGCGCCATAGCTTTACCGGTTTTATCGCGCCCAAGACGGAAATCGGCGATGTTGATCCGATGGCTGCCAAGCAGGGTGCCAACTTTTCCAATTACGCCTGGCACGTCGTTGTTTTTGAAGAAGATCATTTTGCCCTTTGGCGCCACGTCCATATCAAACCCGTTTACATCCACTATCCGAGGGCTCTCGTTGCCAAAGAGAATGCCGCTGATATAGACGGAATCGCTATTAGTGCTGACACGCACTGTTACGAGGTTTTTGTATGGAATATCTCCCTCCTCTTTTTGAGAGCTTATGGCAATGCCGCGCTCCTTTGCCACAAAGGGAGCGTTTACGTAGTTGATGCTCTCCGCCACGGCGTTATTGAGTACGCCCACCGCTGCGAATACCTCAAGTGATTTCAAATATTCGGCTACCTCTCCGTAGGCGCTTATGCTGATGGAGCACGCCGTATCGCGCGCGATCTGCGACGCCAGAAACGACATTCTTTGCGTCAGTTCGCAGTAGCCACTCGCCCATTTCGGCATTGATCCTTCTTTGATTGGCAGGTTCAGAGCGTTTGGAAATGCGATTCCGCGCAGAACGTCCAGCGTGTTTTCGGCGGATTCGACCGCGATATTCACTTGACTTTCAAGCGTGTTCGCTCCCAAGTGCGGTGTAACGCTGACATTGGGCAGATCGAGAAGCGGCAGAGACGTAGCCGGCTCTTTGGAGAATACGTCAAGTCCCGCGAAACGCACTTTGCCTGACTTCAGGGCGTTGTAGAGCGCCTCCTCATTATAGAGCGAGCCGCGAGCGACGTTGATTAGAATAACGCCATCCTTCATTCTGGCAATCTCTTTTTCAGAAATGATATTCGTTGTTTCTTTGTTTTTGGGCGTGTGGACAGTGATGATATCGCAGGCGAGAATGTCGTCAAAATTTTGCGTGTAAGTCATTCCAAAAGAAGTGACTTTGCTGGGCTGAATGTACGGATCAAACGCAACGATTTGCATTCCAAATGCCGCCGCTCGTACCGCTACTCTGCTACCTATGTTGCCAAATCCAATCACGCCCAGTGTTTTTCCGCACAGTTCCGTACCGTACCAGTTTTCGCGTTTCCAGATGCGCTTCTCTTTCAGCTCGTTGTGCGCGTAAACAAACGATCGTACGGAGCAGATCAAATGGCACATCGTCATTTCGACAGCCGCGATTGTGTTTGCTGTCGGAATGTTCATCACAACGATTCCGCGCTTGGAACAGCCCTCAATATCGACGTTATCCACGCCCACTCCGGCACGGATAATATACCTTATCTTCGCGGCGGCTTTTAAGAATTTTTCATCTACCGGCGTGGAACTGCGCGTAATCGCCAGTTCCGCTTCGCCGAGCCTTCCATACAGATCCTCTTTAGGAACGTCGTACGCTATATCCAGATCAATATCTTTTGCCTCCAACAGAATATCAATCCCTTTTTGGTGGATGTGATCGCAGACGATAACCTTTCTTTTCATTCTTATACCTTCAATATGGTTTATTTTCATAAAGCACGACAAGCTCGGCGGCTAGATCGTAGGTTGACAGTTCCTTAATCATACGCTCCGCGTAGTCGCGCTCCTTTGTCTTAAGCCGCACGTCATAAGAAGAATCGCCGGTTTTGACCGTATGCTCGATCCCGCGCGTCTCAAGAAATGTGTCAAGGCATATCTTCTCAAAGCGATCTGGCGTTTTAAACCGCAGCACCAGCACGCTGTTCTTACGGAAGCTTGGATCGACAAGATCGATGCTTACTCTGTTCTCTTCGGCGGGCAGGCGCGTAAAAGAGGGTAGGGCGGCTAGCTTTTGCATCCACTCCGGCTGCGCGTTCTGGCTCATCTCTTCAACTGAACGCTCTTCGCGGCGGAACTCCGTTTCGTCAATTACCGCCCTCTGCGGATCCCAGCCGCTTTCAATACGGGTGATGCGCCACGCGAGCGCCGTACCCAGCGAGAGGACAACAAGCGAAAAAAACGATACAAGCAGCCATACATTACGCAACTATGAACGCCTACTTTTTTGAAAAAGAGCCTTTGATGGCGTCCCCAAGCGTCATTCGATCGTCGCCGCTGTTCAAGTTTTTCAGCGCGTCCCGCTCTCTCTGTTTTTCCAGCCAGCGCACTGACAGACGGATGCGCCCCTTTGTGGGTTCAAGTGCGACTACGCAGGCTTTGATTGTATCGCCATTTTTTATCTCCTCCGATTTAAGCGGCGGCAGGTCTTCTGTGCGGATCAGCGCATCCACGCCTTCTTCAATTTTGACAAAGACGCCGAAATCCTTTATGTCGCGCACTGTTCCCTCTACCTGATCGCCAATCTGGTGCTGTTTCGCGTACAGCTCAATAGGGCTTTCGCTCAGCGCCTTGCGGCTTAGAGAGAGGCGGGAGTTTTCCGTATCGATCTTGATCACCGCTACCTCCACCTCGTCGCCTACACTGAAAAGTTTTTTCGCGCTTACGCTTCGATCCCACGCGCAATCCTCGTTGTGCAGCAACCCTTCCACGTTGCCAACCTTGATAAACGTGCCAAAATCCTTTATGGTTGTAACAACGCCCTTGACTACGTCGCCCACTTTGTGTTCTTGGGCGAAGATTTCAAACGGCTTGGGCTGAAGGTTTTTGTACGAAACTCTAAGCCGTTGATTTTCAATATCAATGCCGATCACCTCCACTTCGATCTCCTGACCGATCTGTAAAACTTCGGAAGGATGCTTCAATCCCTTATCCCAGCTTATTTCGGAGATGTGCAGAAAGCCTTCAGTGTCGTTTCCCAGATCGACAAACGCTCCGTAGTTTTCCATATTCGCCACTACCACCTTGATCACGTCGTGAACCTCAAGCTGATCGGCAATCTCCTGCCACGGGTTGGGTCTTGCGGCTTTAATTGAAAAAGAGACGCGGTTTTTATCTTTGTCGGTATCGATCACTTTAACCTGAACAATATCCCCTTCCTTATAGTGCTCCGCGGGGTTTACCGGACCCTTGTGGCTGATCTCGGTGTAGTGAACAAGCCCCTCGACGCCCAGCGCCTCCACAAACATTCCATAATTTTGTATGCGCTTTATAGTGGCGTCAAGCACGTCACCCGCTTCCAGAAGTCTTTTAATCGACTCTTTGCGTATTTTGCGCTGGGCGTTGAGGTATGCCCTTCGCGACACAACTATTTCGCCCCTGTTTTCGTCCATTTTCAGGACGCGCACCGTAACGGGTTTCCCCATCGGTTTCACATCCGGCTTGAACGCGGCGAGCGAAAGCGGCATAAAACACTCTATATTATCCGCCTCAATGATGTATCCGCCTTTGTTTTTATGCGTGATTGTGCCGTGGAGATCAATAGAATCCGCGCTTTCTTTGTGAGCGGCGATAAAATCAATCACTCTCTGTTTTTTAAGCGCTTTTTTGTGGCTTATTCTGCCGCGCTCGCTTTGCAGGAGCAAAATCGTGTCGCCCTCTTTGAACGGGATGCCGCCCTGTTCGTCCTTAATCTCTGAGATATCCAGTTTTGCTTCACGCTTCAAACCGATATCAACCATAGCGTGATCGTCGTTTATTTTTACGATCGTGCCCTTTAGCAGATGTTCTCTATGCTTTGTATCGGAGTCCTTAAAAGACTCTTCCAGCAGCTTTTCAAAGTCTTCGGCGCCTTCGCCGAGCTCGATGTTGTCTAACGCCTCATTGCCCATTGCCCATACCCTTTTGCCAGATGAAAGTTGCGGATTTTAGCTAAAAATTGCTCAAACACGATGATTTTTTAGCCGCCAAAACATTAATTATATCTTTTTTACGAAAATTTCGACGGTTAAAACTCAAGCAGGCTGTTTTTTACCTCTTCGATAATCCAATAAGGCGTAGAGGCTCCGGCGCTAATCCCGCATAGTTTTTTGCCCTCAAACCACGCGCGGTTTAGTTCGTCTTTTCCTTCCACGAGATAGCTGTCCGGGCAATCCTCTTTGACGATAGAGAGCAACTGTTTGGTATTGGAACTGTTTTTTCCCCCGACGATCAGCATTACATCGGCTTCTTTCGCGAGTGCCCTTGCCGCCTCCTGATTGTCAAAAGTGGCGTTGCAAATGGTGTTGTATATTCGCGCCTCCTTACACCGCTTGATCAGCTCTTCGGCTAGCGGCGCGAATCTTTCGATTGACTTCGTTGTCTGAGAAATCAGCGCCACGCGATCCTTCAGCCTGCTTCGGCATAGCTCGTCTGCGTTGGCGGCTACAATCGCGTCCTTGCCCGCGTAACTTAAAACGCCTTTAACCTCCGGATGGGTTTTGTCGCCAAAGATCACAACCTGATACCCTTCCTGATTCATCTGTTCGGCGATCCGCTGCGGTTTTGTTACAAACGGGCAGGTCGCGTCGATCACGTCGTTTGTAATTTCGACGAGGCGTTCCTTTACCTCTTTTTCAACGCCGTGCGTTCTGATTATAACCCTTTTACCGCTCTCTATCTCGTCGATATTTCTGGCGATCGAAACGGCGAAATGATTTTTCAGCCGATCGGTTTCCTTGCCGTTGTGGATCAATTCGCCCAGCGTTACGGAGTTGGGGTTGTTCTCCGCAAGGCGGATCGCCCGCTTTACCCCGAAGCAGAATCCGCAGTTTGTTGCCAGTTTAATCAGCAATCTCTCGCTCTTTTAGATCGCCGCAGAGCGCGGAGAAAATTTCAGCAAAGTTGGGAAAGCTGGTGTTTACGCACTTGGTATCGCGCACGGTAATCTCGCTGTCGGATATAAGCGCGGCGATGGCAAAACTCATAGCGACGCGGTGATCTCCAAAGCTGTCGACTTCCGTCCCGCGTATTTGCTTTTGCCCCTCGATCGTAAATCCATCTGACAGCTCTTTGGCGTTAACGCCGCATTTAACGAGGTTAGCGACGATACTTTTGATCCGGTCGCTTTCCTTTACTCTGAGTTCCGACGCGCCCGTTACGGAGCTGATTCCCTCTGCGCGGGCGAAAAGAATTGCCAGAGCGGGCAGTTCGTCGATCAGCCATGGGATTTTTTCGCTTACGTCAATGGCGCGCAGCGAGGCGTGGCGGACACGAATGTCGCCGATCGGCTCGTAGCGATTTTCGCGCTCAATAAAATCCACCTTCGCCCCCATTTTTTCTAAAATCCTATAGGCTTCGATCCGCGTGGGATTAAGCGTAACATTTCTGATCAGCAGATTGCTTCCCTCCGTCAGCGCGGCGGCGGCGGCGAAGAAAAAACCGCTTGAAGGATCGGAAGGAACGGTTATTTCCAGTGGTTTAAGGGGCGATTTCATCTCCGCAACGGCGATTTTATGCCCGTCGCTTTTTATACCGGCCCCCATCGACAGCAGCATTCGCTCCGTGTGATCGCGGCTTGGAAAGCTTTCGCTGAACGAGCTTTTGCCTTTTGCTCCCAGCGCCGCTAAAATCATCGCCGTTTTTACCTGCGCGCTGGAGATCGCGCTGTGAAACTCAAACGGCGACAGATCGCCTCTGCCGTGTATGGCGATCGGTGCAAAAGCGCCTTCCTCGCGTCCGTAGATTTCAGCGCCGATTGATCGAAGCGGATCAACCACGCGCTTCATCGGGCGGTTGTTGAGGTAGCGATCTCCACTTAATACGAAAAAGCCTTTGCGTGCTGCCAAAAGACCCGTATAGATTCTCATCGCCGTTCCAGCGTTACCGCAATCTAGGATCGTACGCGGTTCTTCTATCTCCTTCGGCGGGATTATTACGACGCCGCCGCTTTCGCTTTTAACCGTCGCTCCAAGCTCTTTGGCGATCTGAAGCGAATGAAGGGTATCTTCCGCTTCCAGAAAGTTACTGATTCTTGACGGGCGATCGCTAAGAAGCGAGAAGATTGCGCACCTGTGCGATATGGATTTATCGCCCGCGAGCGAATCTACGCTTCCATTCAACGGACGCAGTCTCCTGCCAGCCGTAAAGAGCTTCATCGCAGCTCCGCTTTGAAGCGATCCGCGAGAGAGCCCAAAATCCGCTCTACGATAGCCGCAATCTCCTCTTCGGTAAGACTTTGTTCAAACGGCTGTATGGTAAATCTAAGCGTCAGGCTGTGCTTTCCGCTCATGCTTTCATCGCTGTAGGCGTCGATCGCTTTAATCAGCTTGAGTTCGGGTATTTTCAGCGGTTTTATGGCATTTTTTATATCGCCGAAGGTGAAATCCTTGTTGATCACAATGCTCAAATCGCGCTCGACCGATTGCAGCTTTGAGTACGGCTTTGTCTCATACTTACGAGTGCACAGACGGGCAAGATCGAAGCTGGCGACATATGTCGTGTCCAAATCAAGCGCCTTTGCCACGCTTGGAGAAAGCTTGCCAATCTCGCCGATCTCATTGCCGTTTTGCAATATCTTGGCGCGCTGTCCCTCCTGCAAGAAAAGTTTGCGCGTTCCTTCTTTAAGCTCAAATTCGCCGATTATGCCCGCTATTTTCTTGGCAAAGCCGTAAAAGCCTATATCTTCGCTTTTGCCTCTGTTGCCAATATTCGAGCGCTCCGCCGCGCCGGAGAAGACAAAGGCGATCTCGCGCGAGTGGGTTCGTTTGCTGTCATAAACGTCGCCGATCTCAAAGAGCGCGATTGAAAGGCGGTTTTTCGCCCTGTTTCTCTGAGCGGCATAGAGCAGGTTGATAAGAAGCGTGGGGCGCAGCGAGTCAAGCTGAGCGCTGATAGGGTTTGCCACGGCAAGGTTGTTTGCCATCGGCTCAAAGCCAAAGAGCGCGAGGCTCTCTTTTGAGCAGAAAATAAAGTGCAAGGACTCAAAAAAACCGTTCGCGGCGGCGCGCGCGGCAAACGTCCTCTCCGCGCGAAAGCCAACAAGCCCTTTTGAGATCACGCGCCGCGAGATTGACACGGAGGGTTTGACAGCAATGCTATCAATGCCTATCATACGGACGATCTCCTCGCATAAATCGGCGGTATTTTGCAGATCGTGTCTGAATAGAGGCGGCGTAATGAGAAGGCTTTTCTGATCGGCGCTGGAGATCGCTTCGCATCCCAGCCGCCTCAATATAAGCGTAATCTGGTTTGTGTCAATCTCTTGTCCGGCAAGCGCGCTGATAGAGTCGTTCTGAACCTCGATGGTCTCTCTTTTTACCTCTTTGCCGCCGGTAAGCGATTCGGAGAAAAACAGGCTGTTTTTGCCAAGAAGAGAGCTTAGAAAGTTAATCCCGATCGCAAGATTTGGCTCGCTGCCTTTTGCCGCTTTGGGGAAAAGGTGATCTCCCTTTAATTTTTGATCAAAGAGCGTTTTTGAAATTTCCTCCGGCGGGACAAAAAACGCCGAAAAGATAATGATCTTACTTTGATCGTTCGCCAGAAATTTCCCGTTTGCGTCTATTCCGATCCTCTCTACTTCCTCGTCGCACAGAAGAGCGTTCAGTCCGTTTTGATAGGTCAGCTTCAGCTCGCCGCTTCCAAAGCTTTCAAAATCAAACGCCCGGAACAGTACTCCGGAAGAATGCGTAGCGTAGGCTGTAAGTTTGTCGATTATCTGTTCGGCTTCTATTTTTGCCAGCGCAAGGCGCAGTTTGACGATCAGCGGCAGCATAAGAGCGCCGCGGTTTTCCATTGCTTTAACCATTACCTCCGCTGTCGCGTTGGGATCGCTAAGCAGCCTTAAAAGCCTCCCTATTCCCTTTGAGTTCTCCTCGCCGGCCGCTTTTTTTATCCCGTTAAGCGGCAGTTGCAGCGCCGCCGCGAGATCGCGTGCCAAACCGTGTACGGAGAGGCAATCGCCGCGGTTTGGGGTCAGGTCTACTTCAAAGAGCGTATCGCCCAGTGTTTTGTAGCTTGATATTTTCTTTCCGGGCGTCAGCGTTCCAACGGAGGAATCAAGCGGCAGAATGCCATCGTTCAAGCGCGGCAGCCCCAGTTCTGCTGCCGAACAGATCATTCCGCGGCTTTTAACACCGCGCAAAACCGCCTCTTTGATCACGAAGTCTCCCGGCAGCTTCGCGCCGATTTTAGCAACTGGGACAAACATTCCCGCCTCGACGTTTTTCGCACCGCATACGACGGGGAGAATTTCGCTTCTCACGTCTACCTTTGTCACGCTCAACTTATCGGCGTCGGGGTGTTTTTCGCACTCTATTACGTTTCCCACGACCACATTTTCATCAAACGCGAACTTTTTTGTATATGCCACTTCGTGCCCGATACGCACCAGCGCGTTTACGATTTCCTTGTCGTCAAGCGTATCAAGCGGGATAAACTCGTTAAGCCAAGAGCGCGTAACTATCATCGAAACTGCTCCAGCAGGTCTAGTTCGCCCTCGTAGATCGATCTCAGATCGCCGATTTTGTATTTAAGCGTGGCAAGCCGTTCAATACCAAGTCCAAAGGCGTATCCGCTGACGTTTTTGTATCCGACTGCCTTAAAGACGTTCGGATCGACCATTCCGCACCCCAGCACCTCCAGCCAGCCGGTATGCTTGCACATACGACACCCTTTGCCGCGGCAGAATATACAGCCCATATCCACTTCGGCGCTCGGTTCGGTGAACGGGAAGAAACTCGGTCTGAACCGCACTGGGTAGTCGCCGAAAAAGAAGGTAAGAAAATCGATCAGAATATGTTTCATATTCGCGAAACTCACATTGCTGCCCTCTGATACCGCCAGCCCTTCCACCTGGTGAAACATAGGAGTGTGCGTCATATCAAAATCGCGGCGGAACACCGCGCCGGCGGCTATCATCTGTATGGGCGGTTTCTGTGATAGCATCGTGTGTATCTGAACGGGAGAGGTGTGCGTGCGCAGCACTTTGCCATCGTTCATATAGAACGTATCCTGCATTTCTCTCGCCGGGTGGTGCGATGGCATATTAAGCGCCTCAAAATTATGAAACTCGTCTTCAATCAGAGGGCCGGTTTTAAGCTCAAAGTTCATACTGACAAAATACTCCACAACCTGTTCCATCGCCAGATTTACGGGGTGCAGCGATCCATTTGCCCCGTCGAAATCAAGCAGCGACACGTCGATACGCTCCCGATCGACAGCTTTTTCCCGTTCGCTTTCGTCAAGTTCCTTTTTTTTAATAGAGATTGCCCGCGTAAGCGCTTCCTTCTCGCTGTTAAGAGCGGCGGCGGCGTTCTGACGGCGATCGGCGTCAATCTCTCTTAACGAGGCGAAGCCGGCGGTTATGCGGCTTTTTCTGCCCAATAGCTCCACGCGCAGTTTCTCTAGCTCTTCCAGCGTGGTTGCTTCCTGTATTTTTAATAGATCGCTCAAAGGCTGTCCTTTTGATTGGGCTTTGAAGTGCGTAATTCTAACCAACGCTTTGATAAAATCTCGCCAGATTGCAAGCAGGAGGCACGAAAAATGACTATATTCACCAAAATCATCAACCACGAAATTGCGGCAAACCGCGTCTATGAGGACGATTTTACGCTCGCTTTCCACGACATCGACCCGCAGGCGCCGATTCACATTCTGGTCATACCCAAGAAAGAGATCGCCGATCTTCAAAGCTGCGACGGAGAAACTGTCTCTTATCTGTTAAACGCCGTTCAATTGGTGGCGAAAAAAATGAAGCTTGACGAAGCGGGTTACCGCGTGGTAATCAACAACGGCAGGGACGCCGGTCAGGAGGTGGAGCATTTGCATTTTCACATACTCGGCGGCACGAAACTGGGGCATATACACCACCAGGATCGCACCAAAAGCGCTACCTGAACGATAGTTCCATTGACCTCTTTGGCTATTCTCTGATTATTGGCGTTTTGATAGTATCGGATCGTCGTGTTATCTGGAAGGGTTACCGATCTAAGCTCTCCTAAGGTTCCGTATTGATAGGTTGTCTCTCTTGGTTGATTGGTTATCGGATCGAT
>JAITRJ010000034.1 GCA_031288475.1 Helicobacteraceae bacterium | reverse complement strand
CGTTTAAGACCTTCCTGCCGGGCGCTCTTTCTGTCGGTATGAGTATGGACAAGGCGGCTAAAGCCTCCGCAAGATTAACGCAGGCGGCAAAGATACAGGGGGTAGAGTTTAACGCCCTCATAGCGGGCATCGACGGAGCAGCAAAAGGGACAATACTAGCCAACAGCGACTTCGGGCGGTTTCTTTCAGGGCTGGGCTTAACCAATACAGCCCTTAAAGAAGCGGCTGAAAATGGTAAAACCTACGAGCTTATAATGTCTAAGCTCGCCGATATACCCGATATAGCCGCGCAGGGGGCAAAGGGCTATAACGCCTCGCTTGCCTCGCTGAACACGACGATTGAAGAGCTTCGCGGGGAGTTAACCAAGCCTTTATTTGAAGCGATTACCAAAGGAATGCGGAGCTTTAACGAGCTTTTAGTTAATAATAAAGAGCTTATTAAGGCGCTTCCATCGGCCTTTGCCTCGCTCGCCAAAGACGCGGCGGTATTCGGCGCGGCTTTGCTTGCAGTCCGCAACAAGGCGGCGGTATTTGCCTTTATCGCCGCCGCCGTAAAATCCGTAACGGGCGCGATGACCGCGATGAGGGCGGCGACGCTCTCCACAGCCAGCGCCACCGCCGCGCTGAGCGCCGCGAAGGGCGCCCTGTCTAAGGCGTTTAAAGCCGCCCCTTGGGGCATTGTGATTGCGGGATTAACCGCAATCGCCTCGCACTTTTTGTTTGCGAAAAGCGCTGCCGAAGAACTCGCCGACGGCTGGGACGGGGCGGTAGAAAGCCTGCGTAAATACGGCAAAGCGGAGCGCGAGATGCTGGTAGAGGGGCTGCGGGAGAAAAAAGCCGAACAGCTAAGGATATTAACCGATCTCCAATCAGCCGACGTCTCTGTTATTGACATGATGCTCGGCAGGCAGAAGAAGCTATCCCTTGAGCAGGAGGCGCAGTGGGAGCAGGCGGAGAGGAAGGCAAACGAGTACGAGGAGCGGATACGGGCGATACAGGCGTTTACCGATCCAAAAAAAGCGCAGATCCCTCTTAAAACATACAACCCCGAAGACGCGGCAGGTATCCTTAAAGAACTGCAGACCGAGCGCGACAAGCTCCTGTTATCCGACCTCGAAAAGCTGAACAGAGAGCGGCAGGGGATGATCGATCAGCTTGCCGCCAAAGTCGCCCCCAACACAAACGAGTTTAAACGGGCGATGAAACTGATAGGAGAGATATATACCGCTGAGCTTAACAAAATTAACGATAAAGCCGATCAGGATCGACAGAAGCTGGAGGAGAAGCTAACCTCGCTTGGGCAGGCCGAAGCTAAGGCTATAGAAGCCAGGTACGCCGCCTACCAAGCGGAGGCAAACGCGCTCTACGCCAGCGACGAAAACGAGCTTAAGCGCATAACGGAACTGATACGGGCGGGGCAGGGCGCCGAAATACTTAAGTTTTACAAGGACGAGGCGGAAAAGGCGGCGCAGACCACGATACGCCTCCTGCAGGAAAAGCAAAAGATCGAGGAGCTGTCTCTTGATAATCTGGCGGCGGCGGGCGCGATAAGCGAAGAGGAGGCTAACCGCCAGAAGAGGCTACTGCAGGTTAAGACCTCCATTGCCGGTGTAACGGCAGAGATTGCCGCGCTGGAAAAGAGCGGGATTACCGGCGGCGATCGCGTCGATCTCCTCAACAAAGAGCTTGACGCGCTGAAAGAACAGCAGGGCATTATCGAAAAACAAACGCCTAAAACCTTCGCCGACAACCTTGTCGGCAATCTCGCTGACGATATAAGCGGCGCGGTTGTATCCGGCGTTAAAAGCGGCTCAATCAGCGGCAAGGACATATTAAGCGCGGCGCTTAGCTCGGCGGCGTCAAGCGTCTCCGCTCAGATCAGCGCCTCAATACAGGCGCAGGCGGCAGCGGGAAATATAAGCGCAATGGCGGGGGGTTTAGCCTCAGCGGGCGCGGCAATGGGCGTAGGCGCGGCGGCGGCGCTGGTAATAGGCGAGATGACCGCCCAATGGGAGATGACGAGCCAAAGGGACTTACTGCGGGAGATCGCCGATAATACCCGTGAGAGCGCCGAGGCGTTTAAGGCTTACTTTACGCTGGTTAAGCGTTTCGGCGGCGTCAATACCACTTTTAACGCGGCGCGGGCGTCGACGCAAAACGCCGATATGTCAGGGGAGAGCGGCTATAGGCTAAGCGATCTGGGCAAAATTTTAGCGGGCGGTTTAGCCGCCCTTCTGCCCGGCATTACGGGCGGGCTCTCCGCCGCCCTGTTTGGCGCCGTAGGCGGTATCTTTGGCTCGGGCTCGCTCGAAAAGCTGATCGGCTCCGTCCTAGGCTATAACACAATCTCCCGCAAGGGCTTTGACGGCTCGCTGGGGGCGGCTAAATTCCTCAGCGCCCAAAGCTCAGGCGAGCGGTACGTCAAGGCGGCGCAGGAGTTTGCGCTGGGATGGTTTGATAGCTATTACGACAACATCATCAAATTTAATGTAGAAATCGGGCGCGAAGTTAAAAAGAAAAAGACCCTGCTGGGAACGGCTAAAAAAACTACCATTTACTACGCCCAGCTAACAGAGGCGCAGTTGCATCTGGCGGCGTTTTTAAAGCAGTTCGGAACGGATAAATACGGCAGTTTGACGCTTGAGGGCGCGAAAAACTTTAACGAAAAGATGGGCGCTCTGCTGGCGGCAACCGAAGGCATCGACGCGCTGAGCGCCGCCTTGAGAGGTGAGAGCCTGACCTATAATCTTGATCGCTCGTACCTTGATCTCTCCAGCGCGGCAGAGTATATAGCCGCAGTCTATAACGACGCGCTGGAAAACGCCGGGATTACTCTTACCGAAACAATTATCGGCGAGGCGGGGGAGAGCGCCCAATACCTTAAGGATTTAAGCGCCAGAGACGCTGCCGCCCTATTTGAAAATCTTGACCTTGAGGCGATAATCGGCAGATACGGCGCGGCGGTTAACGTTGATGACCTGACCGCCGCATTGGAAAGCCTTAAACAGGCGATAACGGCTAATGTGGAGGCAATCAAGGCATACGCCAACGCCCAGCTTGAGCGGTTATCCAGCGAGGCGGAGTTTACGGAGTGGCTGAGCCAGACCGACAGCGCCGTTGAGAGCGCGGCAAGCTCGCTCAGATCATTTGCCGACGGGTTGCGCTCGTTTGCCGATCAAGCGCGCGATCTGATAACAGAGGGTCGCAGCGACGATCAGGAGTTTCTGCAACGGCAGTATTTAACGGCGCGGATTGGCTTATCCAATCTATACGACGGTACAGGCGCAATCAGGGGCGGTTTAACCCAGCAGTACGTACAGGATGTGACGGGCGGTTATATTGAGGCGGCGCGGGCGTTTCAGGGGGTGCTTGGCGATTATGACTTTACGGGCAAATCGGCGCTTGAAAGGGAGCTGGCGCAGATTGCGGGCGCTATCGATCTAAGCGCGGATATATTAAGCGTGAGGATTGTGGGCGACAATATCGACCTTGCCACCAACCAGACGATTAGCGATCTGGTAGCCGCTCTGACCCCCTCGCTCTCCATTGATCAGATAGGTTTCAGCGGCACGTCCGATACCGCAAAGAGAGCCTTAGCGTTAGCAAGCGGAGCAAAGACGCAGGACGAGCTTAATAATCTAATTGAGGCGATTGCCACCCTGCGCTTTGGCGGCGATGCCAGCGACGCGGACTATCTGGATAACCTCGCGAGGCTCGCCGAGTATGACGAGAGCGCCGCGCGGACAGCGGAGCTCCTGCAACAAATGCTCGACGAACTCAAAGAGCAGAAAGCGATTAACGCCGAATCGGCCAAAAGGCTAGCGGCTATTGAGCGCTACGAAGCCCGCGCGGAGCTTGCCGCCGAAGCCGCCGCCGGAGGCTTAACATGATGCTGTTATACCCTAAACCATTAACCGTAATCGCCAGCGAAGCGATCGGGAGCGGCACTGTACCAGAGTGGCAGGAGGGAAGCTACAGCGCGGGGGATAAGGTAATCCGCTCAGTTGCCGCCAGTAAAGCCGCGATTGACGTTGCGTCGATTGATTATATATTTGAGGCTGGCGTTAATACCAGCGACGATCCCGCGGACGGATCGCTTAGCTGGCTTAACAAAGGGGCGAGCGAGGCGTATAAGGTATTCGATGATTCTGTAAGCACGTTAAGCTCTTACGCCTCCGGATCGATCCTTGAGATTCGGGCGCTCAAAGTGGGCGGCGTATTCCTGGCGCGTTTCAATGGCACCGCTACATTAGAGGTATTCGATTCGGCTGGGGACACGCCGTTTTTCAGCAAAGAGGTAAGGGCGTCAAGCAACATTTATGAGCCGGCCGTAAGCTGGACAACTTACTTCTTTCGCGAGCTGGTCTCAACAGGCTCGGCGCAGGATTTACTATTTGAGGTTCCCTCGAGGGTAGCGGGTGTTCGTATCAGATTAACCGCTTTAACAGGCGGCTTTTCCATCGGCAAGATCATAGCGGGGATTATGGTTGATATAGGGGAGACCCGCGTCCCGCCCTCCGTAAGCATTATAGATTACTCAATCAAGGCAGCCGACGAGAGCGGCAATATCTATATTAAGGAGAGAGCCTACTCTAAGCGCGTGAGTTTCGAGGTGTTTGTCAAAACCGCCCGTTTCGATCAGGTCGCCGATATTATGAGCCAGATACGATCCCGCCCCACCGTCTTTATAGGCGACGATCTCGCCCGTTTTAACTCGTTATCGGTCTATGGCGTATATAGGGATTTTTCGCTCCAGCTCAGCCGCGAGGAGATCAGCGATTTAAGCTTCGAGGTCGAGGGCTTAGCGTGATAACCCCTCAAGCGCCTTTTTCAAAAGTCTCTTTTTATCCGCTCCAAAATGGGGGGGGGGGGGGGGGTGTAATACCCGCTATCTGCTCTTTCCTGTTTCGCGGCGGGAAGCCAAACAAGCCGGTCGGCGCCGCGTCAATCAAAAACCAGCGCGGCGGATTGCGCCGCCGCGAGGGACAGCCAACCCTACTAAAAGCCAACCGCCGCAATTTACTAAGCAAGGCGTATTCCGTTTTTGCGCCAAAAAAGGAGGGAAAAATGAGTGAAGAGGCAAAAGCGCCTAAAAAACAACTCGGCGCCAATGGTTACAAGTACCGCCAGCAGTACGGCGTGGTGGTAATCTGCGAGAGCGAGGAGGAACAGAAAAAGCTCTATGACCGGCTGTTAAAGCAGGGGCTAAAGCTTAAGGTGGTGGTGGTATGAGAGTATCAGTTAACCACCACTGCGGGGATTTTAGCTCCTACCGCGCGGCAAGGGTTAAATCATTGTTTAACGTAGATAGCGGGGCAAGCTTTAACATTGAGGCTGATCTGCCGATTGAGGATCAAAGCTGGCAAATCGGCGTGATTGTGGGGCGCTCCGGCACAGGCAAATCCTCTTTAGGCGCAATGGCTTTCGGGGAGGATAAAATCTACCGCCCTGTATGGGGCGATAAACCAATCATTGATGAGATTGCGCCTGAGGGAGACTTTAACGCCGCGACCGCCGCCCTTGCCGCCGTAGGGCTTGGGAGCGTTCCCGCGTGGCTTAGACCTTATAAGGTCTTATCGACTGGGGAGCGTTTTAGGGCGGATTTAGCCAGAGCGGTAGCCGAAGCCCCAAACGAGATCGTAATCGACGAGTTTACATCGGTTGTTGATCGCCAGATCGCCAAAATAGGCGCTCTTGCCTTTGCTAAGGCGTGGAGGCGGACTGGCGGCAGGTGCATCCTGCTCACCTGCCATTATGATGTACTGGAGTGGCTTAATCCCGATTGGGTGCTGGATACCGACGGTATGCGTTTATCTCACACAAAGGATTTACTTCGCAGACCGCCGATTGAGCTTGAGATCAGGCGCGGCGACTGGAGCCTATGGCGTTACTTTAGCCCGCATCACTATTTAGACCTGCCGATTATGATAGCGGCGACAAATTATGTGGGGTTTATTGATAACGATCCCGTCGCTCATCTTGCCGTCTCAACGCGGCAGGGCATGATCGAGGCGAGAGCCTGCCGTCTGGTGGTGATGCCAGAGTGGCAGGGCGCTGGTGTCGGTATAAGGTTTCTTAATTTCGTTTGCGGGGAGTGGCTTAAGGGCAGCAACCGCTACAACCTCAGGCTTCCCACGCTCTTTCACACCTCGCACCCCGGATTGTGCGCGGCGCTCAGGCGCGATAAACGCTGGACGCAGGTAAGCGGCGCTCTTTACGGCGGCAGCAAAAGCAAGAGCGCGGCGACAATCACCCAATCGATGCAAAGACGCGGCGCCTCCCGGGGCGGCTCAACAGGTTACGGCGGGCATTTCAGGGCAGTGCAGGGCTTTCGGTATATAGGAGCGGAGGCGGCGGCGTGAGAGTTCATATCTGCGGGCAAAAGTATTTCGGCGGGCGGGTGTTTGGGGCGGTTATAGGCGCTGGGCATATTGTTACGGGCGTTTCGGCGCCCTCAACCGGCGACAGGTTAGCTTTCGCGGCAAAACGCGCTGATATACCCTTATCTATACACAATTCGATTATCGGGGAGGCTGATATATCAGCGGGAGCGGACGTTATTCTCTCCGCTCACTGCCACGCCTTTATAGCGGCGTGCGCTAGGGCAAAGGCAAGGTTTGGGGCGCTGGGCTATCACCCCTCTTTGCTGCCAAGGCACAGGGGCAGAGACGCTATAGCGTGGGCTTTACGCATGAGAGAGGCTATTACGGGCGGATCGGTCTATTGGCTCGACGATGGAGCCGATACAGGGGATATAGCGGCAAGGGAGGCTGTATTTATCAGAGAGGGCGATACGGCAAGATCGCTGTGGGAGCGGGAGCTTGCGCCTCTTGGCGTTAAGCTGTTTTTACAGGTTTTAGGCGATCTGGATAATGGGGTTGTTACGCGGATAAGGCAGGAGAGCGAGGCGGCGACATTTGAGCCCGCGATTACCAATAACAGATTAGCCGGAGGCGCAAAATGAAGGCGGCGTTTGGCTGGGTGGGCGGCAAGAGCAAGTTCGCCGCGCAGATTATAGAGAGGATACCGCCGCATACGCTGTATTGCGAGGTATTCGCGGGGGGGCTAAGCGTGTTATACGCCAAAGAGCCAAGCAAAATCGAGGTTATTAACGATCTTAACGGCGAGCTTATTAACCTTCATCTGCAAATCAAAACGCGCCCGGAATCGCTCTCTAATTACCTTAGATCGATGATCGTGAGCCGCGAGATATTTTACGCAATCAAAAAGGGGAGTTATCCTGTCAGTAATGATATAGAGAGGGCGGCGGCGTATCTATACCGCCTAACGCTCAGCTACGGCGCTCTCGGGTGTACTTTTTTAATGCCTAAGCGCAAGAGGCCTAAGTCGTTATGGAGAGACTTTGCGGTCTGCTCAAGGAGGCTTAAGGGCGTATGCATTGAGCGGCTGGACTTTGGGCGATTACTAAGGGAGTACGACGGCAGGGAGAGCTTTTTCTACCTCGATCCGCCATACTACCGCAACGAGCATTACTACGAGGGCGGGCACTTTAACGGTCCGGATCACGAGCGGCTGAGGGATTGTCTGGCGGCTGTAAGCGGCAGGTGGCTGCTCAGCTATAACGACTGCGCGGAGATAAGAGAGATGTACAAGGGGTACAGGGCGGAGACAATCGCCGCGCGATACAGCTTCGGCGAAAAGCGCGGCGTCCATAGCGAACTGGTAATCAGCAATTATTAGCGGTTTAACAGCAATTCTAAGGCGGTTTATACCGCACCGGAAACGAGAAATTAAACAGAAATTGGACTATTTACGCGGAGACGGCGGGGGCGTGAAACGCCCCGTGAAACAAAAATTCAATAGGAATTGGACTTTTTCGAGGGTGGTTTTCCGGGAGGAGTCCAATTTCTGTTGAATCATAGTCCAATTTCAAAGTGTAATTTACAAATCCCGTCTCTGTCATCCGTGCCTCTTTTCAAAATCTTTCCAGCGGAAGAATCGTTTCCGGCGCCAGCACGCTTACTATGCAGACAGCGCGGCTGATAGAGCCGCACGGAAGAACCATTTTTGGCAAGATACGTCAGATATGGCGCGCTTTGCAGTTGGAATGGCATCTGAGCAAAGATGAGATATTGACGATCTATCTGAACCGCGCGCCATTTGGCGGGACAATTGAGGGTATCCGAGCGGCTACGTGGTCGTACTTAGGCAAGGAACCGTCTGAACTGAGCCGCGCGGAGGCAGCGTTGATGGTCGCCCTGCCGCAGGCGCCAAGCAGGTTGCGCCCCGATCGCTTCCCTAAAGAGGCGCAGAACGCGCGCAACAAAGTTCTGAATCGGCTTTTGAAGTTTGGCATTTTCAGCGAAGAACAGGTGAAAGACGCTAAGGAGGAGGATATATATCTGTCGCCCCGTTTTGTACCGCAGCTTGCCCCGCTTTTCGCGCGGCGGGCGCTTTTGATGACCGGCGATCGGGTGATCGAATCCAATATTGACGCGTCTATGCAGGAGAGTCTTGAGGAGATGGCGCGGAATGCCAAATCGGCGCTTCGCCCCGCGACTTCTCTCGCCTTTCTGGTGGTCGATCACACCGATATGGCGGTCAGGGCGTATGTGGGATCGGCGGATATGAACGACGAAAGCCGCTTTGGGCATGTCGATATGGTAAGCGCCATCCGTTCCCCTGGTTCGACGCTCAAGCCGTTTATATACGCCCTTGGCATTGATGAGGGGCTGATTCACTCTGAATCGTTGCTGCTTGATACGCCGCGCGTCTCCAGCTATCGGCCTGAGAACTTCAGCAGTGCCTTCAGCGGTGCGGTAAGCGCTTCCGAAGCATTGGAGAAATCGCTGAATCTGCCCGCCGTACAGCTTATGGAAGCGTATGGATCAAAAAGATTTGCCGCCAAACTCTCAAACGCGGGTATTAAGCTGATGCTCCCCAGATACAGCGAGCCGAATCTTTCGATTATTCTAGGCGGCGCGGGAATCAGTCTTGATCGGCTTGTAAGCGCTTACAGCGCTTTCGCGCGGGGAGGCAGTATATCGCCGCTGCGTTACTTGAAGAACGACGAACTTATCTCTTATAACTTTGTGGGGGAAGGGGCGGCGTGGGTAACGAGACGTATGCTCTCCGGCGAAGCCGATCCGGCGTTTTACCGGTACGGTTTTCTTTCTATGGCGTACAAGACGGGCACGAGCTACGGATTTCGCGACGCGTGGGCGGTGGGAGTAAGTTCGCGCTACATTATCGGCGTCTGGGTAGGAAGACCAGATGGCACTCCGGTGGCGGAACAGTTTGGCGCCGCGGTTGCCGTTCCTTTTCTGCTTCGTATAAACAACTATTTGCAGTCGCGGGCGATCAGCTCCTTTATCGTCAACAACGCTCTTGACGAAATGCCTGCTTCTGTTGGCAGCGCGTCAATATGCTGGCCTGGCGGCCAGCCGTTGCCAAAGAACGATCCAAACTGCCGCGTGGAGAAACGAGCGTGGACAGTGAATGGCGTTACGCCGCCTACGCTGTTATCAAGCGCGCAGGATTTTCTTATGGGCGGCTGGTACACCTACTATGAGGACGATCGACACGAGCGTGTCGCGTTTGACTGCAAGAACGCGGTGAAAAAACAGCTTGCGCTGTGGCCTGTCGCTTTAAGCCCGTGGCTGGACGCAGGCGAGCAGATCAGCCACCGTCTGCCGAAAAAAAGCAAGGTATGCCCGCCATCGGAAGATAGCGAGTTGGTTCGACCGCTGTTTATTAAAGAGATCAAGAACGGAGCTGTCTTCACAAAGCACAAATCGGAGACTTTTTTAATTCCGACGATCAGTTCTCAGGGCGGCAGCGGTACGCGCTGGTGGTTCCTTAACGGTGATCTGATCGCCCAAAACGGCGAGAACGAATTCCTCAATTACAGCTTTACTAAAAATGGCGATTATCAGCTTGTTGTAATGGACGAAAGCGGACAGAGCTGCAAGGTGGAGTTTGCGGTTGAGGATATTGAGTAGATCGCTTTTACATACGGCGACTTGCGAAGCGAAGTTTTGCAGGTACATAAAATGCGTTGCTTTGGCGGGAGTTTATAATCAGAGACGGATGCGTTCGGAGATATGAGTCGGGTGATCTAAGCGGGGGAAGTTTTGGCGCCCGTTTTATAAGTTGGTTAAAATGTTTTTTAAGTTGGAGGTTTTAGCGTGTACGCAAAACGATCTTTATCGCCGGAATTTAAGCATCGCATACGCTGGCTGAGCGAAGCATTTATCGTCGCCGTGATCTTCTACTTTTTTTCCTACCTGCTCTATCTGCAGGAACGCGACAGAATACGCGGCGCGCAGGAACGGCTAATCTCGGTTTATACGGTTTACGCCGAACTGATGTTTGCCGACGTTGACGATATGACCTACCGTGCCGCCGATTCCTACTTTGGCGCGGGCGGACCAAGCACGACATTTTTGTACAGAGTATGGCAGGGCAGACAGAACGATGATTCGCTGATACATAACGCCCTGATGCTCGATCGCGATAAAAAAGTACTTTTTCAAACAAAAGATGTCGATCTCAACTTGGAAAAAATCGATCTTATTACTTCAATGCCTCCTTCGGCAAAGGGCGCTTACCTCACCCCGCCGTTGAAATGCGGAAGTCATAACGAGTGGATTATCGTTTTAACCCGCGTTTTTTATGAGAAGGACGGCGCGGTAGCTGGCTACGCGCTCACGACGTTTAACGTCGGTGTGATTTCGCAGCGGTTTTCTAAACTCACAAGCGTAGGTAAAAACACGATTTCGCTTGTGTCAAGAAGAAGAGGCGCGGTAATTGCGCGGGCGCCCGAAAACGAGGCGGTTTACGGGAAAGTTTCCATGGCGTACGATGCCTTTCTGAAAGGCGGTGAAAACTTTGATACGCTGATGACCGTTTTTACGCTGGAAGGCGAAAAGAGCATGGCCTCCTTTATGCCGCTTGAGAGTTATGATATGATGGTGGTTTGTACCACGCCATATTCCGAACTCTATGATCGCCTCAGACCGTTTTATATATGTTTTTTTATCGTATGGCTGATCGTAAGCGTAGCAATTCTGCGTATTTCGCGGGTTATGCTGATAAAAGAGAAAGATACCGTGTCGGAGAAGCGCGCGCTGTGGAACAAGGCGGAGGAGGCGTTGCGCAAGCAGTTGGAGGCGGAGAAGAGTAAAAATGAGCACGAGAGGCTTTTGATCCAGCAGTCAAAGATGGCTGCGATGGGCGAAATGATAGGTGCGATCGCCCACCAGTGGCGACAGCCGCTCAACTCCATAGGGTTATATGTGCAGGATATTCTGGACGCCTATCGTTACGGCACGCTTGATATGGCGTATCTGGAGAGCGCCGTTGAAAATACGGTGATGCAGCTAAAGTTTATGAGTTCCACGATCAATGATTTCAGTTCCTTTTTCAAGCCCGACAAGGAGAAGGCGGTATTTGATATTTCAAAAATTACGCGCAGCGCGCTCACTATCGCTTCGGCGCAGATGAGAAAGCATGATATCGACGTTATCTTTGAGGTGCCGGACGAGCCTATCTTTTGCAATGGTTACGAGAATGAGCTTGGACAGGCGATTTTGAATCTGATCGGCAACGCTAAAGATGCGGTGACAGAGAATCGAAAAAAAGATCGATACATCATCATCCGCCTTTCGCGGACAGAACGCGGGGCGCGTCTGGAGGTTGAAGACAACGGCGGCGGCATTCCCGACGATCTTCTTAACCGCGTTTTCGAGCCATACTTCACTACGAAAGAGCCTCCAAAGGGAACGGGAATCGGGCTTTATATGAGCAAAATGATCGTGGAAGATAATATGGGAGGCAAAATCGGCGTTTATAACGTCCGCTATGGGGTGTGCTTTTTTATTGAGCTTTCGGTTGCGGAACGGAGGGCGGACGACTTCCTGGTTTAGTAGGTTTGCCATGTGTCGCGCAGAGCGGACACCGATCGGGGGAGTAGACAGGAAACGCGAAATCGGCGAGGGCAAAGAGAGGAATATTCTTGTTCAGTTTGCAGGAACTGTCTCCGTTAGTTCCCCCTTCGCGGCGGCAGAAGCCGCGGTTTGCCAGCGCCGCGAACGCTGTCACCTCGCCTCCTTGCGCTTTTATCAGCTTAGCCGTTTCCATTGCCGATCCTCCTGTGGTGACAATGTCTTCGCAGATGATCGCCCTTTCCCCCTTTGCCACCGTGAAGCCGCGCCGCAATATCATTTCTCCGTTTTCGCGCTCGGCGAAGATCGAGCGCACGCCCAGCGCACGCGCAAGCTCGTAGCCCGCTATAACGCCGCCCAGCGCGGGGGCGCAAACCAGCGACGCCTCTATTTTGGCGGCGCGAATCATATCCGCCAGCGCCTTGGATAGTTTTTCGCAGTTTTTGGGATTTTCCAGCACTTTCGCTGATTGCAGATAAAAACCGCTGTGATTGCCGCTGCTAAGCAGAAAGTGCCCTTTAAGCAATGCGTCCGCACTCTCGTAGATCGCCTCTATATTCATACTGCAATCTCCGCTAAATTTTAAGAATATCCGCTTCTTTATCCGCCAGATGCTTGTCGATACTCCCGATTGTTTCGTCGGTGAGTTTTTGCACCGTCTCGTGCGCCTTTTTGCTCTCGTCTTCGGTGATCTGCTTCTCTTTTTCGAGCTTTTTGATCTTGTTGTTCGCGTCCTGGCGTATATTACGGGCGGCAATTTTTGCCTTTTCCGCCATAGCTTTGGCGTGTTTAACGCTCTCTTTGCGTTGTTCTTGTGTCATCGGTGGAAACGCCAGAATCACCCCCGCTCCGTTGTTGGACGGGTTTACTCCGATATTGGCGAGGTTGATCGCTTTCTCGATCTCCTTAAGCGCGCTTTTATCCCACGGCGTGATGATGATCGTATTGGCATCAGGCGTAGTGAGCGAACCAAGCGCGTTGATCTGCGTGGGTGTGCCAAAGTAATCAATTTTAATGCTTTCAATGATTTTAGCAGAAACCCTGCCGGTGCGCAGAGTGGAAAAATCATGCTTTAATGCCTCAATACATTTTTGCATATGCTCTTTGGCGTCGGCGTAAATTGGTTGAAGCATCGGCTACTCCTGCGGAACTTCCGGCAGCGCCGGTACGGGAGGAACGCCATCACCCTCTTGCGCGATGGCGCTGTCAACTACAGAAGCGTTGCGATCCGCGTAGTAGAGATAGGTCAGCGCTATGGTATTAACCGCGAACAAAACTCCAAGTACGGCGGTAGTTTTCGCGAGAAAGGCGTTTGGTCCCTTTGAGCCGAAAAACGACTCGTTGCTTCCGCTGTACGCGCCCAGCCCAATGCTGGAGCTTTTTTGCAGCAACACGACGATGACGATCAAAATCGCCAGCCCAAACTGAACAAATAAGAGTGGTGTGATCATTGAGACAGACTCCGATCATCAGGAAAATATTAAAATACTTGTGGATTTTTAGCGCATTTTCTCTTAGAAGGCTGTTTTTGAACTCTGTTTTTCGCCGTTTCAACGATCGCGCGCAGGGATACGCCGAGCTGAACGGTTTGCAAAGAAGTGTGGCGCGGGAGCTGATTGCGCGCCTGCTTTCCAAGCCTAGACGAATTCTGGACATAGGCTGCGGGAACGGAATTGTACATTCTTTGATCGATTGGGAGTACGATTTATTTGTTGCTACAGATTTTGCTCCCCAAATGTGCGAACTTCACCCAAAAAACGAAAAAACAGCCGTTTTGCAAATTGATTTTAATCTGCCCGGACAGATGCTCAAACTAGGCGGATACGCGCCGTTTGACCTGATCATTTCGTCTTCCGCGCTGCAATGGGCGGACGATCTGGATGGGACGCTTGAGACGATCAGCCAGTTTGGGGAAAGGGCAGCTTTTGCCATCTTCACCGACGGCACATTTAGAGAGCTTCACAAGGGGAAAAAAAGCAGGCTGCGCTCTTTTGAGGAAGCAAAACATTCGATTTCGCGGGCATTTGATGCCAGGTTTTGGCGCGGCGAGTTTACGATTTCGTTCGATTCGCGGCGGGAACTGTTTGGCTATATCAGAAAATGCGGCATTGGAGGAGGAATCAGAATGTTCTCGTTCAAAGAGGCGCGGGAGTTAATTAATTCGTATCCTAACCTCTATCTGGAATATGAAGTTCTGTTTGCCGTGAGCGAAGAGTAGGGCTTTTGCGCAACGATAAAAGAGCGCGTAAGTGTCAGACAGCTTATAGTGCTCTGCCGCACGATTGTCGCGGAGCGCAGAAAGAGCCTCTCTGCAAGCACAAATTAGCCGCGCCCGTCATTTTACTATTTATAATTCCTCAAGCTCTTTCGTACAGCAGCATTAATAAGAAAATGTTACGGTCGCGGCGGTAATAAAGAAACTTCTTTGATTGGAAATACCGGAAGCGCTTAGCGACTATTATATCTCCGATATCCGATTTCAGCGTCGTATAATGACAGGTAGTGTTACGATCTTTCACGTCTTTGTCTTCTTTATTGATGCAAATTTTCTCAAACCAATGCAAAAACTTTCTTTTTTCTGTTCCCGTAAAAGCTTATGTCAATAAATCCACTTACATAATTAAATTCTGATTAAAAGGCGCTTCAATGTTCGTTTAAAGAAAAACAGTCTGCTTGATCTTGCGGCGTAGCTTGATAAATTACGTCGTCAATCAACTTCTCATTGCGATGTTTGTCTATTTTAACCTGATCGCCGCCGCAAATTCCCCACTGCTTAAAGAGAAAAGCAGCTTCAGCGGCGACTGCTTATTGGATCGACAATACTCACTCTTTTAACATTGGTCGCCCGTTTATCCGTTCTCGCTGCCGACAATCACCCAATCTATATTTGTCAAATTTAACGCGTCTAAGTCCTCTAATAACGGCTCTCACGAAATAAAACGAACGGGCAGTCGGGAGTTCGCAGAAAATCAATGCGAGATTTTGCGGCTTGATTTTCCACCGCAACGCCCAGCCAGACATTTTTTGGAATGCTGCGATCTCTGAAATAATCCGCCATACGTCCGTTTTTTCTGTAAGCGGTTGATAGCGATGGCACGGCGTTTGTTTAACAATTTCCATTACTTGGTTAATGAAACCGATCGGCGTATTTTTATGAAAAAGATCGCCCATCGAACAAACGAAAATAGAGTGAGGGCTTTTCCAGCTCAGCGGTTTTTTAAGCGCGTCGCGGCGAAGCGCTTAAATCAAAACCGTTTTTGTATTGCTCCTGTCCTATTGATTGAAGGCGATACGTCATCCGTCCAGCGTAGCAGTTTTGGCAGCCCGCCGAAATTTTAGAACAACCCGTTACGGGATTCCAAGTCTTATCCATCCATTCAATCCTAGTCGTTTTTTATTTCACTATTCTATATCTAATTTTGACACCATTACCCTTATAATATTCGTATGAAATATAAAATGCGTTTTTTCTTTTGCAATCATAAATCTTGAAATGAGGATTGTTATTTTGTCATTCTGTAAAAATCTAGTTTGTGTGCTTGGGCAAAAACTAGTTTATAATGGTAAAGTAATAAATTTCGCAGTTTGTCTCTGTATGTTTTAATTTGTCGCTTAATAATCGTTTTAATTTAATGAGACTGCCATTTCTATTATTTTTTCCGTGCCGATTTCGCTGAATAAATTGGGTTCTTTCGGCATATTGAATTTCCTCCCGTTTCTTCGTTAAGCCTCCATTCTACCTCTAAGATTTTTTCAAATCCGAGAATATCGGAAGTCATAAAGACAAAGCGAATTTATTTACCGCGTTTCTCTCAATATAGCAGGACACGGCAAAACATCCTTGTTGTTTCGGCGCATCTGTGATATTTGGATATAATCTATTATGCCGCCGCTTGCTATTTTTGTCTGTTCTTGCTCGGAATAAAGCCGTTGATAAAATCTGCAACGCTTGAAACCGTGCCGAATTTTCGTAGGCGATCGCCGCTTTTGAGAAGCGATATATATGAGAAATTGGCAGAAATAAAATTATCTCGGTTTTCTTATTGTCTGTTAAATCGTCTGTAATTTCTTTCTTGATATTCTTATATCCGTATGGATCGATAAATATCAGATTACGAATATTAGAAGTGGATTTTGAAACGTCGTTTTTAACAATCTTGAACATTTCGTCAATATCTTTATTGTGATATACGATGCCGCGCAGTTCTTTTTGGTGTTCTCAAAATATTTCTTTACCCGTTCAATCTGCTCTTCTTCTTTATCGTTTATTATCAATGATATTTTGTACCTGTTTTATATTTTGAAATAACCTTTTTAATCGTTTCAAACGCGGTTGTAGGGCTTCCTTTCCCGCCGCCGTATATTCCCATTCCGCAAAATACATTTCGTATATGTTTATCTGTTTAATAGATTGAGCTTGACGCAGTATCTTTAGATAACGCGATAAATACCGTCTATAAAATTCAATTTTTGCCTGCGAGTGAGCCAGCAACAATTCTTCTGCGTCCTGCTTTAATTTTTTCATTTTGGTTCTCAGCGGATATGTCGACAAATTCTAGCGCCATTGTTTTATTGCCTGTTCTTTACAATACAATATGCGTTGCGATTTAGCCATTTTTGCCTCTGGATATATGCAGTTTGCGTTTAGCGCGCTGCCCTATAAGTGATGGCGTGGCATTTGAACACTAGAAATGGCATTTAAGTCCCGAAAATTGAGAATTCACCATCATCCGCTCAAAAAGTTGCGTTTGTACATTAAAACGCGCAAAAAGGCCAAGGCGCAACAGCCCCGCCGCTTGCCGGCCTTTTCTCACGCTTATTTTTTGCCGGAACTGAATTGCGGCGGAGCTTAATCCAATTGGTTTCTTATATAAGGCGGAATGTCCAGGTCGGTGCCGTTGTACCCGTCGGTTCCCGTTTTTCTGTCAAACATCGGCCTGATTATCGGCGGCTTCTGAGCCGTTTTTTCTGCCGCATGCGGCGGATTGTTCGCCGCCAACATATCAAAACCCGTTGCTATAATCGTTACGGCTACCTCTTCGGCATCCATGTTTTCATCCTGCGTTGTTCCGAATATCACTTCGGCGTTTTCGTCCGCCGCCTCGTTGATAAAAGCCAGAGCGCGATCGATCGCGGCAAAAGGGTAATTTGGGTTGAACTGGAAGTTCACCAATACGCCGCATGCTCCGTTGATCGAGAGATTTTCCAGAAGCGGCGATTCGATCGCCTCTTTAATCGCGTTGTACGCAGCGTCGCCCCCCTTGGCGCTGCCCATGCCTAAAAGCGCTGTCCCCTTATGTCCCATTACGGTCGAGAGATCGGCAAAGTCAGTCTTGATGCCGGGCATATCGTTTGGCAGGACGATTGAGCTCATACCGCGAACGGCGCGGGCAAGCACGGAATCCACAATGACAAAGCTTTCGTTATATCCGACGTTTTTATCGATCACCGACAGCAATTTTTGGTTTTGGATCAGTACAATCGAATCACACTCTTTTTTCAGGTCTTCAAGCCCTTGCCTCGCGAGGCTCATTCGTTTTTTGCCTTCGTTGGCGAAGGGCATCGTGCAAACGGCGATCGTTAAAGCGCCCATCTCTCTGGCGGCGCGCGCCACTACGCTGGAGGCTCCGGTGCCCGTGCCGCCGCCGAGTCCGGTCGCTACGAATACAATGTTCGCGCCTTTGAGCGTCTCTTTAATGTGTTCATAACTCTCCTCCGCCGCCTCTTTACCCACTTCCGGTTTCATTCCCGCGCCAAGCCCTTTGGTGAGCTTTTCACCAAGCTGAAGTTTGCAGGCGGCAAGCGAAGTCGCGAGATGTTGTAAATCGGTATTCGCGGCGATCATTTCCACACCTTTGAGACCTTCGCGCACCATACGATCCACCATATTATTGCCGCCGCCGCCGACGCCCACAACTTTTATGGTTACAACATTCTGCCTGCGGCTCTCTTCCACGTTAAATAAATTTTCCATTTTCAGCCCTTAAAACAATGTTGTCAGCCGCTCCCGCACTGCTTAAATCAGCTTTTGCAGCCGTAGCGCATATAGTTATATCGGCAAACTCGTCTCTTTTTTGTTGCGCCATTTCTCTCTTTCCCCGCTCCGCCGCGTTAAAACATCGTCGTCAACCACTCCCAGCACTGCTTGAGTCTGCCCTTTATGCCGGGTTTGGCAATGTCCGGAGTCGTGATTATATCGGCGAGATTAGTTTTTTTCGTCCCGCTCTCCTCTCCGCCGCTGTCAAGCTTACCTAGAGATTCGGCGATTGCTTGCACATTTTCTTGTTCTACGCTGCCTTTGTGCGGCCGATAGCGCAGGTTTCCCGCCGAGTCAAACTCGTAGAGCGCCGATTCGTTCGCCGCGTAGCGTATCAGCCCCAGCGCGACGGAGTAAACCGGATCGCGCAGGCTTTCGACAAGACCGCTTAACGGCTTTGGTCTTGCGATTCGTACGGGGATACTGCCAAAACTATAGGCGGCGACATCGGCCAGCCCGCTGTGTTTGGACGCGCCGCCAGTCAGAACTACGCCAGCACCCAGAACTCCTTTGAGGCGGCTCCGCTCAAGTTGCCCCGCCAGAATCATCAGCGTTTCCTCAACGCGCGCGCCGATCACGGTGGAAACGATATCCAGCGAAACCAGATGGGTCTCATTTTCATTGCCTATTTTGGGAATCTCAATGTTCTGAACGGACGGTTCCGCCCTTGGCTTGTCGCCAGCCACGGACGGGCGCGAATAAAACGATCCGTATTCCAGCTTTACCCGCTCAGCTGCGTATGGAGGCGTGTGCAGAGCCATTGATAGATCGGCGGTAATATGCGCCCCACCCACAGGCAGGAAGCCGTTGGCGCGCGGGGCGTTGTTGGCGTAAACAACGAGGTTGCAGGTGGAAGCGCCAATGTCGATCACACAGGCGCCAAGCTCTTTTTCGTCGTCGCTCAACACCGCGATTGCAGAGGCATAGCCGGAAAATACCAGATTCTCTATCTCTACGCCCGCCGCGCGTATGGTTTTACGCAGATTCTCCATCGCGCTTTTTTGCGCCGTAATGATATGTACGCTCATTTCCAGCATAGAACCGCTCATACCCACCGGATCCTGTACGCCGCACTGATCATCTACCTTGAAGTTATACGGCAAGGCGTGCAGAATCTCGCAATCTTTGGCGACAACCGCGTGGTATATGGCAGTTTGCATAGCGCGGTTGATATCCTTTACCGCGATTTCCTTGGTGGGCAAACTCGCTTTGCCCTGCGAGTCAACGCTGGTAATATACGCGCCGCTTACGGAGACGATTGCGTGTGGCGTCTCCACGCCCGCCTGTTTTGAAGCGTAATCAACCGCGTTTTTTATCGCGCTTGCCGCAAGTTCAATGTTGACGATCGCTCCTTTTTTCAACCCCTGCGACTTTGCGACGCCGCTGCCTACGATGACGGGCGAACCATTTTCAATCCGTGCCACGAGAGCGCAGATTTTGTTGGAGCCGATGTCAATCGCTAAAATATACGGCAATCGCGTCCTTTATTGCGGAATCGTAGCGAGTGATGGGGTAGCGGTTTTGCAACTTCAACATAGTCAAAACTCCCCATTGAATCTGCCGCTGCTTGAACATAGCGATGCTTTCGCCCAGCATTTCGTCCATTTCTTTCGCCTTGTTTTCATCAAACAACTTCTGTTCCAAAACGCGGAAAAGTACGGCTCTGCCATCCAGCACCACGTATCCCTCTTTTGTTTTTGAGATGAAAACCTCATACAACACGGCTTCCGCCTCACTTTCGTTCAAGCCTTTGAGCGCATCAGTATCCGAGCGCGTGATGAATTTGGTGGTGGCGCCTTTAAAGGTACGGTGCTGTTTTTCGCCTTCGCTTTCAAGATATTCTTTTATCTTCCGTGCCTTTATCGCCGCCGTAATTTCGCCTTTTACCGCCTCAAAGGGAAGAGGCTCGCTGTTTATCCGCCGCACTGTTCTTGCCAGCGCGTAGCCCTCCGCCGTTTCGATCGGATTAGAGATCTCCATACTCTGATCGTTTTCCACCTCCAGCATAACTTCATACGGCAACGTTTCGTTGCGTATCTGAATATTTTGCGCGATCAGCGGCGTTACGCCGCCATCACGCCATGTTATTCTCATACGCCGCGCCTCGTTTCGCGCCTTACCAAACCTCGCGCGAACAAGCGCCTTTTCTTTAACCGCTTCAAATGCTTCGACTTCGCCGTCTTCGCTGAAAAACTCGCTGAGATTTTTTTCGTAGTAGTTCTTCGCCTCCTCTTCGCTCGCATTCTGATCGCCCGCGGCGATTATGATGTATTCGACGTCGTATTTCGGTTCATCCATAAACCGTAATCTGTTCGCTTCGTAATACTCCAGCTTCTCTCTGTCACTAACGTCGATTTTTTTTGGAGCCTCAATGATTTTATAGCTAATGCGATCGGCAAGAGACCTTGAGGCGGCGACGGATTCCTTTTCTAACGCGGTCGCCGGAAGCCAAAGATATTTAGCAAGCTTATTGATGGTAAGCTGATGTCCTACTTTTGCCTCAAAGCTCTTCACGTCCTCGCCAATAGAGTTCAGCGCGGCTACGTACGCTTTTTTGTCGAACCTGCCATCCTTGTAAAAACTCTGGTCCGACATAATGACGCTTGAAATCTCATCGTCGTTCGCCATTAACCCGATATCGCGCGCGTAGTTCAACAGCAAAGTTTCCGCAATCAGGCTTTCTAGCGTTTCCTGAATCAATATATCTTTATTCAGCGGCTGATCGGGAGATTGCGCATAATAACTACGGCTATTGCCGTAATGACGTACATATTGCTCAATCGTAATCTTCTCATCTCCCACGACAGCAACCGCGCCCGCTCTGGAACCATAGCCGTAGTCGCCCCATCCTACAAAGCCAGCGCCGACGAAGGCGAATACCGTTACGCTCAGCACCACAATTAAGAAAGTTCTGTGTTTTTGAAGATATGTGATCATCGTTTCCCTCTCTGCTGCGCGATTCTATCCTACTTTTTCTGCGTGGCGACTGATTACTTTACCTCTCGTAAAATCACCACTTCCGTTCTTGCCCGCTCCTTTGCGAAGTAGTTGGCTATCGATCGATCCTCGTACTCCCTTCTTAACTCCTCGTATATCTCCAGCCGCGCATCCTGCAAACTTCGCTGAACGCTTCCTTTTTTGCCGCGTACTAACAGTGTTACAAGCCGATCGCCGGCGGGGAAAACGGCGGTAAATCTGCCTGTGTCTGTCGCCGAAAGCGTCGCGTAAAGAACGGGATTTAGTTCTTTGGCGCTGAGTGTCTGCGTCGTCTGCGTTACATCGGGAAGATTCAGCATAGGATTCTGCATCACCTCGCGGAGCGAGCGTTCGTTTCTGGAGGCGTACTGGATCACCGTGATCTCGGAAGGAGCGGTAAATTTCGCGCGGTTTTGGTTGTAGTAGCGCTCGACATCCTCTTCTCCTATCGGAATCGACTCGCTGGACAGTACGGCGGCGGCAAGCTTTTCGCTAAGAATCGCCTTTCTGGCGTTTTCGCGGTACTCCTGATAGTTGATTCCGCGCGCGGTAAGCGCTTCGCGCAGACCTCTGGCGTTCATATTGCTCCGCTTGGCGATCTGTTCCAGTCGCAAATCAATTTCGTCCTCGTCCACGCTTAATCTCAACTCGTCAATCTTTGCTTCTCTCAATCGCAGATCAATTAATCTGTTAAGCGCTTCCTCTTTGCTGATCCTATCCGCTTTGGCGGCGTTTTCTACCTCGTAAAGCGTGATCGCCTTGTCCATCACCACCGCGCAAACGGCGTTGATCGTCTGCGCCCAAAGCGCGGTGGCAGCATACAGGCAAATTAAAAATATTTTCATCGTCTCTCCAGTGAAATTCTTGAAACTATGGCGACATTGGATGGATCGCAGAACTCTCCCGCCCTGTACGCTTCCAGCGCGGCGCGCGCGATCATCGCCGCGTTGTCCGAACAGTACTCCAAGGGGGCAAAGAGCGACTTTAAGCCAAACTCCATAGCAAGCGCCTCAAAAGCGGAGCGCAGGCAGCGATTGGCGCTCACCCCGCCCACGACTCCGAAGTATTCGGCATCATGCGATCCCAGGCTTAAAAAGAGCCGCGTCTTTTCCAGCAAATGGCGGAAAAGCGCCTTTTGAAAGCTTGCCGCAACATCCCGTTTCGTTTGATCGTCTGTTTCCCCCAGCCGTTCCAGCAGTAGCCGCAGCGAGTTTTTCAGCCCCGAAAAGCTGAAGGCGATCCTCTTGTCGTTTTTTAACGGCAGAGGGAACTCAAAACGGTTCTCGTCTCCGTCCCGCGCCAGATTCTCAATGACAGCGCCGCCCGGATAACCGCGGCCTAACATAACCGCCGCTTTGTCAAACGCTTCTCCGATCGAATCGTCCAGCGTGACGGCGACCTCGCTCATGCGATCATAACTTCGCGCCGCGATAAGTTCGGTATGTCCGCCGCTGACCATAAGCGCAAGCAGCGGGAAGGTCGCAGCGCGATCGATAAAGAGCGAATACACGTGTCCTTTAATATGGTTGATCGCAAGCAGCGGAATTCTCATAGCCAGTGAGATCGCCTGCGCTGCCGCCACACCCTCCGCAAGCGATACCGTAAGTCCGGGCGCGTTTGTAACCGCGACCGCCTTCAGGCGCGGCAGATAGGAGGCGGCGCTTTCGATCAGCTTTGGCAGATTTTCGGCGTGCAGACGCGCGGCCAGCTCCGGCACCACGCCGCCAAATTCGCCGTGCGCCTCGTTCTGCGCTATCTTCCGTTCAAAGAGAATCGCGCCGCTTTCTATGTCGATCACGCTTGCCGCGCTGTCGTCGCAGCTTGATTCCAAAGCGAGAATCACTTTGTGGTTATCTCCGGCCTCGGTTTTCCGTATAAAAACCCCTGCGCGAAATCAATTGAGAAGCGGTTGACAACGTTACCCACCGTATCGCTGTGGACATACTCCGCGATCGTGCGGACGCCAAGCTTTTTAGCAAAGGTGGCGATCGTTTCGGCGATCATCAGGGAGTTGCGATCTGTGTCTATTTTGGAGATGATCGTACCGTCGATTTTCAGGTAATCCACGTTTAGGCGGAGGAGGCGATCAAAGTTTGAATATCCCATACCGAAGTCGTCAATCGCCACTTTACAGCCAAGATTTCTGATCTCCGCCACATGCTCCTCAATGTCAAATTCATACCTGTCGCTTTCCAGCAGTTCCAGCACAAAACGGCGCGCCGTTCCGGTTTTCGTAACGATTTGCTTGAGGAAATCGACCATTTCGCGGTTGGCGATCTCCCGCATCGTCATATTGACGCTGAAGTCGAAGGGTTTATCGGCAAAGTATTCGCACGATTTTTTGATCATCATCTTGCTCATCGTGTAGTATATCCGCGTTCTGTACGCTATAGGCAGGAATTCGTCGGGCATAGAGATCGTGCCGTCGGGGTTAACGATCCTCATAAGGCACTCGTATTGAATAACCGATTTGGTTTTCATATCAATGATGGGCTGGAACCATGGGACGATCTGGTTGTTTTCCGTCGCCATTCTAATCACTTTCGTCCAGATGATGTTTCGCGTGTAATCCTGCTCCGAGTTGCTGAGACTTTCGTAGCAGGCGATGGGGACTTTGCTTTTTTTCGCGTGGCGCAGCGCAATGTTCGCCTTGCTGAGTGCATGCTCTTTCTGCGTGGTGTAGCCAGCGCTGAACGAGAGGAGCAAATCGACATCATCCGGCGTGTAATGTACGCTGCCCAACTCGTTCATAATCCCCTGCACAAACTCACGTATTCCGCCGCACAAGGATCTATCAGGGAGCAAAACGGCAAACTCGTCGCCGGAGAACTTATAAACGCACGCTTCCGGCAGCGTCCGCTTGACGTAAGCGTTAAGCGTATCAATAATTGCGCGTAGCGTAGCGTCGCCGATCTTGTTGCCGTAGAAGTCGTTGACTAATCCAAAGTCGTCAATGTCAATAACGATCAGCATTGGCAGCGGCACGTTTTCCATATCTCTTCGCAGCGCTTTGCGGTTGGGATAGTTGGTCAGCGTGTCGGTGTAAGCCTTCTCGATCATCTCCGTTACGTCCCGTTCGATCGAGATTATCTCGCGGCATTTCCCGTTTTCGTCAAAAATGGGCACAAGCGTGGTGTCACAGTAGAGCGATTTACCGCTTTTTGTCTGCATTCGTACTACGCCTCTGTAGAGCAGGTTTTTATCAATTGCATCCTCAATGACCAGCTTCTCCTCCGGCTTTAAGAGCGTATGGCAGAGAATCGTGTAGCGTTTGCCCAAAAGCTCTTCCTTTGTGTAGCCCAAAAGATCGCGGCGCGCCTGATTTACGTCGGCGTAATTGCCGGATTTGTCCAGTTTACAGACAAACGACGAAACATCAATCGCATACTTGTATCCGTTTAAAATTTTGATGTTCGCGGCGAGTTCCGCGCTCTTCCGCTTTACTTCGTTCTCAAGCGCGACATGTCTCGCGCAGCGCTCCACCGTCTCGATCAGCGCGTCCATATTGATGGGTTTAAAAAGGTACTGATCGATCCCGATGTCCAGCGCGGACGTGAAATATTCCGCTTCGTTGAACGCAGAAACGATGATGATCGGAGTGCCGGGGCTTTGCGTTTTTATTTCCCGCGCCATCTTGAGTCCATCCATCACCGGCATTTTTATATCGGTAATCACGATGTCGGGGGCGTAGAGAGAGAAGATATGAAGTCCTTCCACGCCGTTTGTGGCTACATACAGTTCTTTAACATGCCGACCCAGCGGTTTTTGGATTGCGTCTAAAATATGGCGATCATCTTCCACGTACAAAACGCTTAACGATTTCATAATCTCATTGGTCTCTGTCTGCGACATAATCAAGCCTTTCTCGGATCGGCTATTTCACCGGCTATCGCGCTCGCCGCAGCCACCGCGGCGTTGGCAAGGTAAAGTTCGCTACTCGCGGCGCCCATCCTGCCCACAAAATTGCGGTTGGAGGTGGAAACGCAGCGCTCCCTGTCGCCCAATATGCCCATATATCCGCCTAAACACGCGCCGCAGGTTGGGTTGGAAACAACGGCGCCCGCCTCCGCGAAAGTATCGTACAGCCCTTCTTTCTGTGCTTGCAGCGCTATTCTTTGCGTTGCGGGGGTGATGATAAGACGGGTGTGCTTCGCCACTTTGTTGTTTTTGAGTAGTTTAGCAGCCGTTCTCAAATCGCCGATTCTGCCGTTTGTGCAACTGCCTATGAACACCTGATCAATTTTGATGCGCTGCGATGCGGCGTCGCTGATCGTTTGCTTGTTCTCCGGCAGAAACGGGAAGGCGACAATCGGCTCCATATTGCCCAAATCGATCGAAATAACGCTCTCGTACCCCGCGTCTTTGTCGCTGAGGAAAAAGAGCGGACGGCGGACGGGCTTATTTTCAGAGAAGAATTCCTCCGTTACGCGGTCGTACGCCACGATCCCGCTCTTCGCGCCCGCTTCAACCGCCATATTGCACATACTGAAGCGATCGTCCATCGTCAGATTCTCAATTCCCTCTCCGCTGAATTCCAGCGTTTTATACGCCGCGCCGCCCACACCCAACCGCGAAATAACCTCTAAAATCACGTCTTTTCCATAAACATGCGGGGCGGGAGCGCCTTTAAGCTCCACTTTAATCGACGCCGGCACCTTAAACCAATTACTGCCCGTAACCATCGTGTACGCTAGATCGGTTGATCCCATACCGGTAGCAAATGCCCCAAGCGCCCCGTGTGTACAAGTGTGTGAATCCGCGCCGATGATCACGTCCCCAGGAACGATCAGCCCTTTTTCGGTCAGGATCGCATGCTCAATTCCCATCTCCTTTTCGTCAAAAAAATGGCTTAGGTTATGTTTGGCAGCAAAATCCCTGCTTACGCGCGCCTGATTGGCGGACGCAATATCTTTGGCGGGGATAAAGTGATCCAGACAGATGGCAAATCCGTCAGGATTGGCAAGCTTCGTCGCCCCTATACTCTCAAAAGCCCTGATTGAAAGAGGAGTAGTTATATCGTTTCCTATTGTCATATCAACTTTTACGCGGACGATTTCTCCCGCCTTTACCTCTCGTCCTACGCGGTGGGCAAATATCTTCTCCGTAATAGTCATCGCACCCTCGCTTGCTATTGGTAGTTATTATATCGCATTACGCTCCAGAGGAGCAGAAAAACAAAAAACGCCAGACTCCCGCCTATGAATACGGCGGCGGAAGGCTTTTACAATGGGCGGCTAGTCTACGATTCTGAAAAATTTCTCGATCGGTTCCCGCTCGGTCGTAAATTTGTTGACGCTACTCTCCGCAAACGGCTTTCCAAATGGCAGAGCCGCGATAAAAGTCAGATCGCTGCTTGCTGGAATATGGCTGTGCAGAATATCCGGATAGGACATCGCGCTGAACTGCGGACAGCTCCCCAGCCCTTCTGCGGCGATGGCGATCATCAGATTCTGAAAAAACAGCCCACAGTCAAAGAACGTGCCGAACGCATAGCCGTTTTTCTCCATTGCCAGAATAAAGAGATACGGCGCGCCGAAGAAGGAGAAGTTTTCCCGATCGTGCTGCCTGCGCTTCTCTGTATCGTCGCGGCGTATTCCCTTGTGCGCGAAGATCGCTCTGCCAAGCGCGATCGCTCTTGCCTTGTAGCTCTCCGGTACGCGCTCTGGATTGTAAACGTACTCAAAGCTTGGCTTTTTGCCTTGATCAAAGCCGTTCAAGTAATCGCTCCGTAATGCCTCCAGCGCTCTGCCGCGCAGCAGAAAAAGCCTCCACGGTTGAGAGTTTTTGCTGGATGGCGCTCTTGCTGCTGCCTCCACTATGCGGAGCAGTGTTTCGTCCGAGACCTCATCATTGGCGTATTCGCGAATGCTCTTTCTGTTGTATATTGTTTCTATCGTGTCCATTTTTGTTCTCTCCTTACCTATTTCCCCAACTCTTCAACTCTGTTCCATTCTTTCTGATCCCATGCCATCAAGTTTTTTAGTTTCTCCATCAGATACTCAAAGTCGCGCGGCAGAAGAGCCTGCTCGCCATCGCTGAGCGCCTCTTTCGGGTTTGGGTGCACCTCCAGAATCAAGCCATCCGCGCCCGCCGCCATTCCGGCGTACGCCATGGGGCTGACATATGGGCGCAAACCCGTCGAGTGAGAGCTGTCCACAACAACCGGCAGGTGGGAAAGCTGCTGAAGATAAGGGATCAGCGCCACGTCAAGCGAATTGCGCATCGCTGTTTCGTAGCTGCGTACGCCGCGCAGACAGATAACGACATCTTTAAGCCCTTCGCTCATCACATACTCTGCGCTCATCAGATGTTCTTTCGCGGTGGAGGCGATCCCGTTTTTCAGCAGGACGGGAATTTTGCGCCTGCCAAGCTCTTTCAGCAGGTTAAAATTCTGCATATTCCGCGCGCCCACCTGAATCATATCGGCGTAGCGGCTGATGAGATCGATCTGATCGATGCTCATCACCTCCGTTACAATGGGCAGTCCCGTTTCCTTTTTGACGCTTTCCAGGATTTTAAGCCCAGTCTCGCCGCTGCCCTGAAAGGTGTACGGGCTGGTTCTTGGCTTGAACGCCCCGCCTCGAAACATCCGCGCGCCCGCCGCTTTGACCGTCTTTGCGATCAGTATGGCATTCTCCTCTGTGTCGATCGAGCAAGGACCGGCGATCACGCATCTATTCCCGCCGCCGATTTTAACGCCTTCGATCTCCACAACCGTGTCTGTCGGATGGAATTTGCGGCTGGCGAGCTTAAAGGGATCGCTTACTTCCAGCACTTTCTCAACGCCGGCAAACGACCCCCACGGCTTGCGCAGAATCTCCGCCTTCTCGCCGATAATGCCGACTACGGTCTGTATCTCGCCGCAATCCACATGCGCCTGCGCTCCCAGACTCTTCACAAAGCCTACAACTTCATCGATCTGTTCGGTTGTAACGCCTGTTTTCATCACAATGATCATCCGCTGCCCTTTCGTAAAAAAACAAAACGCGCGATATCTTCGCCCCCGTTTTTAGGAAAACGGATTATACAAGCGATTAAATAAGCGCCCGTATATGATCGTCGCAAGAAGCAGCAGAAGCACCGTCAGTCGATAAAAAAAACGAACTTTTTTAGGCAGGCGATCCTTTAACAGACCGCAGAGAAAAAACATTGCGATTGTGGCGCTTCCAAGCGCGGCTTTTACGTAGTAAGATAACTCGTTCCTCATCATCATAGCGCCGCTGAAAAGCAATAGGGCGGCGGCAAAGGCAAGCGGTATAAGCGCGCGATTGTAAAGCGGTTCTAGTTTCTCTTTACCAAAAGACCGGCGCAGAAAAGCGCGATCCGTGAAAATAAAGCCTCCGAAAAAAATCGTGGCAAAGAAATGAATTTCGATCATTGAGGATCAAATCGAAGAAAGGCAGAATTCTGCCTGATCCAGCGATCGGCAGATCGATATTCCGCGCAGACGCTTTCCACGCAGCTCCAGAACGCGGCGGAGTGGTTGAGGTGAACCAGATGGGCGCACTCGTGCGCGGCAAGGTAGCGCGCCGCGAAAAGAGGCGCTTTCATAATGCGGAAACTGAAGCTCAGCGCCCCTTTTGCCGAACAGCTTCCGTAGCGGCTGATTTGATCGCGGATTGAGATGGTTCTAAACACCCTGTCGAATCTCTTTGCCAGCGCCGCGCATTCGGCGGTGAAAAAGTCCTTCGCCCTTGTGCGGTAAAACGGCTCGCTCGCCCCCTCTATGGCAATCCATTCGCCGAGAAACGGCGATTTTTTATCGTGCGCCTTGTATTGATCCTCGATCTGCCTTAGCCTCTCCCGCTGTTTTTCGCGGCGAGATTCGATCCATGTTGAATGTTCCGCGGCAAACGCCGCCGCCTTTTCGCGCGGGCAACGGCTTGGAACCGTAAGGGTAACTTCCATCATCAAATCAACCGTAATTTTAAGTCTTTTTGCACGGCTGGAAAATATGAGAGCGATTCCGCCCGGCAGTGAATCACTCGCTAGTTTCGTTCTCATCTTTTGGTTTAAGGCGTTTAAAGTTGAAACAGGATTGCGAGTCTTTCAGAGTACAGGCTTTTTCATAAAGTTCCAGCGCCTTCGCGGTATCCTGATCCACGCCGCGCCCGTAGTGATACATCCCGGCGAGCTTTCCGCAACCGGCGGGGTCTTTGCCATCGCACGCTTTTTCATAAAGTTCCAGTGCTTTTGGGATATCCTGCGGTACGCCGCGTCCAAGCATATATATTTCGGCAAGTTTGGTGCACCCTTCAAAAAAGCCGCCCTCGCAGCTCTGTAAAAAAAGCTGCTCCGTTGTCGCGTGTTCAGTTCGTACACCCTGTCCCAGCGCGTACATCTCGCCCAGCCGCGCGCACCCTTCGGGGTGATTTCCGCCGCACGCCTTGAGCAGCAGATCCGCCGCCTTCGCGTAGTTCATCATAACGCCCTTGCCAGTTCGGTACATCTGTCCCAGTTCCACGCATGCCTTGTAATTTCCGGTGTCGCAGGCTTTGTTCATTTCTTCCGCGTCCGTTGCGCCACGAGCAAGGCTGATCAGCGCAACGACTAAAATTATCATATTTTTCATCTGCGCTCTTTCCTTATCTGTAGCTACCTTTCGTAATAATAGCAAACCAAAGGCTTTTTTGTGGCGGAAATGTAAGATTAAACCCGCGAATGAGGAAATTTTGAACAACTGCTCTCTTATGGAAAAAAGTAACATTGAGGCGCTTGCATTGGGCGGTTTCGACGGGTTGCACCTTGGGCACCGCGCCCTGATGGATCGACTTGGCAAAAAAGGCGCGCTTCTGGTGATAGAGCACAACCGCGTCTGCCTTACGCCAGGCTGCTTCAGAGAGCGCTTCAGCAAACACCCGATCTTTATCTGCTCTCTTGAATTGGTTAGGGGAGATTCTCCAGAACAGTTTATCGATCGCCTTCAAAGGGAGTTTCCTAACCTCAGGAACGTCGTGGTCGGCTACGATTTTAAATTTGGTAAAGATCGTGCGGCGGGGGCAGAAGATTTGCGAAAGCTTTTTAAAGGGGAGACGGTAATTATCCCGGAGGTGAGCTTTGAAAAAACCGCCATTCACGCAACGTGGATCAGAAGCCTTATTATAGAGGGCGATGTCGCGCGCGCGGCGCGGCTTCTGGGCAGGGCGCACTTGATTGAAGGCAATATTGTAAGGGGGCAGGGAGTGGGCGCTCGCGAGCTTTTCCCAACGATCAACCTTAACGTAAGACAGTTCGTGGTGCCAAAAGATGGAGTTTACGCCACAAAAACAGAGATCGGCGGCACTATGTATCCGTCAGTTTCGTTTATCGGCGAACGGTTAAGTACGGACGGCGCGTTTTCGATCGAAACGCATATAATAGATAAAAAAAGCAACGTTGATTTCGCGGATTGCAAAAAGGCGATTATATGGTTTATAGATCGTGTAAGAAACAATAGGAAGTTCAACGATCTTTCGCTACTCAAATATCGAATCGCTCGCGATATAGAAGACGCCGAGCGCATTTTAAGGAGGTATGATGAATATTTGGATTGAAAGACTCAAGAGAGCGGGTGAGCTGAGAGTGATCGAACAATGCGTAGATGTTAATCTGGAGATGGCTCATATTGCTTATGCAGAAGCAAAAAAATGCGACAGCTCTCAGGCGCTTCTGTTTACCTCTCCGATGGAAAACAGCAAACTTTTTGATATGCCTGTCCTGATGAATCTGTTCGGTTCAAAAAAACGGATGGAAATGATATTTGGGGCAGATATCAATAAGATCGCAAAAGAGGTGAGCGCTATCGTAAGGCCGGAAATTCCTAAAACGGTCTTTGGCAGAATGCTGAAACTGTTCAAGCTGTTAAAACTCAGATATATCTTTCCGAGAAGGTTTTATAAGCGCGGATTGTGTCAGGCGAAGGTATACAGCGGCGGCGATGTCGATCTCGGTATGCTCCCTGTATTAAAAACGTGGGAAAACGATGGCGGCAAGTTCATAACGATGGGTCAGGTATATACTCAAAGCCTAGATGGAACAAAACACAACGTTGGCATGTACAGACTTCAGGTATACGACAAAAATAAACTTGGGCTGCACTGGCAGATACATAAGGATTCGAGCTCTTTTTTCGACGAGTACGAAAAGAGAGGAATACCTATGCCAGTCAGCGTGGCGATAGGCGGCGATCCGCTCTACTCATGGTGCGCCACTGCGCCGCTCCCTAAAGGAATTTTCGAGTTGCTTCTATACGGTTTCATCCGCAGAAAGCGAACGGATCTGATCCGGTGCAGAACAAACGATATTTTTGTTCCGGACGACGCAGACATTGTAATAGAGGGCTGGGTCGAAAATCCAAAGGAGCGGAAGGAGGAAGGGAAATTTGGCGATCACACTGGTTGCTATACGCCTAAAGAACCCTATCCTTTTATGACCGTTACGGCGATCACAACTAGCAGGGAGCCGATTTTTTCCGCAACCGTCGTAGGAAAGCCGCCAATTGAGGATAAGTACCTTGGGCTGGCGACGGAACGCGTCTTTTTGCCGCTTTTGCAAAGCACTGTTCCAAGTTTGATCGACTACAGAATGCCCGAAAACGGCGTGTTTCACAACTTGCTTCTGGCGAAGATCGGCGTCCGCTTTCCCGCGGAGGCGCTCCAGGCTATGCACGCCTTCTGGGGAATAGGGCAGATGAGCTTTGTCAAGCATGCGTTTTTTCTATCCTCCGATGCTCCCGATCTGAATGACGACGAAGCGATTGCGCGTTACTGCTGCGACCGCTTTTCGATCGATTGCTGCCTGATTTCGCAAGGGATTCTTGACGCGCTCGATCACTCCTCCGACCGACCGCTTCAGGGGGGCAAGCTGGGAGTTGATCTCACCGCCGGAAAGCGCGAAAAAAGATGCGTGTCCATAGATGATGGCGAACTGTTTACCAAAATTAAAAGCATCGCGCCGGAAGCGGTGGCGCTGAAACAGTACATGACCGACACGGCAAATCCAATAACCATCCTGCAGATAGAGAAAAAAGAGGGTGTAAAAACTCTCTTTGAAAAGTTGCAGCCGGTCGCAGAATATCTGGCCATAGTCTGCGTGTTAGACACGCTTTATAACGATGTTAATAATCCATATATGTCGCTGTGGCGAATATGCAATAATATCGATGTTCTCCGCGATTTGTACGTCTCCGCCTTTACGTTATTGGATGCGACTGCGAAATCCTCGATTGACGGCTACAACCGCAAATGGCCAGAAGACACAAACTGTACTACAGGAGTCATAGCGACTCTCAAACAGAAAGGGCTTTGGGAGTTTGACGATGAATTTATAAAAAGGTATCAGATGTGAGGGCGCACATTTTGCGGCACATCTGGTTTGAAGATTCTGGTACGATCTCGCAGATACTCCGCAGGAAAGGATTTGCGATTACCTCTACCAGCTTCGATCTTAACGAAAGACTGCCTGACGATTACGAATCGATTGACTTTCTAATTATAATGGGCGGCTTTATGAGCGTAAACGACGAAGACGAATTCGTGTGGCTTAAAGAGGAGAAACGGTTTATTAAAATGATGATTGATCGCGGCAAGATCATACTGGGCATTTGCCTTGGAGCACAGCTTATCGCCAATATTCTCGGCGCGAAGATCTATAAAAACAAAGACAAAGAAATCGGCTGGCACGAGGTAACAAGCGCGACCAGAAACAAGTTTATTCCACAAAAGTTCCTCGCTTTTCACTGGCACGGCGAAACTTTTGATCTGCCGGAAGGCGCGCTGTTGCTTGCCTCAAGCGCCGCCTGTCAACATCAGGCGTTCCTCTACGGCAACCGCGTGCTTGCCTTACAGTTTCATCTTGAAACCACCGAAAAAACCGCGAATTTGCTGTCAGAAAACTGCGGGGACGAACTGACCGGCGGGCAATTCATTTTCACAAGAAAGCAAATTCAAAACGCGCCCAGTCGCTACTATCAGCGGTTACGATCGATAATGCTCCGCGTCATAAACGCCTTGATTGAAAGGTTAGAATGATCGACTCTTCGACGTTTCTTTTCCGTGTGTTTGCCACGCTTCTTGTTCTGCTCGCCGCCGCGTTTGCCATGGCGTTTTACTCTATTGAAAGGCAGTTTGAGTATGCGCAGTACGCTTTAGAGGCAAAAGGAGACGAGATGCGCCACTGGCTGGATAGTTATCAGATGCTGCTCTCTTCCATCGCCGATTTCCCCATTATGCGAAAGGGTAACGATACGGAGATCGCAGAATTTCTGCAAATTTACGACAGAATCAACCTGCCCGATATAGAACGGCTGATTTTCGTAAACAGCAAGGGCATCGGATACTATCATGACGGATCCGTCCAGCCGCTTGCCGATCGTATTTATTACAAGGTGATCGTTGCAGATCAGATTGTTGAGCAGATGATTACGAACCCCTATACGCCGCAATTCTCCGACAATCTGGTGATAGGGATTGTCCGCGCCGTTAAAGATATGAATAACGACGTCAAGGGCGCGCTATATGTTTCAATAAGCACCGCTTCGCTGGGCGAAAATATAAGGAAGTTCCATTTCTCCGAAGGCAGCAGAATGTGGCTGCTTGATCGGACGGGCAGAATGTTCGCCCACTCGCACGATACCAAACATCTCATGAGGCTTACCTTGCGGCAGAGCGACGAGTACAATTATAAGGGGCTTCGAGAAAACGCCGATTGGATTGTTGAGCACCGTGCCGGCAATGTGGTGTATTACGACCCGGATGGGGTGAAGATGGTGGCTTTTTTTACCCCGGTACCAAACAGCTTAGGCTGGATTCTTGGCATCTCCGCGCCTTATGGCGGCTTTGCGAAAACCTACTATGTTTACGGCGCGGCGATGGCGCTCGCTGGATTGGGGATGTTTATTGCTTTCGTGATTATTCATCTGATGGCAAAAGCAGCAAGAAAGCGCGGGAAAAATTCAGCCGCCTGATGTCTGATTCGCGGCGGCGATAAGGCTCCGGAGATAGTCGATTACCCTAAGTTGCAAGGCGTCTGGATCCTCGTAGCGGCATATTTCAATCGCTTCGTCGGTAAGTTTTTTGATCCATTCGGGGTTCTGGCGGTTTAAAACGTCAATGCGTTTGATCAGCTGATTGATGTGTAACTCGTTTTTGTCGTTTAATTCTACGTAATAGACGGCTCGTTCCAAAAAGAAACCACGATCTTCCTTCTCCATAAAGAGAGCGGTACAGAATTTCAGCGTTCTTACATCTATTTCGTCGCGCGGTATGCCTCCCGAAACGATCAGCGCCGCGTATACTTTGGCGAAGAAATCGATCTGTTCATCGCTGCCGAAAAATTTTTTTAGAAATTGAAACACCGTTCGGCCACGCTCATCTGTCTCCTTATTTAACCTAGTCGTCGCTCGCGCTCTTTTAAGATAGCGGTTCTGTAAATCCAAACGGTCAATCCTCATACCGTTTTTACTCTGCCTGCGCAAGACCAGCCAAGTCGTATTATATCGGTTTTGCCGTCGTATCATCAATCAAAACGCGGCGATTCCGCGCCCCTTGCGTCGTTTTTACGCGCAATATCCCCTTTACGCGTCAAGCCAGTAATGCGAAGCGTTGCGCGTTCGTCTCTTATATATTGTTTGACTTCGCCGGCGACACCATCGAAAAGAGTGCTCGCCTTTGCCGTCTCTCTCGCCGCCGCGTTCCTGCTCGCCGCCTGCGTTCCAAAGCAAGACGATTTGATATACGGCGTCGCCAGCCGCGTTATCGACGGCGACACCATCGACTTCAAAACCGACAGCGGCGAAACGATACGAACGCGCTTGAACTGCATTGACGCGCCCGAAAAGAAGCAGCCATACGGCGAATCGGCGCGGCGCGTTTTGAGCGCGACAATAGCTGGCGAGTATATCCGCGTCGTTACAATCGAAACCGACCGCTACGGCAGAACCGTCGGCGTCGTCTATCTCGACAACTTCAATATCAACCTTGCGTATGAAAGCCGGATTTAGTTTTTCCGAATACGCGTAAGCTTGCGAAAATGCGCAACAAAATGCATACCGAGTTGCACAATTTGCTTCGTCAGCCGCGGCGAGATAACTAGTCCATGAGGCTTTATGCATCTGACGACGAGTGTGCAAGAGGGATCGATCGAACTTGATAAAAACCTTAAAAATCTTTGAAATCTGTTTTTTGTGCGCTAACCGCACAACCGTCTTCCCAAGCGCGATCCATACCGATTTGCCGATCGAAAATGCACCCCCGTATTTCACATTGAACCGCGTCAAACCCGTAGCCGCCCGCGATTAAAAATGTTTCGTAGTGAGGAAACCGCGGGGGAAACCGCGTTTCAATTCGGTGTCCCCAATTTGCCCACGCTGATCGCGGCACTATGGTTTGACGCGAATTACAAGGATTGCGCGGATGCCACGATAGCGCAAGATTGTTCCTGCTTTTACCTACACAGATTGAGCGGTATGGGGGGGCGGCTATGCACTAGCATCTTGCTTCTCCTTGCGGACAATACTTTGTCCTGTTCGGTCTGGAGCGCATTTGAGTCTCGCTAACGGGCAGCAAGGGTTTTACCCAAGGTTATGATATTGATATTAGGTTGATAAACGGTGAAGGTTCACGCTCACCTACGGACTCCGATTTTACCGACGTATTCGGTTCTTATTCGGAACGCAATATTATGTCAAGCACTCAATTACGCTGACCAAAAACGCTGCAGCTACAACCGCGGTAACTTCATATAAAACGGCGCTTGAAACGCCGGTTTCCCACGACAATGTTGGCGCTCTTTATCTGAAAGTCGTCGGCGGCAAAGAGTATTAGGAGGCTATATTGGAATGGAGCGACGGGAGCGCGACCATATTGATCGGTTTGTCAGACGCTAACCTTACAGCGTTAGCTTGCCGCCGCCGCTTCCTGCTGTCATTGCGGGGGCGTGCGTGGCAATCCGACTCCCCCTGCGTAATTGCTTAACGCCTTACGTTGTTGGGGAGGAGAGGGGCAATTTAGACAGACTATGAAAATTTTTTTGCAAAAGACTTGACAGTGATAGGCTCAATGTTATATACTTCATTTAGCACTTGAAGTCATCTAGTGCTAAATACAGACATAAGGAGTTACAGATGACACTGCAAAGATTCGATCCGTTTTTGGAACTGCGCCGCCAAATTGAGGCGCTCAGCGAAAGGAGCGATTCCGCTCCCAATCTCTCGTCGTTCAGTCCCGCGGTAAATACCCGTGAAAACAGCGACGCGTACCTGATTCAAATCGATCTGCCTGGGGTGGATAAGGACGCGATCACCGTAGATCTGAAGGAGAAAATCCTTTCCATAAGCGGTGAGAGGAAATTTGAAGAAGAGGTGAAGGAGGAAGACTTTTACCGCCTTGAAAGCCGCTATGGACGGTTTGAGCGGCGCTTCAGCCTGCCCGACAACACCGATCCCGAAAAGATCGAAGCCGCCTATAAAAACGGCGTTTTAACGCTGACGCTGCCGAAGATTCAGCCAAAAGGCGCAAAACAAATCAATGTGAAATAGCCGCGCCCGCCATACGCTCAGGCGTATGGCAAAGGCTGATTCTCTTTTTCGCCGCTGCCAAAATTTCCTCGTCATCAGCCAGATCGAAATAGTTAAACGCCGCGCCGCTTTGAAACTCGCCGCTTAAAAGATCGCCGCACATTCTGTTTTTCAGGTCCAGTTCTGCTACCTCAAAGCCGTCCATTGTTTCAGCAAGGGCGCGCAGGCGTTCGTTTTGAATATGGTTCGTGTAGAAAAAACAGCGGCTGTTCTGCCCCATGCGCCCGACCCTGCCGCGAAGCTGGTGCAGTGTGGCAAGACCGAGCCTTTCCGCGCCCACCACTACGACGGTCGTAAGGCGCGGCAGATTGATCCCAACTTCGACCACCGTCGTGGCAAGCAGTATGCTTCCGTTGTCGCGGAAAGAGAGGATTATCCGTTCTTTTTCTCTGTCTTTCCCGTGCGTTACATAGACGTTTTCAAAGTTTTTAAACCAGAAACCCTGTGCCTCTTCCAGACTCTGATATTCGTTTGCCCCGCTTGCTTCGATCAGCGGATATACAATCAGCACCTGGTTATTCGCCGCGATCTCGTCCCTGATCGCCCCGATCAGCTCTTTGAAACTCGCTTTATCGATCACCTTTGTCGTCGTCCGTTTTACAAATGGCGCCGTTTTGATCGTCGAGATGTCAAGAAGCGCGCTTTCGATCATCGCTAGCGTGCGCGGAATCGGCGTTGCGGAGAACTGAAAAATATGCGGTTTCCCCCCCCTGCCGCTTGTCAGCTCGCCAAGCAGCTTGCGCTGATTCGTGCCAAAACGGTGCTGTTCGTCGATCATCACGCATGGAACCCGCGGCAGAACTTGGTGCAGGAGCGCGTGCGTTCCGATCAGCAGATCGGCGGCGCTTAATCCCTCGCTTTTGCTTCCAGCGCCTGCCGTTACCAACGAGATCGAGAGGAGGTCTTTAAGCAGCTTTCCCGCCTCCTCGTATATCTGCGCGGCAAGCAGCGTAGTGGGCACCATTATGACCGCCTTTTTTGCCATAAACGCCACCGCGAGCATCACCGCCGTTTTGCCGCAGCCTACGTCGCCCACAATCAGCCGCCGCGCCTGTACCGGCTTTGCGAGATCGTTCCTGCAATCCTCGATCGCGCCAAGCTGATCATCTGTCAGGGAAAACGGCAGGTTTCTGATAAACGGCGCGGGATCGGCTTCTATCCGGGCCAGCGACGGCAAATCGCGCTTTTTGGCGTTAAGCTGCCTTAAAAAGTTGAATATTTCGGCGAATTTCAGTGCGTATGAGACCGAACGGCTGCTTAAATTCGGCATGGTCTGGGGAAAGTGCAGATTGCAGAGCGTTTCAGCGACATCGCGCGGCAGTCCTTCCTTTTCAAGCGCGGCGACGGAGATCAGAGAGAGCGCTTCCTTTGCCATTTTGCGTTTATACACAGGGGAGATCGCGCCTGTTTGAGAGACAACGATTGGTTGAATCATTTCCAGTCCGCCTATACCGCGCCGTGTCAGGCCGAAAAGAATCAGCTCCCTGCCTGTGGAAAACTGCGTCTTCTGCCACCCTTTCGCGTGAAAATAAACGGCGCTCACATAAACGCCCCACGTAAGCGAGAAGAGATGTACGATAAAGGTTTTCGGCGACTCTCTGCACTGAATCACCCGCGCTTTTGTCGCGCATGAAGCGTCAATCTCCGGAGATGGTTTGAGCCGCAGATCGCGCCACGCGCGGGGAATCAGGAGTGCGGCGGCGATCGCGTTTGACATTCTATTGGCTGGTTGCCCTGTTTGTAACGATAAAGAAACTTAGATTCAGGATTTCTGAGTGCGCCGCGATAAAGTCGTTAAGCTCTTTCAGCGTAAGCTCCCCGATCTTTTGAAGCTGATCCGAGCTCCAGCCCATCGGTTTTTTGCGGTAAAAGTCTCCAAAGGCGCGGTTTAGCCGGCCGTTCATTGTTTCGTTGCGCAACGGCTCGGAACCGAGCAGAAACCGTTTCGCCTCGTCCAGCTCCTTTTGCGTCGCGCCCTTTTGCACAAACTCTTTGACCACCGCCAAAACGATCTTCTTTGCCTCTTCCTGTGACTCCAGCTTGGTTTGTAAATGCCCTTTGAACGTACTGCTCGTCTGCCCAAGCGAGGTGTACGAATAGGCGCTGTAGGCAAGCCCTCTCTTAACCCTGATCTCCTCCATCAGCCGCGATCCGAAGCCGCTTCCGCCCAGAATAAACGAAGCGACCGTAGCTTTGTAGGATTCTTCGCTGTCGAAGGGCATATCAAAGGGCGCGCCGAAATAAATATATGCCTGTTCGCTGTTTTTGACAGCGGTTTTCACTCTGCCCGCGTTGCCCGCGGCGATAAACTTGATCTCTTTAACGCTGCCATGTGGAAGCGTTGTAAGTACGGAATTGGCATATTGCTTTGCCTCTTCCAGAGTGATGTCGCCGCCAAAAAGCACAACGGCGCGATCGCGCGCGATCGCCGTTTTCAAAAACCGCCTGATGTTTTCCAGCTTGATTTGGGCTATACTCTCTGCTGTCCCCGTCGTTGGCAACGCCAGAGCGCTTCCCTCAAACAGAAGTTCTCTCAGCCCCTCCTCTGCCACATAGTCAAAATCGCTTTGTTTACGGCTAAGTTCGCCGATCGCCTGTTCTTTTATTTTGACGAGGGTCTTTTCGGTGAGGTTAGGATCGGCTAAGAGGCTTTTGAGCAGATCGAAACCCTCGCCAAACTGCGCTTTCAGCGAGCTTAGATCGATACTTAGCGTCTCCCGCCCGACGTTGACGCCAAAGCGGATCGCCCGCTCTTCCAGCTTTTCGGCAAAGGCGATGACGCCGAGTTTTTTCGTTCCCTCCTCCAGCAGATCGGCGCTCAGGGAGGCGAGTCCGGCGAGATTACCATCGCTTATAGAGCCGCTGCCGAGGAAAACAATCTGCATATAGACGATTGGCAGCTTATGATCGCTTTCAAGAAGAAGCGGCCTGTCCTGGGCAGAGTCGATTATGATTGCCATTAATATTCCTTGAAGTAAAAGTACCGCGAAAAGAGCGCGTATCACGCAAATCTCCTTATATGTTTATAGCGGGTATTTCGCTGAACGGGTATCTCACCCACCCCTTTGATCAGCGCGACCATTTCGTCCGTTGCCATTGAGTGCGAGCAGCCCGTCGCCGCCACAACATTCTCTTCCATCATTGTACTGCCAAGATCGTTCGCGCCGAAGCGGAGCGCAAGCTGTCCGATGTAACTGCCCTGCGTAACCCAGCTTGACTGGATGTTCTGAAAGTTATCCAGGTAGACGCGTGAAAGCGCCAGGAGGCGCAGATAACGATTGGAACTTTGCCTGATCAGATCAGGACGGATCTTTTGCAGCGGCGTGAAGTCTGGCTGATAGCTCCAGAGTATAAAGGCGGTGAATCCTCCCGTTTCGTCCTGCAAAACGCGCAGGCATTCCAAATGCTCAATAATCTCCCGATTGCTCTCTCCAAGCCCGAATACCATCGTAGCGCTCGTGGTCATTTCGAGCGAGTGCGCCTCTTTGTGGATTCTCAGCCACTCCTCTTTGCTCACCTTTCTTGGACTGACAAAAGAGCGCACCCGATCGCTTAAAATCTCCGCCCCCGCGCCAGGCATAGACTCCATTCCGCGCTCATTGAGCTGTCTTAACACCTCAATTGTGGCGACACCGCTTTTTTTGGCGATGTAGGCGATTTCCACCGCTGAGAAGCCGTGAATGTCGATCGCGGGGAATTCTCCCCGTATATGGCTTACCAGATCGGCGTAGTAATTAATATCCAGATTTGGATGAACGCCGCCTTGAAAAAGTATCTGCGTTCCGCCGATCGCGAGCAGTTCCTTGATCTTTTGATCGATCGTCTCATAGGGCAGGATATAGCCGCCATCTTCGTTAATGCTTTTGTGAAAAGCGCAGAATTTACAGCCGATATGACATATATTGGTGTAGTTGATATTGCGGTCAATCACGAAAGTCGTTTCGCGCCCGCCGTGCTTTTCACGCTTCTTCTCCAGCGCTATGGAGCCTATCTCCAGAAGCGAGCCGCCCTCTAAAAGTTCCAGCGCCTCTTGATTGCCAATCCGTTTACTCATCGATCAATTATAGAGGCTAAGGGCTTTGGAGAGTATAATTGCCTTAACTATATCCAAATAATTGAGGCGACAAATGGTGCTAAGCGATCTTGAGGAAAACGTCAAAAGGATATCAAGGGAGACGCTTGAGCTTCTGGAAAAAACCAACACTCCAGCGCTGCCGTGTTACTACTCGAAGGCTTTTGCCGATCTGGTGAAGAAGTGCGATAAGGAGATTGCGGAAGAGATTAGCAAGCGGGCGGAGCAATTGGAAATTTTAACTGTCAACAAAAGTCTGGAAGAGTCCATATACTTCGCTCACAGCTCGCTGCGTGAGTACTCCGAAACAACAATAAAACTAAGGGAGATTATGAGCAGTCAAGGCGCCACGTTGGATCTCGCGACGCTTGAATCGGATCAGCTCGTGCCGGTTTCGATCGTCGATGAGCTTCGAGCGCAGTACATAGGGCTTACGAGCGAGATTAAAAAGGCCGAAAGCACAATTTTGAAGCTGGAGAACGATCTTGAAAAGATCGAGATGAACAGTTTTGTCGATCCTCTTACGAGATTACGCACCTCGACGTTTCTGAGGCGGCATCTGGAGCAGATTCTGGAAGCGGGACACAATCGCAATCTCGATCTGTGGATCGCTATGTTTACGATAGATAACTATGAACAGCTTAAGGATCATTTTGGATATGTCGTTATGGAGAAGGTCCTGCTCTTTATGGCAAAAAGCCTTCAGGCGACGATTAGAAGCGACAACCGCATTTATCGTTACGACGAAAAAAAGCAGGGCTATGAATCGATCTTCTGCGTAGTGTTCAATCGGATGGACAAGCAGGGCGCTTACGTGGCTTCGGGTAGAGTCAGAAGTCGCGTAGAGGCAAGCAAGCTTGTTTATGCCGATCAGGTAGTCAACGTAACGATCAGCGCCGCTATCGTCCCGCACCGCGCCGCCGACACGGTCGATTTGCTCTGCAGAAGAGCTGAGAACACGCTCGATCTGCTGCCGAAACTCGGCACAAACGCGATTCACGTGATTGAGGATTGACGGTTGAGCGCGCTGGACATAATCGTTCTTATTCTGATCGCAGTTTTAGGGGTACGGGGCTTTTTACGGGGTGCGATCAGGGAGGCTTTTTCTCTCGTAGGCGTTGTACTGGGCATCGTTTTAGGTTCAAGACTCGGAATGTCCGTTGGCAGATGGGCGGTGGAATACTTTAACCTCTCTTTCTCCGCGGGGGTTATGCAGCTTACCGGCTTTGTCCTGCTTTTTGCGGTTTGCTGGGGCGTTTGTTTTCTGCTGGGCTATCTGATAGCGCATTTCATACGCGCCAGACAAAGCGGTGAAATACGCAAAAAAGCGCTCATCATCGATCGTCTGTGCGGATTTTTTATTGGAACATTCAAGGTGTTTTTCATCTTTTCCGTCATCTTTTACGCTTTTAGCCTCAATAACAGCGTCGGCGGCTGGATGGATAGGAAGTTCGACAGCAGCTTTATGTATCCGGCGCTTAAAAAGGTAGGTTCGCTTCTCTTTAAGTATGACGCGCAAAAAACGCTTCAAAAGCTTGAACAGAAAGTGGAAGAGGGAACCGTTAGGGTAATCGAAAAGACGCAGGAGATTAAAGAGAAGGTAGAGGAAAGCGCCGCGAAGGTGCAGGAAATTCTTGAAGAGCTTGAAGAAAACACCAGCGAGGAGAGTTCAGGATGAAAACTGTTTCATATCCCAAGCTTTTGTCTCGATTCAAAGAAATATTGAAAAGCAACTCGCTTAAATTCACAACGCAAAGAGAGGCTATTCTGCGATTTTGCTACAACAGCAAAGGACATTTCACGCCGGAAGACCTCCGCAACAAGATTAAAGAACCGAAAATCGGTATCGCCACTATATACAGAACGCTTGCTCTTTTGGAGATCGAAAAAATCATTACAAGTATCAGTTTCGGCGTAGACGGCAAGAAGTATGAATTTGGCATCAAAGAGCATCACGATCATATGATATGCGATAAATGCCGCAAGATGATCGAATTTACTGATGATAAAATCGAAGAACGGCAGTCTGTTATCGCAAATAATCACAATTTCATTATAAAATGGCATATACTTCAAATTCACGGTGTATGCGAAGAATGCAACAAGGTTGCGAGTTGATACCAGATTTAAACAGCTATGTAGAAGGTAGAATAGGCAAGCTCAACAAGCTGAGAGAACTGGGCGAAAATCCGTTTGATAACGATGTGCGCCGCGATATGAGTTTGGCGCAATTCCGTGAAACACACGCTGATTTGCTAAGTGGCGCCGAGAGGAATGAGAACCGCGTTGTGAGCATCGTGGGACGGCTGAAGCTGCTTCGCGTGATGGGCAAGGTTTCTTTCGCTCAGATATCCGATCAGAGCGGTTCGCTCCAGCTCTATATCAGTCAGGCGGAACTTGGAAGCCGTTACGACGATCTGAAAAAGATCATAGAGGTTGGTGATATCATCGAAGCGGCGGGTTACGGTTTCTTAACCAAAACGGGCGAACTGACGCTGCATATAAAAACATTGAAAGTGCTGACCAAATCGATTCGTCCGCTACCGGAAAAATTTCATGGTATTCAGGATATTGAGTCACGAAGCCGTCAGCGATATCTAGATCTTATAATGAACGAAGGCGTGCTGGAAAACTTTATCTATCGCAGCAGGCTTATATCAAGCGTACGAAATTTTTTTGAGAAAAACGGCTTTGTTGAGGTGGAAACGCCTATGCTGCACCCGATTCCAGGGGGCGCAAACGCCAGGCCGTTCATCACGCATCACAACGCGCTGAACGTTGACAGGTTTCTGCGGATCGCGCCAGAGCTGTACTTAAAAAGATTGATCGTGGGCGGATTTGAGGCAGTCTATGAAATAAACCGCTGTTTCAGAAACGAGGGAATGGATTCAACGCATAATCCCGAATTTACGATGATCGAGTTTTATTGGGCGTATCACACTTGCAGCGATTTGATTGTGCTGACTGAAAAACTGTTTGCCGAACTGACGAGGGATTTGGGGGTAAAAACCGTCTGTTTCAAAGGCAGAGATATTGATCTCAGCGTCCCGTTTAAGCGTTATAGTTATGATCGGGCTCTGATTGAGATTGGCGGTATATCGGAGGGTGATCTTAACGATGCGGTTGCGCTAAAACGGATCGCGCTTGATCTGCGAATAGCGGTGAAGGAGAGCGACACGATCGGCAGGATCAAGGGCGGGCTGTTCGATCGTTTGGTGGAGGAGAATCTCATAGCGCCCGTATTTATTACGGACTTTCCGATCGAGATATCCCCTCTGGCGCGAAGAAACGATCGCAATCCCGCTCTCGCCGATCGTTTCGAACTTTTTATCGGCGGCTACGAGATAGCGAACGGATTCAGTGAGTTGAACGATCCGATCGATCAGTACAACCGTTTTAAGGAACAGGTAAAAGAAAAAGAGGGAGGCAACGACGAGGGAATGTTTATGGATGAGGATTATATTACGGCGCTTAGCTACGGAATGCCGCCAGCGGCGGGGGAGGGGATCGGCATCGATCGGCTCGCTATGATCCTGACCGGCAGCGAAACGATCAGAGACGTACTCCTCTTTCCTGCGATGCGTCCAACAGGGGAAGGAGATAAAAATTGAATTATTTGGAAACAGAAGATAGAGAGATATACGGCTGGATTGAAAAGGAACTGGCGCGTCAGAACGAGCATCTGGAGCTGATCGCGAGTGAGAACTATACCTTTCCGGCGGTGATGCAGGCGGCGGGCAGCGTCCTTACCAACAAATACGCCGAAGGCTATCCAAAGAGGCGCTACTACGGCGGTTGCGCCTATGTTGATGAGGTGGAGCAGATAGCGATCGATCGCGCTAAAAAGCTCTTTGGCTGCGCTTTTGCCAACGTCCAGCCGCATTCCGGCAGCTCTGCGAACGCCGCTGTTTACGCCGCGCTGATCGAGCCGTACGACAAGATTCTGGGTATGGGACTAAGTCACGGCGGGCATCTGACCCACGGGGCGAAGGCAAGCTTCACTGGTCAGAACTACCGCAGCTTTGCCTATGGCGTAAACAGCGAAGGCGAGATCGATTACGAAGAACTTGCCAAAGCGGCGCGCATCGTGAAACCGAAGGTAATCGTCGCGGGGTTCAGCGCCTATTCCAAGCGGCTTGATTTCGCAAAGTTCAGGGAGATCGCCGACGAGGTAAAAGCGTTTTTATTCGCCGACGTGGCGCATGTGGCGGGGCTAATCGTGGCGGACGAGTATCCAAACCCATTTCCTTACGCCCACATCGTTACCACCACGACGCATAAAACCCTTCGAGGTACGCGCGGCGGCGTGATTCTCACCAATGACGAGGATCTTGCGAAAAAGATCGACAAGGCGGTCTTCCCTGGAGTGCAGGGGGGGGCGCTTATGCACATAATCGCGGCGAAGGCAGTAGGTTTCAGCTACAACCTCAAGCCGGAATGGAAGATATACGCGAGACAGATTAAAGCTAACATCAGAGCTTTGGCCGAAGCGGTGCGGGAAAGAGGCTATAAAGTGGTTGGCGGTCAGACGGAAAACCATCTTATTCTGATGAGCTTTCTGGATAGGGAGTTTTCCGGTGGGGACGCCGAGAACGCGCTCTTAAACAGTGGCATCTGCGTCAATAAAAACACTGTGCCGGGCGAGGTGAGAAGTCCCTTTGTCACCAGCGGGATCAGACTGGGATCACCCGCTCTTACAAGCAGAGGTTTTAAGGAGGAAGAGTTTAAATTTATTGGTGAAAAAATCGCCGACGTGTTAGACGACATAGCCGGTGCAGGCAAGCATAGGACAGTGCATGAAGAGATCAAAGCGCTTTCCGCCAGATTTCCTGCATATGGCGAAGCGACTTTTAAGGAGCAGTAAGCGTGATCGCCCAAATGGAACTGCAGCTTATTAAAATGGCGACCTCGCACTACTTTACGAAAAGTTCCAAGGGGAGGCAGATAAGTTTTCGCGGCAGGACGCTGTTTGATCGCTTTGAGCGCGTCGATCAGACGTTAAGCTCTGCCGTGATGAACGAGCACTTTTCTAATAAAGCCGTAATCGCGCACGATCTGATCCTTGAGGGCGACTTTGTGGAGAACATCGTTTTTGATTTCAACGGCATCGACACCGTGCGCTTTTACCATCGCGCGCAGCTGATGCTGAGGGAAGAGGGCTTTTTGAACTTCACCGCGTTTGAAAGCGCCACGATCGGGCATCTGCATGTTTATATTCACAAGGGCCATACGCCGCTTCTTGAGGGTTACAACATAGCGAAGACACTATCGACTAAGCTTTCTCAAAAATTGCCGTTGCAATGGCGGGTTTTTCCAAGCCCCGATCTGCCGCGGGAATTTAACATTCTTGCGCTGCCGCACAAAGTTTACGCGAAAGAGCGCGGGACAAACTGGTCAAAATATATGTGAAAGGGGACGCAAATGGCAGACAACGATCAAAACAGGCTTAACGACATCCTTATAAAACAAGACGAGGGCGCGACAACGCGCATTAAGAATCTCTTTCTGCTTTCGGCAGCGCTATTCCTGATCATTGTAATCGCTTTACTGCTTTACAGGATCATTGATGGCACTATCCCGCAGGGAGAAAATCTCCAAACCACGCCTGATCCCACCGCTTCAACGCAGTCTTCCTTTATCGATCAGGCAACGCCTCCGATTGTGCGGGACGAGCAGCCGCGCAGCGCTCTTGACGAGATTATCGCGCGCCACAGAGAGCAGCGGCAGGGAGGAAGCGAACAAAACATTACCGTCGTTGCACCGAAGATTGAAACGACGCCGACGCCTCCCGCTGTCAAACCACCGCTTTCAACGCCTGAACCGCCACAATCGCTGGCGACCGGAAGCGCGACCCCAGCCGCTCCGCCGCGCATAACGGAAAGCGCAACTCCCGTTACGCCGCGTACAACAGAAGTAAAGCCAGTGGCTCCGTTAGCCGGCGCTTTTTATGTGCAGATCGAGTCGCTGACGACGGCGCCCAAAGAGGAGTATCTGAAAATTCTGCGTGATCGCGGCGGATACAGCATCTCCGTCAAAGCCACAGAAGTCAATGGCAAAAAGGTTTATCGCCTGTACGTTGGTCCGTACCGGACGCGGGATGCCGCCGCCGCCGTGCTGCCTAACATCAAACGCGATTACAACGCCGCCGCGTTTATCGTGCGGGAGTAGCGTGTTTCCGCACCGTAGAGTACTGCTGGACACCATTACGCCGATCGCGCTCTACAGCAGGTTAAGCGGCTTTTTCGCGGGGGAGCGGTTGCTCTTTTTTGAGAGCGGCGTAAACAACCTTGAGGGCAACTTCAGCTATATGTTTGCTGGCTGTGAGGAGAGGGTATGGCACGAGAACTGTAGAAGTTTTTACCAAAACGGCAGTCGCACTAAGGAACTGAGCGAAAGTCCGCTCGCCTTTCTCAAAAAACGCTTCAAAGAGCGTGACAGCCGCCTATACAAGGAGATGGCGGTAAAGCTGGAAATTGGCTTTGTCGATGGGTTTGTGGGATATGTAGGCTACGACGCGATCAGCCTTTTTGAACCTGTTTTGAAAAGCGCGACCGAAAATCTGATCGATGTAACCAATACGCCGGATATCGATCTGATCCGCCCGAAATTCACCTTCGTGATCAACCATAAAAAACACACTCTTACCGTCCTCTGCCCGCGGCGGGGGAGCGAAGCTATGCTCGATCGGGTTATGGAAGCGATCCGCGAACCGTTTGGCGATCTGCCGCTTGTAAAGGCGGAAAATTTAGGGAAGGGCAGCCTTTCATTCGGCAAAAAGGAATTTATGGCGAAGGTGCTGGATGTAAAAAGGGAAATCGAAAACGGCGAAATATTTCAACTGCTTCTTTCCGCCCGCTTTATTCAGCCAGCCTCGATCGATCCGTTCAGCTTTTACCGCGTTTTGCGCAGTAAAAACCCTTCGCCTTATCAGTTCTTCCTTCCATACGATCGTTTCACCATCGCCGGTTGTTCTCCGGAGCTGCTGGTGGGACTGCGCGATTCGCAGATTCTGTTAAAGCCTATCGCCGGAACGCGTCCGCGCGGCGCCGATCCCGCGCGCGATCTGGAGATGGAGAAGGAGTTGCTTATGGATGAAAAGGAGCGCGCGGAGCATATTATGCTGATCGATCTTGGCAGAAACGACGTTGGCAGAGTGGCGAAGGCTGGCAGCGTAATCACGCGCAATCTGCTGCATATTGAGCGTTTCAGTCACGTGATGCACATAGTAAGCGATATCCATGGCGAGCTTTCGGACGATAAGGATATGTTCGATCTTTTTGCTTCCGCGTTCACCGCCGGCACTATGACAGGTGCGCCGAAGATCCGCGCTATGGAGCTGATTGCTGAGTTTGAAGGAACAAAGCGCGGCTGCTATAGCGGCGCGATCGCGCTTTTCGGCTTTACGGGAAATATGGACACCGCCATTACGATTCGAAGCGCGCATATAGAGAAAGATCGGGTGATCTTTCAGGCGGGCGCTGGCATCGTCGCTGACAGCAAACCCGAAAACGAGTACCGAGAGGTTCAAAACAAAATGGCGGCAATGATTTCCAGCTTTGAAGACCTGCTTGCGATATGAGACTCTTTGCGGTTTTTGGCAATCCGGTTGCCCACTCGCTTTCTCCGCTGATTCATAACGCGGCGTTTACGGCGTTTGATCAGAAGGACGCGATCTATACGCGCGTTTTGCTCGATCGCGGCGAGACTCTGCGAGTCGTTTTTGAGCGCTGCGGGTTGTCGGGCGCGAATATCACCGTGCCGTTTAAAGAATTTGCCTTTGATCAAGCCGACGAAGTGCGCGGCATAGCGAAAGAAATCGGCGCGGTCAACACGTGGGTTGTGGAAAACGGCAAAATCATCGGCTATAACAGCGATGCGCCGGGCTTTATGGAAGCGTTGGGTTACACGCCAAAAAAAGTATTGATTTTAGGCGCAGGGGGCACGGCACGAGCGCTCTCACACGCCCTGATCAAGAGCGGAGCTGATATTTTTGTGCTTAACCGAAGCGAGGCAAAACTTGCGTACTTTTTGCGAGAAAAGATCGCTTGTTCTACAAAAAGTCCAGAAACCGATTTTGATCTGATCGTAAATACAACTCCGGCTGGCTTGAAAGACGATTTTTTGCCTTTGAATGAGACAATGCTCAAAAGTTACTTCTCAAACGCCGAAATGGCGTTTGACGTAATTTATGGCAGAGAGACACCGTTCTTGGCGCTGGCGAGAGAATGTCATCTCAAGACGCGGGACGGGCTTGAAATGCTGATCAGTCAGGCAGCGATTTCCTTCAGACTTTTCTCTCCCACTGTTCAAGACGGCGAGATCTCATCTGTTATGAGAACGGCGCTGCGGCTGCCAAAAGAAATAATATGGAGTTAAGCCTTCCGAAGAAAGCCACCATATTAGCCAGCGTAACTGCTTTTTTTCTGGCGCTGATAAAATTCGCGGCGGGCATCGCCAGCGGCAGTATGGCGGTGTTGAGCAGCGCGATTGATTCTCTTTTGGACATGGCGATCAGCCTCTTTAATCTTTACGCCGTCAAAATCAGCGAGATGGACGAAGACGGGCAGTTTAACTATGGGCGCGATAAGATTGAAGGATTAGCGGCGCTGCTGGAGGCGATCGTAATTGGTATTACCGGCATATATATAATTGTTCAGAGTGTGTCGAATATTGTCGGAGGCAAAAGGCTGGAAATGGTCGACGCCGCTATATGGGCGATGCTGTTTTCAACCGTCGTGACGGCGTTTCTAATATGGTTTCTATTCTCCTGTTGGCACAAAACGCAATCAATGATTATTTACTCCGATTTGCAGCATTATAAAAGCGATTTGTTTACAAATATCGGTATTATCGTTTCGCTGGTATTGATTGCCTTAAGCGGGTTTAGCGCAATTGACTCCGTTGTTTCGATCGTAATCGCTGTTTTTATCATTTATAACGCTAAGAAAGTCGCTGGCGTTGGGATTATTATGCTGCTCGATCGCGCAATTGACAAGCCTTTGCTGGATCGAATAGAAAACGTGCTGAAAAACGCTCCAAATATACTCGGGTATCACTATCTGCGTACAAGGAAAAGCGCCCATACTTATGTGGTTGATGTACATCTGGTTTTTAACGAAGAAAGCTCCCTTAGAGACGCGCATGACGTTTCTGATTACGTAGAGGAGGAGATTGCAAGTCTCGATCGATCGTCAAAATGGTTCATCACCGTTCACCTCGATCCAAGAGACGACAGCGTTTAATTGAGCTTTGTTATTGTGGAAGCGGACGGGAATTTGCCGCGCAAAGCGCAAAGAAGAATGCGGAAGTTAGGTAAATAACGGAATGATCTCGCGCTAGGAACCGCACGCCCAATATATATAGGGTCGGAAACGTTGCTGAAGCGGCTGTCTCGGCAAATGCGCTGCCTACGTTAGGATCGGGATACACCTAAGGAAAACGCGGACAAAAACCAATTCGAGGAAAATGGATTGACCTAGAAACTGGACGATCTCTTTGGCAAAGCGGGAAAGAGAAAATCCGAAATCGATGACAAAGAGATTTCCAGATAAGCGCGGTTATAGTTTATGGTACAGCCGATTCGACGGACGATCTTGGGCATATCGAAATCTGGACCGGAGGAGCATTTATGAGCGACTTTGTAATGCCCATTGGTATAACATTAGTAGCAGCGTAGAAGTTAAAACTAAGCTTAATAAATTATTCTTAAAAGGTACTAGAAAAAACATAACGCGCGGAGTTAAACTTATCTGGGTTAAAGAGGGAAAGAAATGAAAAAACGTCGTTCAATCGGGGCTACTGCTTTGGATTACGGTTCAGAACGCTTACGCTTATGGAATGAACGACAGTTTCCGTATAGCTCAGACAACCCCTTTCCTTGATGTATTGTCTAGCGGTTTGGAATGTAGAAAAGGAGACGAAGCTTTCAAGTCCGGCGCCGGCAGTTTTGGCAATTCTGAAATGTTAAAGCCGTCTTATAAAAATTTACAAAATATCCAAGAATATTTTATACACTTTGTACTTCAAGAATTATTCGCGTTCCAATAGTCTTTCTTGGTGATACATCATCGCGTTTTCACTTTGAATTAGCCGATGATCTGGGAGCGATTAATCTTGAATTGTCCGATCCCAATATTGGCGCAATAAGCGATAAAACGCGTCCGCCAAATATTCGTATACAATACGTTTCTTATGAAGAATGTTATGTAACAGTACCGGAGCCGTATCTATGGGAAAACGACGCTACAGATCAGAAAATAATATGCGGAGTATATTTTTCAACAACTAAAGTGCGAGAAATGGGAAACGGACGAAGGGGCAGCCGACAGGCAAATTCTGTCAGGCAAATTCTGTTGGCTATGGACGAGGCGCTGATTAACGGGCGGAAGTTAAATCCGATTTATAATAGAGTTCGCAGAAAGTAGGGCTACGACGACGGGTATCTAAGTTCAATAGAAAACTCGACTAAAAAAGGATAAAGAAGCGCTGGCTTTAGGAACCGTTTCCGAAGCAACCATAAACAGGTTTGACTTCAACGCGGATATTCTGGAGGAAAAGGGACGTTCTACAACAGAGAACGGGATGAACAGAATACCTACCGGAGTATATAATTTAACGTGGCATTACAAATCAAGCTCAAAACACGACGGAAGGTTGAAACTCTGTAGCCAAAACGTTCCAGCAGCCCGCGGCATACTGATTCGATCCATACTGGGACAACGCTGAAAGACACTTTCGGTTGCCTGATAATAGGGAAGAACGTATAATGAGGACGGCGCGGTGAAAATCGGAACGACGCAAGGAGAGGCTGTGTTTCAGAAAGTGATGCTTATTCAACACATTAATAGACATAATAACGAAAAAACGACGTATACGAGAGAGAAGATCGCTTCGCGGACAGACCTGTACTTAACATCCAACTAATCATAAAGATTTTGCGCAATATAGTAAGGATTACAGCGGCAGGCACGAAATTATAAAAAATAACGTGGAAAGAAAACTTCGCGACGAAGCTTGAGACTTGTTTTCAGATCCTTATTTATATAAAACAACCGACGAACGGTGGAATTTGTTTTTAGACTACGAATGATTGAATTTTGTAATTCCGTTCCCTGTGGAAGGCATCGCAGATCAGATTCACCTTGGCAAGCGTGTCATCGGAGACTTTAAGTCTTTTTCTGTATTCGTTGTAATCAATGACACGTTTGCCACTTCAGTCCGGTCTTGGTTGTGGCTGCGCCGATGAGATTAAGGAATTGCGTCGAAATAAAATTTACAGTCATAGTGCCGCAGCAGTCTGGCAGAGTATCAATCAAGAGGGCATGCATTCAATCACAAAAGATTGATTGTAGATGTTATTGCGTACCTCCCTGACGATCGCGTCCATTCTCAGCAACGGCTTACCTCTCCGGTTTTGCCAATGAATGGGAACAATCGATGTTCGATCCTGTTCTATTTGCTGGTTCCAGGCGGGAAGTGTGATACCTTCAGCGTCATCCCCAGCTCTTTGCCAACGCTTGCAATCTGACTTTCCACAGTCTCACGCCCCCATTGCTTCCTCCAGAGTCCGCAGTGACGCAGAGGCTGCTGGCACGGAATATTGCTGTGCGCCCATCTCGTGCCACCACTTCGCAGATTATCCACGGCAACTCCGCTGTGTCATGACTGATGCCAACGCTGACGAACCCGTTGTTCCTGAACAGATCGTAGATCCCATAGATAGAGCGTCGCCTTGCCCAGCGACTTGATTGGAAAATCGTGATCCAGCACCTTGACGGGTTCCCCCTTTTGGGTGTGTTCGCGTTCGCCATTCTTGAAATTACCAGTGTTTTTTCTTCTTCGCGTCAATAGAGACAACTGGCAGTCCGCCTCCATATACTGGCGCGATACGCAATTGATATATTCAAACTGGGCGTCACGCTCGGGACAACCTGAGGTGAGCGCCAACGCCTCCCAGTTGATTGGAGCGAATATCCCTGCGCTCTCGGCAGACGCGCAATCGTCGTGGCGTTCAACAAGGACAATACGTTACGTATCCTCTCTGATGATGATGCGTCCGCTCAGAGTTGTCTGCGCATATTGAGAGTACGTCGCGTTAAGAATATCTATGATCTTTTGCGTTCAGCACCGAACCGTAAAAGTACGCCAAAAACAGAGAGAAGCCTTTCGTGATCCCGCCCTCTGTTCATCCATCTGCTTTGCGTTTATGCCGCCGAACGCCGCCAGTTTTTAATGCCGTTATTGAACTTCCTTTTATCTATAATACGATATATCGCTGATATGTAATTACAAAAAACTTACATTCAACGCGAAGAAAGGCAACGGCAACGCGTCAAAAGACAGGAGAACAGGCGCGGGGAAACCGTTAAACGCTACTCTTCCAGCTCTTTTTTCGTATTTATAAAATTTTTTGGAGGACTAAACTCATCAAGGCTAAAATTCCTCTGCCTTGCTTTTACTACCTCCGTTAATATCGGATCGCCGGATGGATCGTACTCTATTGTACGGATCGGATACCCCTGCCGCATCAGGTTAATATATTCATCGCTTATCTCCGCTATTACGCCAGCGCTCGCCACTTCGACGCCGCTTAAGAGCAGCATTATCGTGCTGAGATCCTTCGGGTCGATTTCGCCGTTTGCCGTAAGTTTCGGCGCGATATATATTTCCTTCTTCAGCTCGCCGTCCACAAGCACCTGATATCCGATCCCCTCAAAGCCGTCGATCGTTATATTTTCACCTGTCTTTACGATTTCAATTATGCTCTTTTCGTTTATGGACGTATGCCCTACTTCCGCGTCGCCGCTCATTTCAGTTACGGAGTTTTTGAAAATATCGCCGATCACGGCTTCCGCTTTACCGCCCCAGTAACGTTTCTTGCTTTCGTACATAAAGTAGATTTTTCTTCCATTCATGTCAATAATCATCGTTTCATCGCCGCTCTTACTTTTATATCGCCCTTTGTCAATAAATATCTCACTTTTAAATTCTTCGCTGCCAGCGTATCGCGTGATCTCGTTGATTGCCCAGCCGCCGTTCAGCGCCACCGCGGATAACAGCAAAGGCAGTATAGATCGCCAAATCATTTAATTTCTCCTGTTTTTTCATTCTCTATAAGATCGGCGGAGATGTAGATATTGCACACTGCCGCCTCGCCTGAAGCGTCGTAGCGATCGCGCTTTTCGTACTCATCTCGCCACTCTTTTGGTCCTTTCATTCTCGCCCGCTCCAGCAGACTTTTATCGTTCTCGTTTTGCTCCATACGGCGAATCAAATGCTCAAAGCGCCCTGCCAGAAGTATCTGTTCCAGCGCCTGTTCCTGCTCTTGTGAACATAATTCGGAGTTGTCATAAATCTCCCACCAATCTTCAATTGTATTTGCAAACCGTAACATATTTGCCATTCCAAGCTGTCTGACAGCCGATCCGTGGGGAGCGAGCGTAAACGCCTCCCTCCACTTTTCAAAGTCCCCGTTGGCAATCCGTTCGATTCTTGAGATGCACAGATTGCCGATGCAATCGTCCCCGCGCCGCGCTTCGTGAAGTTCGATCCAGCCGTTTAATGGCAGCGTCATAGCGGTGAGCATAGAAAGAGCCATATCCCAAGCGGCGCTGCCCTTTGGAGCGGCGATATATATCTCCAGCCACTCCTCCATACTTTTAAGCGGGGCAAAGTGCGATGCGTATATCTCACTACGTCTATTCTCAATAAGGTTGAAGTACCAGATAGCCTCAACCGGATCGATCTTTTCGGGGATATTATAGAGCGCCGCCAAGTCTTCGTCGATTATCTGCTCCGCCACATCCGTTCCTTATATAAACCTCTTCCCTGTCGTTTCAGCGACATACTTAAACAGTTCAATCACCGCGTCAAAGAGCGATTGTGGTATAGCCCTTCCTATATCGACCAGACGATAAAGCTCTCTGGCAAGCGGCGGATCTTCTATAATCGCTATATTATACTCTCTTGCGAACGCTTTGATCGTAATTGCCAGATTGTCCGCCCCCTTTGCGACAACCACCGGCGCTCTATCGTTAAACGGCTTATTCGGCTTATAGCGCAGCGCGACGGCAAAATGCGTCGGATTTGTTACCACCACGTCCGCGTGTTCCAAATCCTTCATCATGCGCCTGCGGCTCATCTGCGTTTGAATCCGCCTGATCCTTGCCTTGACCTCAGGACTCCCTTCAATGTTTTTATACTCGTCTAACACCTCCTGCTTGCTCATTCTAAGCCGCTTGAAGTGATAGTAGCGCGTAATTGAAATATCGATCAGCGCGAAGCTGAAAAACACCAGCAGCATTACAACGGCGATCACAAGCGACTTTTCCGCAAGCCACGCTATCTGATCGCCTATGCTGAAAAGTCCCACCGTCGGCAGCTGCTTGATGTACTTCCATAGAAAGTAGCCAGCCACGCCCAGCGCAATAAACACCTTGAGCGTTATCTTCACGCCATCGATCAGCCTCTGCATAGAGAAAAGATTGCCAAACCCCTTGATTGGATTGATCTTTTTCAAATCGGGGACAAGCGGCTTCGTGGTAAAAAGAAACCCGAACTGCGCTATGTAGCCGATCGCCCCGAACAGAGCCACCAGCGCCGCCAGAGGAACGGCGGTTTTCAGCACCGCGAGCACTCCGTTTAGCCCCAGCGCAGCAATTTGATTCGTCTCCAGCGGATGCGCGGCAAATGAAGCGCAGTAACGGAAAAAGCGCATTACATATTCGGCGATATACCCAAAAAGCGCGGCAAAGGCGATCACCGCCGCCATCAGAGCGGCAAAGCCCGCCATATCAACGCTTTTTGGAACATTTCCCTCTTTGCGCGCGTCTTCGATCCGTTTGGGTGTCGCCTCTTCGGTTTTTTCGGCGCTGCCTTCAGCCATTGATTATTCTCATTGAGAAATCAGGCCACACCGCCTGATGGATCAGGCTTCCGCAGCTTATAGCATCCACTCCGAGCGCGGCGTAAGAGACAATCGTCTCCGCCGTGACATTGCCGCTTGCTTCGATTTTTGTCTGCGGCGCAATCTCGTCCCGCAATCGCAACACCTCTCTGATCGTCTCGCGATCCATATTGTCGCACATTACAATCTCTGCTCCCGCCTCAAGCGCCACGCGCGCCGCGGCTAGATTTTCGCACTCTACCTCGATCGCCGCTGTCCATGGAATATGTTTCCTTGCTTTGCCGATAAACTCCTTGAGATCGCCGAGCACTGACAAATGCGTATCCTTGATCATCAGGCAGTCGTCCAGCCCGAAGCGGTGATTTACCGCGCCTCCCGTCCGTGCGGCGTATTTTTCCAGATCGCGCAGCAGCGGTCGCGTCTTGCGCGTGTCCAATAAAAGTGTTCCGTATCCCTCAATCAGCTTCGCGTAACGGCGTGTCTGCGTCGCCACGCCGCTTGCGTGCTGTAAAACATTCAGCAACGTCCGCTCAGCCTTCAAAAGCGCCGTACCAGCGCCGGAAAGGACAGCGATCACGCGGTTTTTTTCAATCTCCTCTCCATCTTTTATGTCAAACGAGATCGTTATTCCCATCTCTTTGGCAATCGACTCGGCGTACGGTGTTCCCGCAAACACGCAACCGCTCTTGGCGCGTATCAGCGCTTTTTTTACTTTTCCAGCGTCCAACTCTTCGCACCGCTCAAAGAGATCGCCTCTGCCAATATCCTCTTCCAGCGCCTTTCGCGCAAACTCTTCAATTCCGTTCACGATCAACCTCTCTGGCGATATTTTAGCTACAATTGCGCAAATTCGGAGTTTCTTTATGCGTATCGGCGCGGTATTTTTGGTGTTGTTTTTCATAGGCTGCGGCGGACGCAGCGGTGATGATGGGGAAAGCGCCCGCGTTTCGTGCGCCCAGATTCAAGGCACCGACGAATCGCTGTTCCCCTCGTACCCGTTCGAGTCCGATCCGCGCGATCCGCTGATGGTCTATCAGTGGCACCTGAACAATTTCGGTCAGCGGGTGGGTAACTATGAGGCTTCCATCGCGGGCGGAGATATTAATATGCCTGCGCAGCCGCAAGGCAGGGGAGTTACGATTGCCATTGTCGATACGGGCGTTGACGAAACCCACCCCGATCTCAGCGTCAATCATAACAGATATGAAAGCTGGAATTATCAGAAAAATTCCGCTTCTCCATACCCCAACGTCACGGACGACGAATGTGCGCACGGCACGATGGTTGCCGGTATCGCGGCGGCGGTCGGCTATAACTATCAGGGCGTCCGCGGAGTCGCGCCAAATGCGTACTGGGCGGGGCTTAACATAGCGGATAAAAATGCGAGCGGAGGATGCGCGCTGTACATATATCCCGACGCGCTAAGCGCACGCCCTGATCGTCACGCTACGATCGATATCTTTTCTAACTCGTGGGGTGCCGAACTCCCGCGAAGCCGAGCCGATCTTATTCCTTTACTTGAGGCTATTCAGGAAGGCGCCGAGTCTGGTAGAGACAATAGGGGGGCGATCTATGTTTTCGCGGCTGGAAACGGCAGGGCAAAAGGGCATAACGCGAACTATTTCGGCGAACAGAACAGCATATATACGATCAGCGTTGCGGCGCTTAACTCCGATGACAGATACTCCTCTTACTCCAATCCCGGTTCCAATATACTGATTAGTGCCTACGGGGGATTTGACGGCTACGGTTCGCCAGGCATCGTTACCACCGATATAAGCGGCTGCGACAAGGGCATGTCAACGACTAATAATCCCATAATGCAACATACGTTAAACAGGTACGGGGAATATACGCATCATATGAGCGGCACCAGCGCGGCGACGCCTATGGTTTCTGGCGCGATCGCGCTTATACTGGAGGCAAAGCCGGATCTGACGTGGCGCAACGTTCGCTACATATTGGCGACGACAGCCAGAAGAAACGATCCGTCCGATGACGATTGGCGGACAAACGGCGCGGGCTGGTATATAAACCATAACTACGGCTTCGGCGCGCTGGACGTAAAAGCGGCGGTTCAAAAGGCGAGAACATTTACTTCGCTTGGGACACTTAAAAAGAAATCGAAAACGATTCAAAATATTAACGGCGCTATCGCCAACGACGCCAACCTCACAATGCCAATCAATGTTAATGAAGGCGAAAATTTATGCATAGAGTTTGTTGATTTTACAATCGCAATGAATATAGGCGGCGGTAGAAAAAACAACATTTCTCTTATTTCTCCAGATGGTACTGTTTCCACGCTTGCAGATGGTCGCTATACCACTAACGCGAGCTTTTATTCGGATGGAAGGACGTTTGGATCGGTTCGTTATCTGGACGAGCTGAGCAATGGCGAGTGGAAGGTAAAAATTGAGAATAAATCGGGCGCGAGCTACAATTTAACGGACGCTAATTTTACGCTTACATTTTACGGGAGGAATTACGTGGGGAGTTGTAAGCAATGAAGGCGTCGCTCTTTTTCATTTTTCCGTTGCTGCTTGGCGCAGAGATGATTACCATTATTGATTCGCCCGATCACCACACTCCATACAGCAGGGTTGAAGATGCGGCGGCGGAAACGCTTTTAAGCGCGGGGGCGCAAGCGCAAAAGGGAAGAACATTTAAGTATATGCGCTACGGCGATCCGTCAGATATTGTGGAGTCGGCGGGTTTTGTCATTGCCAGCTTTTCGGAGGAGATCGATATAATGGCATTTGCGACGCGGTATCGTCTCTCAAATCCCCGCCAGATCAGCCGTATGTTTCACATCTGGGCGTTTAAGAACGGAAGCGATCTGGACGACCTTGCGCTGTGCGCGGAAATAGCCGCAAACGAGGGCGCGATCCTCCGCTATGCAAAACCTGACTTTATCATCAGAGGCACGCTTTATTGAAACGAGGCGTTGCCCTTCTGATCACGCTGCTGTTTCTGATCGCGATGTTTGGCTTTGCAGCGCTCTTTTTTGCCCGCTCAGGCAGATCGCTTGCGCGGGAAAACGCTCAAGAGACGGCGATCTCTGCCAATCAGATGCTCTTTCAGGTTTCAAACGAAATGCTTAAACCGCTGACAGCGGCGCTGTATAAGAACGCCGAAAGTATATGCGCCATTTACGAGGATAAGGCTGAGTGCAGAGAGGATTTTTTGATCGAGGCGTTTAACATACTGTACCAGATGCCAATATCGCTGGAGGCGGGCGGCGCAGTTATCACTCTGAACTGCCAGGCGGCGCAAAGAGCGTTTGACATCAACCTGTTGAAGCTGCCCACCGACGCGCTGATCGGCGGCGGGCATGCCAACGATCCGATCTTCAGGCGTATTGAGCTGCTTGAACGCTATCTCACCCAGAAGCATGGCGTTTACGCGGCATGGCAGTTTATTGAGCTGCTGGGTTTTGTGTTTGACACGACGACGGGCGAGCAATATCCTCATCTCAGAAACGACAAGCGGCTGAATGTCTCCAGTCCGCGCTTTGAGCGCGGCAGAATCGGCAGTTTGCGCAATCTGATGCTTATCGTTGACGACTATACAATGCTTACGCGCGACGAGGCGGCGAAAAAAGTTCCATGGGGAAGGATATTTGCCTTCGAATCTCTGCGCGGCAAAATCAGCTTCCGGCATCTCAACAAAGAGAGCTGCGAGATGATCTTTTTTGACGACGCATCGGTGTGCGAGCTTCTCGGTAAAGAGAGAGATACTGAGCAACTTATTGATCCGCGGCTGCTTGTGATCAGCGATTTCGCAATTGATTTTGGGCATAACCCCGTATTGGAATGCACTATGCGCTATCAGCGCGGCGCTAATGCTTCTCTTTTTTCATTCGCGTACAACACCTCCGCGTACAACACCTCAAGAGACGCTCTTTTTAAGTTCAGGATTAAGTAACGGATGGTTGTTCGCTCTTTTTCTTCTCCTCGTCTATTAAAAATATATTTGCCTCTTTTTTGAAACGCCTGATCAATTCAAGCGTCAGATCGCTCCGGCAGTTTAATATCTCTCTGTATGGAGCTACGTACCAAAGATACATAACAATGCCTTTTTTGTCCGATGGCATCATAAACTGTATTCTTGGTGACATATCTTTGCCTCGCAGAATATATTTATCTTGGAGTTTCTTATATTGATATCGTGCCATTTCAATATAACGCGCCGTAGTTTTGGACACTACTTCTTCCGTAATCTTTTTTACACGATCAAAGTCGCTGTTTATGTTCAGAGGGATTTCAATAAGATCATATATGGTCTTCATTGATTCATGTGTGTAATTATAAATTACTTTTGAAAATATGAAATTTGTTGGAATAAACAAAATACGTCCCGCCCGTTTAAGCTCCGCCGCATTATTGTGCGTGATCTCTTCGTAGAGCGTTATTTTCATTGGTGAGATCGCGATCACATCGCCGATGATGGGCGTTGCCTCAAAGTATAAAAGAATACGATCTCCCACTTGTATCGAACTGCTGAACGCCATTTGAAGCCATGCGGCGATGTTTAACAGCAGCTCTTTATGTACAATTGTCAAACCTGCCGCCATAAAGCCTACGAAGGTAAGCGCGTAGATTAGGTTGTCTATATAATTAAAGAGAAAGAAAAGAGCGATAAAAAGAGCCGCCAGCAGGTTAGAGAGGCGTATCCAGAACGCAGATCTCTCTTCGTTCCCACTGAACCGGGCAAACAAAAACCGTACTATGTAGAGAGACGTCAGAATACCAATCGCGATCAATATATTCGCGATCAGCTGCGCGAACTCGTTATCTTTATAGTGACGCGTTTTTGAAGCGATTAGCCCAAAAAGAGTTTCAATTGATTCCTCTTTTTGATCGATAATGCCTTTTGCCACCAAAAAAATATGCAAATCCTCCTCTACCAATTTCAGAAACTCCTTTGCCTCATTCGAGTATTCCATATCAATGATATTTTCAGTTTTTTTCGCTGTCTCCTCTATATATGCTATTGCTCTTTCATAATCTTTTTTCAGCGATTCGATCTGGGCGCGGGCGCGTTCAAGCTCCTTGACTTTGCTGTTCGTGAGGAAACTGATAAGATTAATTTCGATCGTCTGCGCATTTATAGAGGTAACATCCAGAATATCTGAAAAGCTTCTGGCTACGCTTGTTAAGCTTTCCATCTGCGCTTTTAACAGCGTAAGCTCCTCATTCTTTATTCGCGCGTCCCGTCCCCTTTTTGTAAGCGCGTTTACTTCTTCTGTCAAAATAGATATTTTGTTTTTCAATTCGTTGATATTCTTTTGATTTTTATATGTTTTTATCCAGATATTGCTGTTGCTGAGATAATCCATTTTTACATCTTGAAGTGTTTCGCATAAGAGAGAGACGGCAAAAAGCGTCAGCGTGAAGACGATTCTAAGCATTTTCAAGCTCCTTCAGCACTTCGTCATTGTAGAAGATTTTGATTCCAAGCGTCTTTGCTTTTTCAAGCTTGCTTCCGGCATTTTCTCCGGCGAAAACAAAATCGGTTTTTTTGGAGACGCTCTCGCTCGTTTTCGCGCCCAACGCTTCAAGCTTTACCCGTATTTCTTCTCTGCTGGTTGGGAAACTGCCCGTGATAACAACTGTTTTGGCGTTAAATATCGAATTGCCGGTCGTTTTTTTTTCATTACACACTGGAGCGATAATTTTCGTAAGATATTCAATTCGATCCCTATTGGCTTGCGCGAATTCGCGTAGCGACGTGCTCATCTCCGTTCCAAAACCCTCCAGCCGCACATAATCCTCAATTTCTTTGGCGTACCACTCGAACTTGAAGGCGTCAGCAACCGTTTTTGACGCGCCTTCGCCGATATGCTCTATCCCAAACGCATTAATAAAACGCCACAGTTCGCAATGTTTAGCGCTTTCTATTGCGCTTAACAAATTCGTGTTTTTTTTGTCCTTGAAACCTTCAAGATTTTTAAAACTTTCGCCGCTTAGTATAAAAATATCCTCTATCTGCCTGATAATACCGTTTTCGTACAACTGTGTGATAATTCTTTCACCCAAACCCTCGATATTAAGCGCTCTTTTTGACGCGAAATGGGTCAAAGTGCTTATAACGCGATCTTTACACTTCGTATTTTGGCATTTTATTAGAGCGCCATCAACGAAAAGTTCGCCACCGCAGCTAGGGCAGAAATCTGGTTTTTTTATACTCTTTTGCGTCTGATTTCTCATCGTCGTTAAAACCTGAACAACCTTTGGAATCACATCCCCGCTCCTAATCAGCGCAACGTGGTCTCCGATCTTTAGATCAAGCCGTAGAATTTCGTCAAAATTATGAAGAGTAACCCTCGATATTTCCGCGCCGTCTATGTTTACCGTCTCGACGTTTCCTACAGGCGTAAGCGCACCACTGCGTCCTACCTGCCAATCGACGCTTATCAGCTTTGTTTTTTTTTCAATCGCTGGAAATTTATAAGCACTTGCCCAGCGCGGCGCTTTGATTGTCCAGCCCAATTTACCCCTAAGATTCAAATCATTTATTTTAATTACCATTCCATCAAGTTGCATCTTGATATGTGATCTCGCTTTCATCAGCGACAAATAGGTTTCTTCTATCTCATCCGTATTACGGCAGAGAGCGCGCAGCGCGTTTTTCTTAAACCCCATTGTTTCTATCGCACTCATCTCTTCAAAACCGCTTGTCGCGGAAAGACTGCCTGTGCCAACCCCCCATGGCAGAAAGATAAGCTTGCGCTTTGCACACACAGCGGGATCGAGCTGTCTTAAACTTCCCGAAGCGCTGTTTCTGGGATTTGCGAACGGCGTTTCGCCATTTTTTATACGCTCTTTATTGATCGCTTCAAATTCGCTCTTATATATTACCGTTTCACCGCGGATTTCGATCTTATCTTTGTGATTTATTGCAAGCGGTATGGTGCGGATTGTGCGGGCGTTTGATGTTACGTTTTCCCCTTCTATGCCGTTGCCGCGCGTAACCGCGCGCGCCAAAACGCCGCTTTCGTACACTAAGCTAAGGCTCGCTCCGTCGTATTTCGGTTCGCATATAAATTCTATCTCCTGTCCGGCAAGTTTTTTTACCTTTGCGATCCAGACGGAAAGCTCTTCGTATGAAAAAATATCTTCCAGCGACCACATCCGCTCAATATGCTTCGCCTTTTCAAAGCCGCTTAACAACGCATCTCCCACTCTCCGCGTGGGAGAGGAGTGAAGAATTTTTGCTGCGTTCGTGTCCTCGTACTCTTTTACCTCTTTGTAAAGCCTGTCGTAGTCTTCGTCCGTCGCCTCCGGTTTGTCCAAAACGTAGTAAGAGTACGCCCAGCGATTTAAGGTTTCCACAGATTGTATGTACTCTTGATCGTTCACTTTTTCACTCTTTTGTGGCAGTTATTACAAACTCCGTTGAATATGATATCAACGCTATCGATTTTTGCCTCTTCGCGGAATTTTACCGATTCTCCTAACTTGGCAGAGTCAATCTCTATATCGGTTATTTTACCGCACTGTCTGCACACGTGATGCGCGTGTGCGCCGGAGTTTAGTTCATAAGCTTCCTTTTGACGCGAGATCGGCACTTCTTTGACAATGTTTTTCTCGGAGAGCGATTCAATATTGCTGTAAACAGTTGACAGAGAAATCGTAGGCGTATCCTTTTTAAGCTCGCTGTATATCCGCTCGATCGTCAAATGACCGTAGTCGCCAAGAAGCGAGAGTATTTTTATACGCTGCGGAGTCGCCTTGAGATTACCGTTATTTAAAATCATTTTGCTATCCATTGTTGTCCTTCAGCGCCCGCGCGATAAGCAGATCATCCGAAGCGTCAACTATTTTAACAGAAACTATATCTCCTGTCCTTAACGTTTTTTCACTCTCATTTATCAGTATTTTGGGATCGATCTCCGGCGCGAAATTCAACACTTTTGCCTCAATAAAAAACCCGCTATTATCTTTTTTTTCTATCACTGCGTTAAAAACATTTCCAATCTGATTTTCCAATCTTTTTTTATGCATTCTTTTTAATATGCTCTTACCTTTTTGCAGACGAATATTTATAGTTCTTGAGTCCACTTTACGTTTCATTTTATTTGCCACGCTTCCCTTCTCGTCGCTGAAGGCGAAAAGGGAGGCGCGATCAAATATTCCGCTGTCGATCAGATCACGCATCGCGTTAAAATCCTCTTCTTTCTCTTGGGGATGCCCCACAATAAAGGCAGTTCGGACGTAACTGTTGGGTACGGCGCGCATATAGTCGATCAGATCGAGAGTCTTTTTAATGCCGACTCCGCGCCGCATTACCTTCAGCATACGATCGGAGGCGTGCTGAATCGGCATATCGAAATACGGAGCGAAACGTTTGGAAAAGGCGATTGTGTCGATAAGTTTTCTGCTGGTGGTTGATGGATATAGATAACAGAGTCTCGCGCGTTTTACTCCGTCGATCATGTCAATTTCCATAATTAGTTTGATCAATTCGTCTTTTTCGCCGTGATCGCGCCCGAAACTACTGCTGTCCTGCGCAATCAGCGTGAAATCAAAATAGCCACGTGTGATCAGCCTTTTAATCTCTGTCGTTATGCTTTGAATCGATCTGGACTGAAGCTTTCCCTTAAAAGTCGGAATCGCGCAGAAGCTGCAACTCTGATTGCATCCCTCGGCAATTTTTATATAAGCGTGATATCCACTATTTGTTATCACCCGATCTTCATCTTGTTGCAAAAAAACGTGATCGGAAAAACCGCTTTTTTTATTACTGATAAGCTCTTCAATTTTGGCGTAATCCCCCACGCCGGTGAAGAGATCCACCTCCGTAAATTCCGCTTGGAGCTCCGCTTTGTACCGTTCGCTCAAACAGCCAGCCATTACCAGAAGTGATCCGTTTTTACGCCGCCCGTGCAGTGAAAGAATCGTATTTATACTTTCCTCTTTCGCCGCGTCAATAAATCCGCAGGTATTCACGATAATTACGTCTGCCGCGCTTGGATTATCAGTAATTGCGAATTCTTTCAGGCGCGCCAGCATCACCTCGCTGTCGACAAGGTTTTTCGTGCAACCCAGACTTACTATATGTAGTAGCGGCGGCATCGCTATATCCACATATTATCAATCAGACGCGTTGTGCCTGCTCTCGCCGCGATCAATATGATCGTTTCGCCTTTTTTGATTGTTTCAATCGCTTTTAGCTCGCGATCGACAATCGCTATATAATCGATTGGCAGTGGCTTTAAAACCTCTGTAATTACCTGAATAATCGCAAGCGCTCTGATCTCATTTTGCTTAATTAATTTGCTTGCCTCAAACAGCGCTTTGGACAGTTTAAATGCCTCGCTCTTCTCACTTTTTGATAAATAGATGTTTCTACTGCTTAGCGCAAGCCCTCCGTTCTCGCGTACAGTTTCGCATAGCGCTATTTCTATATTGAAAAAGAAGGCGTTTGTCATCTTTGTTATTAAAATTGCCTGTTGCGCGTCTTTCTTACCGAAATAAGCGCGGTTAGGCTGAACTATATTGAATAGCTTCATTACTATCGTTAACACGCCGTCAAAGTGTTCTTCACGAAACTTTCCTTCCAAAATATGACCGGTAATTGTGGGCGCTTTAATAGTCGGTTCGTCGTTTCCGTATATATCTTCCACGTTTGGCGTGAACAGCAGATTAACGCCCGCCGCTTTGCATAAAACGCTATCGGCTTCTAACTTTCGCGGGTAGCGGTTGAAATCTTCTCCTTCGCGGAATTGCGTGGGATTTATGAATATGGAAACTACCACGAAGTCGTTCTCGTTTTTCGCCCGTTCGATCAGACTCAGATGCCCCGTGTGAAGTGCGCCCATTGTGGCGACAAATCCTACGTTCGCGTTCACGCGCCCTCTCTTCTCTTTCATCTCTATTACGCTTCGCGCGACAATCAACCTTTATCCTTTTACGATACAATCACAAATTTTTGACGCATTATACTAAGGAAATCCGTGGTTATCGACGCATACGAATATGGCGAACGCGTAAAGAAGCTTGTCAAACAGCTCAACAACGCCCGCGACATCATTAAGCCGACCGAATTGTCGCGGCGGCGGGCGGAAATTGCCGCAATGGAAAATGATCAAGGTTTCTGGCTTAATCCCGAAAACGCTGCCAAAATACAGAAAGAAAAGACGCGGCTGGAACGCGCGCTGGAACGCTACTCAAGCGCGGCGGCATCTGTGGAAGACGCAGCGGAGCTGTTTGATATTGCCACGGCAGAGCAGGACAGCGAAACGCTGAACGCTTTATGCGAAGAACTTCCTGCGCTGGAGAGACGCGTCGACGCGCTGGAGGTGGAACTTATGCTCAGCGGTGAGCAGGACGCGAGTAATGCGATCGTTTCGATCACGCCGGGCGCTGGCGGCACGGAGAGTCAGGATTGGGCGCTGATGCTGCACCGCATGTATCTGCGCTGGGCGGAGCGACGCGGTTTCAAATCGGAGATTTTGGACTATCAGGATGGCGAGGGGGCCGGCATCAAGGACGCTACGATTCTGATCAAGGGCGAAAACGCCTACGGCTATCTCAAGGCGGAAAACGGCACGCACCGTCTGGTGCGCGTCTCGCCGTTTGACAGCAATGGAAGGCGGCATACCAGCTTTGTTTCTGTAGCAGTTTCGCCTGAAATCGACGACGATATTACAATTGAAATCGACGAAAAAGATCTGCGTATCGACACCTATCGAAGCAGCGGCGCTGGCGGACAGCACGTAAATAAAACCGAATCGGCGATTCGCATTACCCATCTGCCAAGCGCCGTGGTCGTCCAGTGTCAAAACGATCGCAGTCAGCACAAAAACCGCGAAACCGCGTTCAAGATGCTGCGCTCCAAGCTCTACGAAATGGAGCTTGAAAAGCGTCAGACAGAGGCGAGCAGCGTTGTTAAGACCGATATAGGTTGGGGTCATCAGATACGCAGCTATGTGCTTTTCCCCTATCAGCAGGTCAAAGATAACCGCTCCAGACAGGCGTTTGGCAATGTAGAAGCAATTCTTGACGGCGATCTGGACAAGCTAATCGAAGGCGTACTGGTCAGCTTGCGGCGCGGCGAACCGATCGGCAACGCGGAAGATGAGGAGTAATTCAAAGACTTCCGCCTTCTTCCGTGATATATGCGGCGTTGGGAAACCTCCCTGCTGCTTCGCCGCGGAGCGGCTAAAGCATTGCGTTTTCGCTCCCGTTCCGCTTTCCTTGTTGCGAATCGCGAGCTTACGAAGCTGAATGACGCAATCTGCCTTCCTTCTTCGTCATTACGAGAAGAACACGCAATGTGATTACACAATCCAAAAAACACACGACGAGAGACCCGATGCTTCCGCGCGTTATAACTATAAAGCGTTAGAGCTGTCATAGCTGCGATAAGAACCCGATCGCGGCGGAAGCTTGCAAGCTTTGACGCAGATGCTGTTCCATAAGTTTTGTGCCGTAAGATCAAAAAAGAGGAGAATATGAAAAAGCGGTTAAATTGGCGTTAGCGTCTACATCGTTAAGACACGCGGGCGGGTCAAACCCGCATTATCTGGATCTTTTAGGGCGGGAATGCCAGCAGAATCAGCATCGACGCCGCCTAGAGCGCCGAATTCATAAGAGACTTAGAATCTTGTCAAGTAACTTTATTTTGCTTTCATTCCGTTCAGTATTTTCAGCCGAATGATTATTCAGTTTATTATCAGATACGGACGCGACTTCGGTAGTTTTTAGTACTTTTCCCATAGAGTTTTCCCCTCAACGACAGATCGTTTCCGGTCTATACTATAATGGGATATCACAGCGGTTTTACAAAACACAATCGGCGTTGATCCGCGCCCCGATCTCTCTTCCGTCGGGGTATAATCAGTTGCCCGTAATTACAGATGACCTTATCCGGCGCGGAAACCCTCCGTTCTCAGCAGCCACTCGGCGTCCGCTTGCCTATGACCAAAAGCCCGTCTGTGAGCTTAACGCCGAGGCGTTACTCTCCCCGCTCATCGCGCCATAAATACCTATAGATTGTCTGTTTTTGCGGAGTCGCCGTAACGATTCGGCGCGATACCGTTCTTCGCGCTGTACAAAGTCTGCCATCTGTCCATCGCCGCTTTTGCGAAGCACGGACTGATGTTTATTTCTATCGATCAGAACGATTTTCAATTTAGCGGTGCCTTACGCGGTGTTCGGATTGCTTTATAATTTATGATCGCGAAATCCTCGTTGATTTTGCCGCTTTCATCGTAAAGCGGCTCTTTGTTTTTGCCATCGATCAGCAGATAGGTTTCAAACTCTGAATATACGCTGTGCGGTTTGATCTCGTAAAGAGCCTCGATATTTTTGTCAATATAGTCGCATCTTGGGCAGCCCGCAACCGTTAAATCGTCAAAAAATGCCGCGAGGCCGTCGTTTGAAGCGATAAGGTATTTAATCTTTTTTTGACTGTCTTGCGCTTCGTTTTTGTCGGACGCCGCGTAAAGAACGGACATAACCGGTAAAAGCAGAACGAAAACTATAATAAATCGTTTCAAGCAGATTCGGCAAAATCTGTCCATTATCTCTTTCCCAAATGTTAAACAAGCGTTATAATACCAAAATCTTTCCTTTATTCCGATCCAGCCGCGCTTAATCGGTGTGTTATATATCTGCCTATACAAAGCTAGGCGCGTCGTTGGCAAAAAGTACCAGATCGCCCGTTCGGCTTTCCTTTGTCAGAATCATTTCCAAACCGCGTTTGTCAAATACGCGCTTTCGTTTATGATGATCGATATTTGCCGCTAAAATATCGGCGTTTAGCGTACCTGTGATCAGCGCCAGATCAAATACCTCGTTGATCTTTTTTGCCAGTGCTGTATTGCTCTCTTTGCTGCTTTCGACAATACCGGGCGTAACGATCACTTTACGCCCTCCGTAGGTCGCCGCTAGATCGCAGGCGGCAATCATCCCTTCAAGATTTCCGTTGTAGCTGTCGTCAATGATCAGTTTATACGGCGTTCTGATCGGCTGCAGGCGATGCTCAAAGTTTTTTAATTTTGCTATCGCGTCCACGATCGACCTCTCTTTGACTCCCATCTCTTTTGCCAGAAGAAACGCCAGAGAAATATTCAACGCGTTAAAAGCGCCGAGAACGGGAGTTTTAAGGTGGATCGGGCGGTTGTTCAGCATAAGCTCCCACTCTGTCCCCTCAAAGGTCGCTGACACATTTTTTATATCTTCATCTTTTAATATGATTATCTCGTCGTTTGGTTTTACGCCCGTACTTTCGTGAACGATCCCCTTTTTCATTCTTGGCGATACCAGCAGCTCTCTTTTAGTAGACTGAATATTTTCTGTTGTCTTAAAATATTCTATATGCTGTTCTCCCGTTTTACCTACGATTACATAGTGAGGTTCGGCAAGAAGCGCAATCGTTAATATATCCCCCCTTTCCCTTGCGCCTGCTTCCACAATATATATGTCTGTATCGTTTGGCAAATTGTTGTTTATATCCGCACAGATACCTATGTCCGTATTGACGTTGCCGGGTGTAGTATAAACGCGAAAGCTAGTTGATAAAATGTCGCGCAAAAAGTGTTTAATGCTGGTTTTCCCATAGCTGGCGGTCAAAGCTACCACTGTTAATGACTTATTATCTATCAGTTTTTTATGAGCCGTTTTTTTGAAGCGCGTCCTGATGAATGTCTCCATTATATGAGAAACGCAGAACGAGAAGATCAGAGAAGCTAATATCTCCTTTGAACCTTGAATCTCCGATAGAACATAGACAGCTTCAAATGCCGATGACGAGAGCGTCAGTAGAACCAAAAAACGCTTTACTCTGGCGGTAATTACAAGTTTCTTATCCAGCTTGCTGTGCCACACGATAAGCAACGGCAGGTAGATACAGTAGAAAAAAATCCAGAAGTATGATCCGCCGATGTGGTAGAGCAGAATCGGTACGATCAGATAAAAAAGCAGCCACTTTGGCTTGGTATGGTGAAAAAACAGCCGATCAAAGCGGTAGCCGTAATATTGCAGGTTTGTCATCACGAACCATGCGAGCGCAAAAACAAACAGCAATCGGGAGATAAGCTCAAAAACGGTCATAAAAATTTGCAAATTTAACCACCTTTTCGTAAAATCCACTTTATACACTAAGGTTGATTAAGGGTTCGGCTATGGCGGCGAGAGAGATCGCGGAAAACCTGACTGAAAACGACCTGAAGCCTCCAAGGAGATATCAGGTCATATTGCATAACGATCACTACTCCACGTGGGAGTTCGTGGTCGACGTGCTCAAACGCGTGTTCAGAAAGAGCGAGGAGGAAGCGGTGCGGATCACGAGTTCTGTCCACAACGAAGGGTACGGGGTGTGCGGCGAATACAGCTACGAAGTGGCGGAGATGAAGGTGGCGCAGGTACATACCCTTGCCAAAGCGAGCGGCTATCCGCTCAAATGTACTATGAGGGAGTCGTAAATTGATTAGCCGCGGACTAAATAAGCTGCTGATCGACACGATCAGAGAGGTGAAAAAACGCCGCCACGAATATATCACGATCGAGCATCTCGCGTACGCTTCGCTGTTCGACGCAGTGATCGTAAACATTCTGAGGGCGTGCGGCGCGGATATCGCAAAGCTGAAAGTCGAGCTGGACGCATACCTGACAATGGAGATGGACGAGCAGCCGGATGGTGCGGGCGGCGAGCCGGTACAAACGCTGTCCTTTCAACGCGTTATGCAGACGATGCTGACGCATGTGGAAAGTTCCAGCAAACAGGAGGCGGATCAGGGCGATCTGCTGGCGAGCCTCTTTGAGGAAGGAACAAGCTACGGCGTATATCTTATGCGCCTGCAGGGGATTGAGCGATTTGACGTGCTGGAAGTGATCAGCCATCAGATGGATACCGTTACGGCAAAGTCGGCTGGTGCAAACTCGGACGACGAGAAAAAGACGTTCCTTGATCGATTTGCCGCGCGGCTTGTTCATCGGGCAAAAAACGGCGAGATCGATCGCGTGATCGGGCGGGCGGAAGAGTTGAACAGAACTATGCAGGTACTCTGCCGCCGCAAAAAAAATAATCCAATTCTGGTGGGCGATCCGGGCGTGGGCAAAACGGCGATTGCGGAAGGTTTGGCGCTTCTGATCGCAAACGGTGACGTGCCAGTCCTGCTGAAAAATTCGGAGATATACGCTTTGGATATGGGTTCGCTGGTTGCGGGAACAAAATACCGCGGGGATTTTGAAAAGCGGCTTAAAGGAGTGATCGACGAACTGCTGGAGCAGCGCGACGCGATTTTGATGATCGACGAGATTCACACGCTGGTGGGAGCGGGGGCGGTAGGCGGAGGCGCGCTGGACGCCAGCAATATTTTAAAGCCCGCCTTAAACTCCGGCAAACTGCGCTGCATAGGAGCGACAACCTATCCTGAATACCGCAACCACTTTGAGAAGGATCGCGCCCTTTCGCGCCGCTTTCAGAAGATTGAGGTGCTTGAACCCAGCGTAGCGGATACGGTGCGGATTCTGCGCGGGCTGAAAAGCAAATACGAGGAGCATCACAGCGTGAAATACCCCGACGCTGCGCTGGAAGCGGCGGCCGATCTGAGCGCCAAATTTATCAACGATCGTTTTCTGCCCGATAAAGCAATCGACGTAATTGATGAGATCGGCGCATCGTTTCATCTGCTTGGAAAGAAGCGGCGGCAGGTTTCGATTTCCGATGTGGAGAGCGTTGTTTCCAAAATCGCGGGCGTGCCGCTGAAGGCTTCCACCAAAGACAAGCGATCAATGCTGAAATCGCTGGAACTTGACCTTAAAAACGTGGTTTTCGGACAGGACAAGGCGATCGAAGCGCTTTCAAGGGCGATCAAGCGCTCATACGCCGGTCTTTCACATCCAAACCGTCCTTCGGGCGCTTTCTTATTCACGGGTCCCACGGGAGTTGGTAAGACGGAAGTTTCCAAACAGCTCGCGCGAATCCTGGGCATTCACTTTGAGCGGTTTGATATGAGTGAATATATGGAGAAGCACAGTGTCAGCCGTCTTGTAGGCGCTCCTCCCGGTTATGTGGGCTTTGAGCAGGGCGGGCTTTTGACCGAAACGATCCGTAAGCACCCAAACAGCGTGTTGCTGCTTGATGAGATCGAAAAGGCGCATCCCGATCTGGTTAATATTCTTCTGCAGGTAATGGATAACGCGAGTCTTACCGACAACAACGGCGCTAAAGCGGATTTCAGGCATGTGATTATCGTGATGACCAGCAATTTAGGGGCGGCGGAGGCGGGCGTGGTGGGTTTTGGCAACACTTCGGCAAATCGCGTTCAGGAGGCGGTGAACGGCTTTTTTTCTCCGGAGTTTCGCAACCGTCTTGACGCGATTGTGAATTTTACGCCGCTCTCTTCGGAAACGATGATGTTTGTGGTCGATAAGTTTATATCGGAGCTGTCCGCACAGCTTGAAGAGCGCAAGGTAAAGCTTTCGATCGGCGGCGAAGTCAGAGGTTACCTTGCTCAAAAGGGGTACAACTCAAAGATGGGCGCGAGACCGCTTGGGCTGTTGATTCAAAGCGAGATTAAGGACAAGATCGCGGACGAGTTGCTTTTCGGCTCTCTCGCCAATGGCGGTGCCGTTTCGATTGAGATCGATAAAGGCGCTTTGAGCTTTGCGTTTAATCAGTAAATCGCCCAATATTTTTCTGTTGGACAGGGAAATAAAGTTTCCCGATCCAAACAGCGGGGATTTTGACGATCTGGTCGCTGTCGGCGGCGATCTGTCGGCTAAAAGATTGTTGCTTGCTTACAAAAGCGGCCTCTTCCCGTGGTTTATCGAACGTTCTATGCCATACTGGTTTTGCCCCGATCCACGCTTGATCTTATATCCTTCGCGTCTGCGTATCAGCAAAAGTCTTGCGAAAACCATAAGAAATGGGCGGTTTGAAATTGCGGTCGATCAGGATTTTGAGACGGTTATGCGCCGTTGCGCCGCTCCGCGTAAAAAGGAGAAACGCACATGGATTACCGAGGAATTTATCGACGCTTACCGCGAGCTTTTTAAGCTTGGCGCGGCGCATTCGGTAGAGTGCTACAGAAACGGCGAACTTTGCGGCGGATTGTACGGCGTGTCGATCGGCAGGGTGTTTTTCGGCGAATCGATGTTTGCCGCTTTGCCGGACGCCTCCAAAAACGCCCTCTGTTATATGACGCGGGAGATGCCTTTTGGAGCGATCGACTTTATTGATTGTCAGACTCCGAGTAATCATCTGCTTTCGCTGGGCGCGGAAGAAATATCGCGGTCGGATTTTCTGAAACTGTTAAAAAAGAGCGTAGTGTATAATTCTTAAAAATTATTAAAGGCTTTAGGAATGACGGTTGAAATTACGGTGTTTCGTTTCAACGCGCGGTTTGATTATCTCTCAAGCTATAAACCATACGTTATTCAAGTCAAAAAAGATCAGACGCTTGCGGAAATGCTGACAACGGTAAAAGAGCGGGATACGCTCTTTACCTGTGATCTGGAGCGGGTAGACGGCGTGCGGCTGTGCGGCTGGGGCGCGGGGCTGGACGTGAAAGCCGTCGATATCGTCAGCCGTTTTGGAAAAAAATTTGTCGTTGAGCCGCTGGATACTAAACGCGCCCTTTTGGATCTGGAAATAGACAGTTCTGATTTTGATTCAAAGCTCTCTATCTTTGATAATATTACCGCTGAGGATATCTGTTTTTACAATCAGTATAAGATGGCATATTACCTATCTCCTGTGCGTGTGCTGAACCCGTACTATTTAGGCGAGGCGGTTTTTATGCTCGCGGATCGGCTGATTCGAGCCTTGCGCGGCGATACTTCCGATCTATTGCGGCGGATATGCGACGCGAAAAACGGAATATTCAGTTTCTGTTCCCTCCACCGATCGCTTGTAAGCGGCGCGCGGGAGATCGCTCTGACCGTCAGGACGCTTCAGGAGATGGCGCTTGAGCTTGAGGTCGCCCCTAAGGGCGCTAGAGCGGGAGCGTTATGGACACCATCAATATGGAAACTGCCGTCGCTGGAAGGCAAAACCGTCGCTTTGCTGCTGGACGAAACCGCCGATCTGCCGTCGCTGAAGGCAAAGCTTTACGGCGCAAAGGTGATAACGATGAAAAACTCTATAAGCGGGGTAGAGATAGGCGATCTGCTGCCGGAGATCGCCGTTAAAGCCGGCGCGCGGCTGCTTTTGGAGGCTCAGGAGAGCGGCGCGGAGGCGCTTTTGTGTTCGGCGAGGGAAGCGGCCGAATTTCTGCGGAAAAACTACCGCGAGATTGCCCGTAGCTGCAATCAGCCGCTTGATATTCCGGTGCTTTGATGAGCGTTCCCGTTTACGCTTTTGATGTCGTAATCGTAGGCGCCGGTCTTGCGGGTTGCGCGGCGGCTATTGAGTGCAAAAAAGCGAAGCTTAAAACTATCGTGCTGAGCAAGCTTCACCCGCTGAGATCGCACTCCGGCGCGGCGCAGGGTGGGATTAACGCGGCGCTTAACGAGAAAAGCACGAAGGCGCACGAATTTGACACGGCAAAGGGAAGCGACTATCTGGGCGATCAGGACGCGATCGCGCTGATGTGCGCGAAAGCGCCCTCCGTTGTGCGTTATCTGGAGAATATGGGCGCGGTTTTTTCGCGTACAGACGACGGCAGGATTGCGCAGCGCGCGTTTGGCGGGCAGAGTGCGGCAAGAGCTTGTTTTGCTAAAGATCGCACGGGATTGACCTGCTTACAGACGATGTACGAACAGGCGGATCGGCTTGGAGTGGAGTTTCTCTCCGAATGGTACGTGGGCGATCTGCTCTACAGGGACGGCGCGGCGTTTGGCGTAACGGCGTACGATATGCGAGATACCGGATTTGCCATTTTCAACTCCAAAGCCGTTCTATTCGCCACAGGCGGATACGCCAGAGCTTACGCGGTAAATTCCAACGCTATGGCGAACACGGGCGACGGGCTTTCAATAGCCGCACGGCACGGTTTGCCGCTTGAGGATATGGAGTTCGTGCAGTTTCACCCAACTGGAATTGCGGAGAGAGGGATTTTGCTGAGCGAGGCGGCAAGGGGAGAAGGGGGGCGACTCTTTAACTCTGAAAACAGGCGGTTTATGATTGATTACGCTCCGGGAAAGATGGAACTCGCCTCGCGGGACATCGTCAGCCGCGCGATCGAAAACGAGATACGGCAGGGACGCGGCGTGGGCGAAAAGAAAAACGCCATCTACCTTGATCTGACGCATCTTGGCGGAGAGTTGATCGACGCTAGATTGCCGGAGCTGCGCGATCTCTGCCGTTCCTTTTTGGGGCGCGATCTGACGAGCGAGCGCGTTATGATTCGTCCGACGGCGCATTATTCAATGGGCGGCATACCAACCGACATACACTGCCGCGTACGGCGCGACGCCAAGCAGATGGTTACAGGTTTCTACGCGGCAGGGGAGTGCGCCTGCGTAAGCGTACACGGCGCGAACAGGCTGGGCGCGAACTCTCTGCTGGAAGCCGTCGTTTTTGGCAAAACGGCTGGCGACACAATCGTAAAGGATATTGACAGGATTGAGTTTATACAAGCAAACGAAAGAAATGCCAAAACGTTTGTGAACGAAGTGAAAACGCTACTGGAAAATAACGGCAGCCACAGCGTGGCAAAATTGCGCAAAAAATTACAGGATTCTATGACAAAAAACGTAGGAATATTTAGGACTGAAGAGTCTTTGAAAGAACAGATAAATACAATCAATCAAATAAAGAGGTCTTTTAAAAAAATACACCTTAGCGATAATTCCAAGTGTTTTAACACTGAGTTACAAGAAGCGATTGAATTCTCGCATATGATCGACTATACGCAGTTTATTACACAAGGAGCGCTCTTACGTAAAGAATCACGCGGAGCGCACTATAGAGAAGATTATGTCAATCGCGATGATCATCAGTTTTTAGCGCATAGTTTCGCCTATTTCAACAGGAGTAAAAAAGTAAAGATAGAATATATTCCAGTTTCAATCAAAGAGCATAAACCGCAAACAAGAAGTTACTGATGGAAATAACGTTCAATATATTCAGATTTAATGCGCAGTTCGACTATACGCCGCGCTATCAAAGTTATCGGCTGGAAGTAAAGGAGAATGAGGTTACACTGGATATATTAAACCGCATAAAAGCAGATATTGATTCAACCATAAGCTACCGAAGAAGCTGTAGACACGGTATTTGCGGGAGCTGTGCCATCAAAGTGAATAACAAAGCAGTTTTAGCCTGTAAAGAAAATATATATAAACTTGTGGAAACCTTTGGAGACGAGCTCTTTATTGATCCACTGGATCGCCGCCTTGCCATCAAGGATTTGATCGTTGATAAAACCGACTTCTGGCAAAAATACAGAGAAATTAGGCCTTGGCAGATAAGCGAGATCGCTTCGTCGCCGATGAGCGAAAATCTCATATCTCCCGTTGTCACGGAGCGGATCGAGGGCGCGGACGGCTGCATAGAGTGCGGCGCCTGTTACTATAGCTGCCCCGCTTCGCGCGTAAACGAGCGCTTTCTGGGACCGCACGCGCTTACGAAACTCTTTCGCTTCGCCGTAGATATACGGGATACGGCGACGATTGAGAGATTAGATATGGTCAATGCCCCCGCGAGCGGCATCTGGGACTGCGTAAAATGTATGGAGTGTAAGGCTGTTTGCCCAAAGAAGATTTCGCCTATTGACAAAATTACGAAGCTGCACCTGCAAAGTTTTGTGCGGAGCAGAGCGCCAAATAATCCCGCGACGCGGCACAGCAAGGTATTTCTGCGATCCATTGAGAATTGCGGCAGGTTGGACGAAAACGTGGCCGTGCGTTACTCGCTTGGGTTTCTCGCTTTAAAACACGTCAAAACGGCGCTTAAAATGCTGCGACGCAAAAAGCTGCCGAAAAAAACTACGCCGATCGAAAGGCTTGACGAAGTGAAAAAGCTGATAGAAATCGCGAGGAGAAGCAGGTGAAGTACGCGTTGTTTATGGGTTGCACGCCGTACGGCGCGGCGCCTGAACTCGCGAAATCTCTGCGGGCGGTGAGCGATCGGCTGAATATCGAACTGGCAGAGCTTAAGGACGCAAGCTGCTGCGGTGCGGCACATCTGCAGGATTATGACGACTTTCTTGCGCTGATGCTCAATGCGCGCAACCTCTGCTGCGCACAGAATCTGGGGCTGGAGATGGTTACCATCTGCAACACCTGCCAGCTTATACTTTCAAATGCCGCCGATCGCTTGAAAAACGACAAACCGCTGCTCGATCAGGTAAATGGCAAACTTGAACAGATAGGTTTGCGTTATGATGCGGACACAAAAGTCCGTCATTTTTTATATGTGTTGCGCGACGATCTGGGTTTTGCGAATATACCGGTTTCAAACGCGCTTGAGGGGTGGCGTATTGCGCCTTTTTACGGCTGCCATAATTTAAGAGGAGCCGCCGTAAATGGCGATAACGGCTTTAACCCTTCCTCGCTGGACGATCTGATCGCCGCGCTTGGGGGCGCAAGGGTCGATTACGAGCGTAAAAACGGCTGCTGCGGATTTCATACGGAGATTCAAGCTCCGCTGACTACATACAGATTAAGCGGAGAGATATTAACGGGAGCGGGTGATTGCGGCGCAGATATGATCGTGACTCCATGCCCGCTTTGCCAGTTAAGCCTTGACGCCAAGCAGGACAGCGCCGCGAAGGCGGCGCGGCAGCCGGTTAAAATTCCGGTACTTCATCTGACGCAGATGATCGGACTTGCGATGGGAATTGATCAGAAAGAGCTGGGGCTAGATCACAACATCGTCCGTCTGCCGACGCTTTAGAAAGCCTAAGCCAGACGAGCGGAGCAATAGAGCGCGGAGCGTTCAGGACCGTAGCGCGCGTGTATCGCAGAGGGATAAAGCTCTGTTCCTTTCATCGTTCCCCCCCCCCCATCGTTGCGCAAAAAAACGAAACATGGAGCAACCCATAAAGACACGGCGTCTCGTATGGCTGTCGCAAAATTGCGGCAATCCATCTTTCCTTAAATCAATACCAAACTATCCAGTTAGTTTAAGGCTGATATCTTCATAAAAGACAGGGTTTGTACGAGAACAGAGGCTTTCTTTAGATATCTATATCTTGTTTTTACGAGTCTAAGCCTGTTTTAAGATTAGGAGCGCTACGATTAAACGTTTTATGCTCTGTTAACGACGGATGCTGATAGAATCAGCGTTTGTCCATTATCTTTCTCTTGTAAAGAGTTGGAGCTGACAGGGTTACGGGTAATACCCGGATGTGTAGGGGATTGAGACATTAGTCTTGTCCAGACTATGGCAAGCTTGGGTTACGGTAAGACTCATTTTCATATAACAGACCGTGACAAACGCCGACGCCGGACGGGTTTCAGCAATGCGGCGGACATCTGGATTTGAAATAAGGAGAGTGATTTGGCGAAAAAGGCGTTTATTACGGGTGTTACGGGGCAGGACGGTTCATATCTGGCGGAACTTTTACTGGAAAAGGGCTACGAAGTTCATTCGATTATGCGCCGATCGAGCGTTTTTACTTCGCAGCGCATAGAGCATTTTTTCACGCACCCGCGTTTAAAGGTACATCTTGGCGATCTGACCGATTCCAGCAATCTGCACTCGCTTCTTGCCAAAGTCCAGCCCGACGAGATATATAATCTAGGCGCGCAAAGCCATGTCGGGGTCAGTTTTGAGGTGCCTGAATATACCGCCGAGGTCGACGCGATCGGGACTATTCGTCTGCTGGATGCGATTAAGAATTTGCAGTTTAAGTCACGTTTTTATCAGGCTTCAACCAGCGAGTTATTTGGCGGTCTGCCGCAAACCGCACCGCAAAGCGAAACGACGCCGTTTTATCCAAAATCGCCGTACGGAGCAGCGAAACTTTACGCCTATTGGGTAACGGTAAATTACCGCGAATCGTACGAACTTTTCGCGTGCAACGGCATTCTTTTCAATCACGAAAGCCCGCGGCGCGGCGAAACTTTTGTAACCAAAAAGATCACTAAAGCCGTCGCCAACATCTACAAAGGAAAACAGGAACGGCTTATTTTAGGCAATCTTAACGCAAAACGCGATTGGGGATACGCCAAAGAGTATGTCGAGGCGATGTGGTTAATGCTGCAACAGGATAAACCGAGCGATCTGGTAGTCGCCACGGGCGAAACGCATACGGTTCGAGAATTTGCCGAGCTTGCGTTCGCGGAGGTTGGCACAGAGATTATCTGGCGCGGAGACGGAATCGACGAAAAAGGCGTCGATCGCAAAAGCGGCAGAATTCTGGTCGGGATCGACGCCAGATATTTCCGCCCCGCGGAAGTGAAGCTGCTGTGCGGCGATTCAAGCAAGGCGCAAAAGCTGCTTGGCTGGAAACCAAAAACGACGTTAAAAGAACTTGTAAAACTGATGGTAAAATACGATCTGCAAAACGATAATTACGGCGGCGCAGAGTAGTCTGCGATAACGTTTTCTGGAAGCCGCGCAGTGCCTTCCATAGTAACTCAAAGATTTATCGGCGCTTAGCAAAACGGCGGCAGGCGACGCAAAAATAAATCGATCAGCGTCGTTTCCGCGCGTTCGTCAGAACGGATGGTTAGCGATTTGTATTGATATGCGCCTGCAAAAGCTGGACTTTCTGTAAAACCGCGAGTAAAGCGCCTTCTTGCCAGAAAGCCGCGATTTCTCCCAATGCTTCGCTTCGCGCGTCTTATCTTAAGCGTTCGCAAACAATACGAATAAAACGCGCTCGCTTTACGGCAAACCCGTTTTGCCGATAACTCCGCGCTCTTTCCCTGCAAATTTCGTTTTTCGAGCCGCCTTTTTTCGCGGCGTTAAAATATTTCATATATTATTCGCTTGTGATCGTTAAGCCTTCTTTCAGCGGTATCCGCGCCAAAAATCCTGTCAGTTGTTTAAGTTTGTCTGCATTGGGGTTTGCGTTTTACAGAGCCTTTCGGCGCGTTTTGAATATCAAACTGTACGTCATAATTCAGAAGATCGAGCAGCATTGACGCCAAAACAGTTAAAGCCTACTTTAGAAAGCGTCAAACCTACTCTTCCCGCACCTATGATCGCTGCGTCGTATTTGAAAGATCCGCTCATACTCCCTCCCTAACTGCCAACTAACACCCGTTGTCTGGAAAGCGGCGAAGAAAATCCTGATAGGCTTTTGTTATGCCCTCTCTAAGCGTTATTCTATGTCTCCAGCCAAGCGCGTTTATTCGCGAAACGTCCAATAGCTTTCGCGGTGTTCCGTCGGGTTTGGAAGCGTCGAATGCAATATCGCCTTTGAAACCTACGATATCCATAATAGTTTCGGCGAGTTCGCAAATAGCTATATCCTCGCCGCAACCGATATTATACATTCCGCTATTAACGTTCTTTTCCATCAAAAACACGCATGCGTCCGCCAGATCGTCCGCGTCTAAAAACTCTCGTCTGGGCGAGCCGCTTCCCCACGCGATCAATTCTTTATCGCCGCGCGATTTTGCTTCGTGCGCCTTGCGGATTAAAGCGGGCAGAACGTGGCTGTTCGCTAGATCGTAGCGATCGTTTATGCCGTACAGATTGGTAGGCATAACGCTGAAAAACCGCGTTTTATATTGAGCGTTTAAACTTTCGCACAGCTTGATTCCCGCGATTTTCGCGATCGCGTAAGGTTCGTTTGTGGTTTCCAGCGCGCCCGTCAGGAGATATTCCTCTTTGATCGGCTGCGGACAATCTCTTGGATATATACAGCTTGAACCCAGAAAACAGAGATCAGAAACTCCAGCTAAAAACGCGCCCTGGATAATGTTACCTGCGATCTGAAGATTTTCGTAAATAAAATCGGCGCGGTATATATTATTCGCGTTTATCCCGCCTACCTTAGCCGCCGCTAAAAAGATAAAATCGGGTTTTTCGGCGTTAAGAAAATCGCGGACAGCTCGTTGATCCAGCAGATCTAGCTCTTGGCGGGAGATCGTTAATATATTGGCATATCCGCCGCAGCGCAGACGGCGGACAATCGCAGATCCGGCCATACCGTTATGCCCCGCGACATATATTTTTTTATCAATCGGCATCAGCGCGACTTTTTATTGTGGATTTTGGAAACCTTCGGAAATTGTAACGTACAACATCGGATCGCCTCTTTTGCGATCCTGCCGAAGCCTACAACGCGGCAGCGTTGACATCGCGTGAAGCGCGCTGTACGCCCCGCGATTGTCCAGTGAGTTTTCACAATGCCGCTACGGATTACAGCAGAGCGGGTCGCCGCAGCATATCCAAGTCTCTTGTCTGCCGCCGCTGTACGATCCGATTCTATCCATACGAATCAAATAACGCCCATCCGTAAACGCTCCTGATTTGCGCAGCGTCCGCCATCTGGCGAACGATTTAAAAGCTCAGACAGACAAAACGACGCTATGCCGCGATCGGCTTATGAAACGCAGCCCGACGCGAAAGCTGCAATAGGTAAAGATCAGAGGCTTAAGATTGCCGCGATTATTGGCGAAACAGACAGCTTCGTTCCGTACGGATAGTTAACTAAATATTCGTTGGTCGCAGCGCTAAACCTGATTGGAGGAGAAACGATACGCGCGCTTTTGAAAGCTTTGCCTCCGATAACGCGAACAAGCGGCGCAGTCAGCGTCATTTGATAGTGTCTGGATAGTTTAGATATTCGCAGCGCTGATCAACGTTTTCTAAAGGTTTCAGCCGACAGCGTCAGCCTGCGATTTGGCGATTAGCGCGTCAATCACTTCGTCAAGATCGCCTGAAAGCATCAGTTCCTCTAAGCGATAGAGCGTTAAGCCGATTCTGTGATCGGTTAAACGGTTTTGCGGGAAGTTATAGGTGCGGATGCGTTCGCTTCTGTCGCCGCTTCCCACCTGCGCCCTGCGGTTTTGGCTCTCGGCGCTGCTCTGCTTTTCCGTCTCCAGCTCAAAGAGCCGCGCCTTCAGAATGCGCAGCGCTTTATCCTTGTTTTTATGCTGGCTTTTTTCATCCTGCATTGAGACGCTGACGCCGGTCGGAAGGTGCGTGATCCGCACCGCCGAGTCAGTGGTATTGACTGACTGCCCGCCGTGCCCGCCTGAACGAAAAACGTCGATTCGCAAATCGGCGGGGTTGATTTCAACCTCTACGTCTTCCACCTCCGGCAGAATCGCCACCGTTACCGCTGACGTGTGGATCCGCCCCTGCGCCTCCGTCTCCGGCACACGCTGAACGCGGTGTGTTCCGCCCTCGAATTTCATACGGCTGTAAACGCCCTTGCCTTTGATCAGCGCGATCACCTCTTTGTAGCCGCCGCGATCGTTCTCGCTGGAGCTTAAAATCTCCGCTTTCCACCCCTTCAGATCGGCGTATCGGCAGTAGAGGCGAAAAAGATCGGCGGCGAATAACCCCGCTTCGTCGCCGCCTGTTCCGGCGCGTATCTCCAGATATATGTTACGCTGATCATTAGGGTCTTTTGGCAGCAAAAGCCGATTAATTTTGGCTTCCAGCGCCTCTTTTCCCGCCTCAAGCGACCGCTGTTCCTCCCTTGCCAGATCGCCCAGATCGGGATCGCCGAGCAGCGCTCTGTTTTCTTCAATAGCCGCAAGCGTTTTGATGTAGCTTTCGCCCGCTTCGGCAATCTCTGCGATCGCTGACTGTTCTTTAAGCAGATCGCGCATTTTGGCTATGTTCGAACTGATAAGCGGATCGGCGAGCGCGGCGGCGATTTCGCCGCGCCTGACGATAAACGGTTTGATTCGCTGTGAGAGCAAGTTTAAGCGATCTTATTGATAAACGCGGCTAAACGGCTGACCTTCCGCGCCGCCGTGTTCTTTTTCAGTATCCCCTTGCCTACCATAGAGTGCAGGTATCGGTTCGCTTTCCTGAAAGCCTCGTTTGCCTCTTCTTTGCTCTTTGCGCCCGTTACGGCTTTCGCGACGTTTTTTACGCGTGTGCGGTAGTAGCGGTTGCGCTCGTTAAGCGCCGGATTTTGACGGGCGCGTTTTTTCGACGATTTGTGGTTTGCCATTGCGTTAATCCTTGCGTGGTTAAAATAACGCGGAATTTTAGCGGACTTTGCTTAAACTAAAATAAATTTTATATTCGATTAAGGAAAATCGATGAAACTTTTCGGCACAGACGGAGTGCGCGGGCTGGCGGGCGAGAAGCTTACGCCGTTTCTGGCGATGAGACTCGCGATGGCGGCGGGCATTCACTTCCGCAGGCATTCGCGCACCAACAAGATTCTGGTGGGAAAGGACACGCGGCGAAGCGGCTATATGCTGGAAAACGCGCTTGTTTCTGGTTTGACGGCGGTGGGCTATAACGTCGTGCAGATAGGACCTATGCCAACACCGGCAATCTCGTTTCTGACAGAAAATATGCGGTGCGACGCGGGGATTATGATCAGCGCCTCGCATAACCCGTATGAAGATAACGGGATCAAGTTCTTCGATCGCGAGGGCGACAAGCTCTCTGCTGAAGAAGAGGAGGACATTGAAGCGATCTACGAAGATGAAAAATTGGTGCGGTCGGCGCTTCAGACGGGCGCGGCGATCGGCTCGTCCAAACGTGTCGACGACGTGATTGGGCGCTATATAGTGCATATAAAGAACAGTTTTCCAAAAGATATGACGCTCAGCGGCGTGCGGATCGTGGTAGACGCGGCAAACGGCGCGGCGTACAAGGTGGCTCCGACTGTTTTTGCCGAGCTTGGGGCGGATCTGTTCGTCATAGGGAACGAACCGAATGGATCGAATATCAACGAAGCGTGCGGCGCGGTTTATCCGCAGCAGCTTGCCCGAGAGGTGAAAAGGCTGAGAGCGGATATTGGCTTTGCGCTTGATGGCGACGCCGATCGGCTTGTGGCTGTGGACGAAAACGGCGAGATAATTGATGGAGACAAGCTTATAGGCGCTTTGGCGCTTTCAATGAGCCAGAAGGGAATGCTGCGGCGGAACGCGTGCGTTGTAACGCAAATGAGCAATATGGCGCTGGAGCGGTTCTTGACCGCGCACAACATCTCTCTGCTGCGCAGCAGCGTAGGTGACAAAAACGTGTTGACGGCGATGCGGGAAAACGATATAAACTTCGGCGGCGAACAGAGCGGGCATATCATCTTTTCGGACTACATAAAAACGGGCGACGGGCTGGTCAGCGCGCTTTTAGCCGCCTCAATGATGATCTCCAGTCAACGGAAGGCAAGCGGGCTGTTTAACCCCTTCGCGCTCTTTCCTCAAAAGCAGGGCGCGATTGGGGTAAGCGAAAAGAGAGAGATTGCGTCGATCAAGGGCTTGAGCGATCTGCTAAAAGAAATTGAGCGCGCGAAAATTCGTCATCTTATACGTTACTCTGGCACGGAGATGAAGCTGCGCATTCTGCTGGAAGGCGAGGACAAAAATGAACTTAACGGTTGGTACGCGAAGCTGGAAACGCTGCTCAAACGGGTCAATGACTAACAGGAAGACAGCGATCTTCTTCGCCGTTCTTTCGGGCGTTTTTCTGATTGATCGGCTCGTGAAGTTTATCGTGCTGAGCGGCTTCCGCTGGGAGAGCGAAGCGCTGTCAGTCACGCTTGCCTTTAATGACGGGGTGGCATTCTCGTGGTTTGCCTTCTTTGGAGAATGGCTCAAATATATCCAGTTGCTGATCATTGGCGGCGTAGCCGTTTACGCATTCGCAGCGAAGCTGATGGACAGATACTTTTTCCCCCTTGCGCTCGTCTTCGGAGCGGGCGCATCAAACGTGCTGGATCGCTTTATTCACGGCGGGGTCGTTGATTACATTTACTGGCACTATTGGTTTGATTTCCCCATCTTCAATTTCGCCGACGTGATGATCGACACGGCGGTTTTACTCTTTTTGTGGATAAGCATTAAGAAAAATTGAGTACAATCTTGCGTTTTTTGTCGCGGCGTAAAGCGGACAGGTCGTATAGCTCAGTTTGGTAGAGCACTACCTTGACATGGTAGTGGTCAGAGGTTCGAGTCCTCTTACGGCCACCAGATTTCTTTATATAAGGAAGCAAATTCTTTGAGCTTTTTGATCGGCGTTAAAACAACCGAGGGCGTTTTTGATCTGCAAACCGCGCGCGCTCTTGGCATAGAGGGCGAACCAATTTTCTGCGACAACTCCAAAGAAGCGCTTTTCATCTTACGCCACTCCTGCGCGCACCTGTTGGCGCATGCGATCAAGCTGCTATATCCGGACGCGATGTTTTTTGTCGGGCCTGTGGTGGAAGAGGGGTTCTACTACGACTTCAAGACAGCGGCGAAGATCGGAGAAGACGATCTTAAAACTATAGAAAAGACGATGAAAAAGATCGCGGCGCAGAATATTCCTATTGAGCGGTACGAGACGACGAAAGCTCAGGCGCTCGATCGTTATGCGGACGATCCGCTTAAAACTGAGGTGCTCAGCCGTATTGATGCCGACAGCGTAATGTTCTACAGGCAGGGAGAATTTGAGGATCTCTGCCGCGGACCCCATGTTCCAAATACCGGATTTTTATCAAACGTGAAACTGACGAAACTTGCCGGAGCCTATCTGGGCGGCGACAGTTCGCGCGAAATGCTTACGCGCGTGTATGGCATAGCCTTCGCGGACGCAAAGGCGCTTAAAGAATGGGATACGCGGATGGAAGAGGCGGCAAGGCGCGATCACAGAAAACTTGGGAACGAGCTGGGGCTGTTTAAGTTCTTTGAGGAGATCGGCGGTGGTCTGGCGGTATGGCTTCCCGCCGGCGCGCGGCTTCGCTCCAAGCTTGAGACGTTAAGTTTCAACGCGCATATGAGACGCGGCTACCAGCCGGTGAGAGGTCCCGAAATTCTGCGATCGGATCTGTGGAGAAAGAGCGGGCATATCGCCAACTACGGCGATAATATGTACTTTACTACAGTAGACGAGGCGGAGTATAGTCTTAAACCGATGAACTGTCTGGGTCATATCGCGGTTTACGAATCGGAAACGCGCAGTTTCCGCGATCTGCCGCTGCGTTTTTTTGAATTCGGCACGGTACATCGTCACGAGCAGAGCGGCGTGTTGCACGGGCTTTTGCGCGTACGAGAATTTACGCAGGACGACGCGCACATATTCTGCCGCGAGGATCAGATCGGCGTAGAGATCGAAAAGATTTTGGAGTTTATCGATCGGCTAATGAGCGGTTTTGGGTTCGAGTACACGCTTACGCTCTCAACAAAACCCGCCAAAGCAATCGGTTCGGACGAACTCTGGCGGAAGGCGACGGAGGAGATCGAAGCGGTTTTGAAAAAGCGGGGCGGCTACTGTATTGACGAGGGCGGCGGCGCGTTTTACGGACCGAAGATCGACGTGAAGATCACAGACGCGATCGGCAGAGAGTGGCAGTGCGGCACCGTACAGGTGGATATGAATCTGCCTGAACGTTTTGATCTGCGCTATACAAACGAGAAGAATGAGCGGGCGCGTCCCGTGATGCTTCACCGCGCGATGATGGGATCGATGGAACGGTTCATAGCCATTCTGATCGAACATTACGGCGGAGAGCTGCCGTTTTTTATCGCGCCGAGGCAGGTGGCGGTTGTTCCGGTAAGCGAAGAACATCTCCCATACGCGAGTGAGGTAGCGGAACTTTTAGCAAAAGCCGGTATATATGCGGAGCTTTTTGATCGCTCGGAAACGCTAAGTAAAAAGATACGTTCGGCGGAAAAGCTTAAAACGCCGTTTATTGCCGTAGTAGGAGATAGAGAGAAGGAGGCGCGCGCCGTGAGTTTGAGAGATCGCCGCAAGCGGTCGGAAGAGACGCTTGATCTGAACGCGTTTATCGCGCAATGTGAAGAGAAAAACAAGGAGAGGAATGCCTTTGAATAACATCCCCCCGTTCGCTCCGAACAAGGAGAGGGAGAAAAAAACGCTGATTAACGAACAGGTTGTCCGTTTTTCCGACGAGGTACGCTGCATAGGCAACGATGGCAATCAATTTGGCGTAATCAAGAGCCGGCAGGCGCTGCAGCTTGCCATCGATCGCAATCTGGAGTTAGTGCTGATTTCACCCGACGCCAGCCCCCCGGTAGCGAAAATAATGGACTTTGGGAAGTTTAAGTACGAGCAGGAAAAACGCGCCAAAGAGGCGAAGAAGAAGCAAAAACAAGTGGAAATCAAGGAGATCAAGCTGACCGCCAAAATCGCGCAGAACGATCTCAACTACAAGATCAAGCACGCGATCGAATTCTTGGCGGAAGGAAAATATGTAAAATTCCGCGTTTTTCTCAAGGGGCGGGAGATGTCAAACCCAAGCGTAGGCTTTGCTGTGCTAAAATCCACCGCTCAAATGGTGGAGCCTTATGCGACAATCGAAAAAGAGGCGTTTTTAGACGGTCGGTTTGTAAGTATGCATGTCGTTCCAAAAAGAGAGAAGAAAGGTTGAGGTAAAGAATGCCTAAAATGAAGACAAAGAGGGCTGCTCTCAAGCGTTTTTCCGTGAAAAAAAACGTGATCAAACGCGGCAGCGCCTTCAGAAGCCACATCCTGACCAAAAAGAGCCGTAAAACGAAGCGGAAATTGCGTTCAAGTCAGTATGTTCACAGCTCGAATGCGGCGAATGTAAAAAGAATGCTGGTCAAATAGTCGCGCTTTCCGCGCCAATCCTTCTGTCAGCTCAGGCGAAGCAGAGAAGCCCGCTCAAAGCGGCACCGTAATTCAGGTAAAAGGAGAGAATATGAGAGTAAAGACAGGCGTAATCCGCCGACGACGACATAATAAGCTTTTGAAGCAGGCGCGCGGCTTTTTTTCCGCGAGGCATAAGCATTTCAGGAAAGCTAAAGAGCAGCTTGAAAGGAGTCTGGTTTATGCCTACCGCGACCGCAAAAACAACAAGAGGAACTTCCGCAGCCTCTGGATCGTGCGGATCAACGCCGCCTGCCGCTTAAACGGCATAAGCTATTCGCAGTTGATACACGGGTTGAACAAAGCAAACATTGAAATCGATCGGAAGGTGTTGTCCGATCTGGCGATGAACGAGCCGGAGAGTTTCGCGAAGATTGCCGAACAGGCAAAAAAAGCTATCGCTTAATCAACCGCGGGGGGCGTTTGCCCCGCTCTTCTAGCGCCGGTTCTCTTCGTTTTCCATTACCGTAAGATGCTCGCAATACCCCATCTTACAAGCTTTGACGGCATCTTGTCTGGCGCTGACTCGATTTCCCATAATGCCGTATGTTTCACCCCGGTTGTTGTACGCGTAGGCATAGCCAGGATTGATCTCGATCGCCTTTGTAAAGTCCTCGATCGCTTTGGCATATTCGCCAATCTCGCGGTAGGCAAGTCCGCGGTAGTTGTACGCCAGAGAGTTGGAAGGGTAAATGCCAATCGCCCGCGTGTAGTCTTCAATCGCTTTTTCATACTGCTGCAGGCGGGCGTAAGACATAGCGCGGTTTGTGAAGGAAAACGAATCGTTTGGATTTAGCTCGATCGCCTTCGTAAGGTCTTCGATCGCTTTTATTTGATCTCCTATGCGGCTGTAGGATATGCCACGTTTATGGTAGATGTAGCTGTCATTTGGTCTTAGCTCAATCGCCTTTGTAAAATCCTCAATCGACTCGGAGTAAAGCCCTTTGTTCGCTTTTGCGCTGCCATCGTTGAAGTAGGAGGCGGCGCTTTTTGCCATAAGCGCAATCGCGCTTACTGATATAATGAAAATAACTTTGTGTACAAATCTCATTTAACAAGATTACTATTAAAGAGCTTATGGCGGGAATACAATAAAAAGTGGCGCTGTACGCTGGAAATCAAACTGCTGAAACACTGTCCTGACGAACGCGGCAGTATGGCTAGCATAACGCCGCCAGCTTTGGATTCCGCGAATTTGGCGGATAGATATACCTTCGGGCTTGTTGATTTTGACATTGACTCCGGTGAGATCGGAGCGATTTACTTCAATCTTAAGTTTCTTTTAAATTTGACGTACGGGCTTTGGTTCATTCACGCAGCGATTTCTGCTGTGTATCTGCTTTGCGAAATGGAAGGCTGTGGCTTTTGGGAAATCCAGCCGACTGTATTGTCTCTCTTATTGGCGCGGTATTTCCTGCGCCATTGATGATGTTTGAAGGCGCGCGATCTCGTTTGTCATACATTTCCCGTAAGGCATTCTGCGCGATCATTTCTCCCGCCCTGCTCTCTCTTAATCGCTTTAAAACCGCATCCCCGCCAGCCAGCCTCCCTGCGCAAGAACCTGAAATTCCTCGTTCTCATCTCTAAATATCTGTAACCCTGATGCAGAGCGAAATCCAAGAAGGCTATCCCTTTCAGGCAGCCGCTCCGCCTTAAAATAAAAACCCGTAAGCGCCTTTGGCGGGAAGCGTATTGTTTGAACGGCACAGCTATCACGCCGGTACAGCTTTTGCCGCTCAAAAGAGCGATAAGTCTCGCTTTTTTTTCTTGTTTTCGCCGCGATCAGGAGCAGCCGCGTATGTCTTCTCCTGTTTTAGCTGATTTCTTCGTCTTCTACAGTTTAAGGAAATAATGCCGCCCATAATGTTCAGCTTTTTTGGACGGTTCCACTCAATTGCCTTGAACACTCTGTGAAGCTTTTCGCATTCAAAGATATTAAGATCGATCGCGCTGACCCTGACAACTGATGATATTTTCAAAGAAAAAAATATTCAGTCGCAAAAAGTAAGGCAAAAACCATCGACAAAAGAACTTGAAATTGAATTAGACAATATGATAGCTGATTTATATGATATTGCAACAGAGGAAAGAAAAACAATAGATTTTACCGGGTTTCAATAAATTCGATTCCTTCTGGCGATAATTTATACAGATCATATACAATTTTATCAATTGCTTCATAGTCTTTACTTTGCAATATTTTTTCTACTCTTTGTTCTAATCTGGCTGTTTGGTCTGGGAATTGGAAATGTCTGAAATAATTCTTTTGAGCCATACGGAGGCGTACAACCTTATCCGCCGGCCGTTGAACCACGAAAAATATACAACAGGCAACGTTAGCCCGGTGAGCAAAAAGATGGCTGAAACGCGCGTCTTATTACTCATAGCTGTCGTAATCCTCCAGCTCGTCAATATATTGGGAGATAGGAACGCCGCTTATAAGTACATTTTCAACGACTCCTTTTCCGCCAAGCGCCTTAACGATCACGACGGCTTCGCCGGCGTTGAGGATGCGGCTGTCGCGGTCTACGCGCTTTGCCTTCTCCTCTTTCATATAAAAGCGATCAAACGGATAATCAAAATGTACGTTACCCGACATTCCTGTCCCCTTCATCAGCAGATACGCTCGATCGTCCGGCGGCGGCGCGGTCAGCACTTCATCCGGTTCGCTTATGCCGTCGTTCTCCTTAAAGGTGAGAAAAAGCTTTAACTCGCACTTGCGATCGCGGCACTTAACGCCCTTCGGCATTTCCATATAAAAGCCGTCCAAACGCAAATTAACATAGCGCCCCGTAAAGGGGCTGTACGGATCAATCGGTCGTATCCGCAGCGCGATTGTCTTGCCGTATGCCAGAACCGACTCGTAATAAACCACCTGATATATAAGGGCGGCGATCTGTAAAGAAAGCGCCGCTCCAAGGATGATCCATATAACTTTCGCTTTCATTGCCGCGCCCCCATCAGTTTTTTAATGGCGATATTGATTGAGAAAAAACCGATTCCGACAAGTATAAACGCAATCCCCTTGTAAAGAAGGCTTAGCTCAGAATCAACAAACTTGATCAACGCCAGCACAACAATCAGAATCAGCCCCTGATTCGCCTGAACGAGGCTATTTCGCCTCGCGCCAAAGACAAGAAGCACAACTCCTGTCAAAACTGTATACAATGAAAACAGTACGTCCGTGTGCTCGAAAGACGCAGAGATAAGAAGCCACGTAAAAATCGTAAATACGGGAATAATCAGATATACGAGCTCGTCTCTTTTCCTATAGACATAAACGCCGAGCAGCACGACGAGCAAAAATAAGAAAAACGCCGTCTGCGCGCTTAACTGATAGGACATATAGTATCGACCGGAGGTACTCTCGCTGAAAGAACTTAAAACAAGCATAAAAAGACACAGCACCAATTTAGAAATCTCGTCACCAACCCTGTTAAACCCGCCCAGATCGGAGCTGTAAATCAGCCTGTAGACAATCCAGATAATGCCCGCGAACGCCATATTGAGAATCAATATATCCGATTCACTCGCGCCGTAGCCGTAGTGGACTAGTGATAAATTGAGAAACGAAACAACACCAATCGCCACTGATACGTTGAAAGCATGTGTTATGGAACTGTAGGGAGCTCTGACGAACCTCTGAATATACCACGGCAGCCAGATAAGAAACAGAAGCCATATCAACGGATCGTAAAAAACGCCGTGTACATTGGCTGTGTAATCCAGTAATCCAACGATAACCCACCATAAAACAAACGCGACTGTCACAGAGTTAAATATATATATCAGCGCGATCGACAGCAGGACGACGGTTTTTACAAAATCGTACAGATTACCGCCAAGATGGTAGGTTTGAGCGACTATTGCCAGCGCCCCCGTAAAGGCGATCAGCAGAAATAGCGTACCCGCTTCGGAAAAACTCAGGCTCTCTTTGTGCTTTACCCGTCCAAAAATCAAAACCGCCTGCGCGCCCAGCAGCAGAATAAGCGCGATCCCCGCTTTAGCGACGCGCGGAATATGTTCCCAGTTTGAAGCGAAGACAGAGATGATCCCAAGCCCGATCAGCCCTGCTCCCAGAATAGAAAGAATAATGACTGAATAGTTCTTTTTTGCGGCGCTTTCGTAACGCGCCAGAAGCCTTTCGCCGCTTTCCCGCGTTATCAGCGCTTCCTTTACCCACACGGGCACCTCTTTTTTAAGCCAATCGATCGGCGTCTTCATCCTTTTCCTTTTATATTCCGGCTATGGCTTTTCTCCATACCAGTCTACGTTCCGCGTCATAAACATAACAAACGCGATTGTAGCGAAGGTTACAAGCGATCCTATTAAAAGCGCGTAACTTTCCGCGTTAAGAACCGCATACAGCAGAAGGTAGGAGAGCAAAACCGCAAAGCCCATAAAACCCGCTTTAGTCCAAGTGGGCAGCAGCGACCGGGCGTACAGCGCAAGCAGCGCGACCACAGCGGCGGCGGCAATAAGGTAAGCGGCGTAAAATGCGATCTGTTCCGACAGCGAGAGCAGCAGCAGATAGAAAACCGCGTTGCCGACGCCGCAAAGCAGGTATGGCACAGGGTGAATGCGTACCTTGGCAACAATTTCCAGCAGAAAAAGCGTCAGAAACGGTACGATCACAATCAAAATCGCGTACTTTACGGCGCGGGTATTAAGCGAATAGGTGTCGATCGCGCGGTAAAAATCAACGCCGAACATCGATTCGCTCAGAGATATGCCATCGCGCCAGAAAAGTGGAACTTCGCGGCTCAGATAGTTTATATTCCACTCGGCGGAAAAGCTGTTATCCGTAATATGCGATCCGGTCGGCAGAAAACTCCCCTGAAACGATGGCGATCCCCAGTCGGAAGCGGCAACTGTTTTTGTGTTCTGCGCTATGGGGGCAAAACGCAGAGACTGCCCGCCCTGAATGTCAAAGCTGATCTCAAAAGCCATCTCTTTGTTTTCAAATCCTTTAAGCGCGGCAAATATGGATTTGCTTCCATAAAAGAGGTCGGAACTTCCGCCGGGCTGAAAAAACAGCTCTTTATCGCTCCATTTCGCGGATTTTATCGCGCGGACACCTTTGAGATCGCCAAAATACACGAACATCTCCGCCTGCGAAAAATTAAGCTTCTCGCCGGGCTGCACGGCTTCAAGCGCGAGAGCCGGATCGAAGCTGCCCTTCAGCGTCAGCGTGCCGTAGAAGAGAGGGACGGAAAAAATGCCGCGTTTGCGTATTTCGGTATTAAGATCAGCCGAGATCGTCAGATTTTTCGGCGCGATCGTAAAAGTAAATGGTGTATTGACCCGCTCTACTTTACTCTTGCCATCTTCCATTTTTTTTACGATCGTCTCGTTTCTGAGAGCGGGAATGGTAATAACCGGTCCAGCCTCTGTCAGCATTCCGCCCCACGCCTTCATAATGTCCATTTCAGCGTAAGCGGCGGTTTGCGAGCGATCCTCGACAATATCAATGATCAGCCCCAGAGGAAACAGAATGATCAGTATTAAAAAAACCAGCAGCAACACCCTGAACGTGTATTCACCGCCAAGCTTCTTCTGAATTTTCTGAACGTCCAATTTGAGCCTCTCCCCTGCCTCTATATATCCCGTTTTTAATCAATAATACTCTTCAGAGACTTAAAAAAGCGGCTTAATGTCTTTTGATTCTCGCGCAATATCACCCTTAGCTGCGGGGTTTTTACGGTTGGCCTGCGGATCGCGCCTACAAGAAAACCCTCCTTAAGCAACGCCTTCTGCGCGTGAATTGCCATACGGTCGCTTGAAACTTTTACGGGCAGAATCAGCGACTCCGTATACATCCCAGCTTCGCGCGCCGTTAATCGCGCGTTCTTAATGCGTCCGGAGATCGCTTCGCGCCGTCTTTGTATAAATTTCGCCGCCTCGTAAGCGTAGGCTATGTCAAAGAGGCTTGGCGCGGTTGAGTAGATGATCGGTTTGGCGCGGTTGAGTAGAAACTCCGCCGTCTCGCGGCTTGATAAAATATAAGCGCCGTAACTGCCGTACGCCTTGCCTAACGTTCCAAGTTTTATGACGTTTTGCGTTCCGTACCCCTCCAGCACTCCCAAAAGCCGATCCCCAATCGTGCCGCTTGAATGCGCCTCGTCGACGATCAGCGTCGCGCGCGCGTTTCTGACCGCCTCCAAAACGGCGGCGCTCACCCTCTCGCCGCTCATTGAATAAACTCCTTCCACGGCGACAAAGACCCGCTTTGCCTTCGATCGCAATCCGCGCAGAAGATCCTCCGCGTTGTTGTGAGCGAAAAACTTAATCTGCCCCCGCGTTGTCTTCGCCGCAAGCACTCCGCTTGCGTGGTATTCCTCGTCAATGATCAACAGATCGCCTTTGCGAGGCAACGCCTCAAAAAGCGACAAGTTGCCCAGAAATCCGCTCCCAACGACGGTAGCGGCTTCAAAGCCGTTGATCGACGCTATGTAGCGCTCAAAATTTCTGTGGATGCGGTTGTATCCATTGACGAGCTGCGAAGCCTTCGGAGAGAAGTAACTTCCCTTTGAAACAAGACGCGCTGCGCGATCAAACAAATTTCTGTTGTGCGCCAAACCCAGATAATCGTTGCTCGCCAGATCAACAAGTGACGGATCAAACACGCGGCGCGTCCTGAAGCGTCCGCTTTTCCTCAGCGCCAAAAGTTCCTTTTCGTACATCTTTCCGCTCCGCGCAAAACGCTAATCCGCGCTGATTCTAACGCAACGCGCCTATGACCTTTCAATCCCCACTGGATCGCGGGCGCAATCCGCGCCGAAAGCCTGTCAGCCTGGTTTCTTTTTGATCGCCTCTTTCGCAGACTCCAGCGCCAGTTTTTTGGCATCTTCGACCAATCCGGGCGCTATTCCGCCTCCGCTCGCGAAATCGCCGCGCCCGCCGCTCTTGCCGCCAAAGGCGCTTAACGTACTCGAAAGCCACTTATCGGCGTCAAAGGGTACGTTTTTTGTCCCCGCGGCAGCCGAAACCTTGCCGCCGTTTATGCAAAAAACAGTCGCCGCGATACGGTTGAATCGATTTTTAAGATCGTCAATCGTCTCTTTGGGGTTACCGTACGGTATCGTATCAACGGCAAGTATTACGCCGCCAATCTCAACGATGGCGATCTCTTTTCCGCTTTGACTTTTACCGCTCTCTTTTTGCAGCTTTTTATTCTCGTGTATTAACTTCGCTATCGCCGATGAAATATCTTTTGTTTTAAGCGCTCCAACGGCCTGATCGTAACTGTTTCTTATCTCTTTGAAATAGCTTAGCGCCGCTGAAGCAGCCGCCGCCTCAATACGCCGTACCCCCGCGCTTACTCCGCTTTCCTTTATGATTGCGAACGCGCCGATATGCGACGTGTTTTTCACATGCGTTCCGCCGCAGAATTCCACGCTCTCGCCGCCGAAGCTGACAACGCGCACCATCTCTCCGTATTTCTCACTGAAAAGCGCTTTCGCGCCCCGCTTTTTCGCCTCTTCAATCGGCAGTTCCTCGACAACGGAATCGATCGCCGCGAAGATCATCTCGTTTACCCTGTTTTCAATCTCGTCAAGCTGCTCTTTCGAAAGAGCCTTCGGATAGCTGAAGTCAAATCTGAGCCGTTCGCCGCTTACCTCACTGCCCGCCTGCGTCGTGTTTTCTCCCAGCGTTTCGATCAAAGCCGAGTGAAGCAGGTGCGCCGCGCTGTGGTGACGTTCGGTGAGGAGTCGGCGAAATCTTGCGACTTCGGCCAAAACCGGTGCGCCCGCCTCAATCGACTCTTTCACGGCGATTTTAGAAATGTTCAGCCCGAAGTATTTGTCGGTCTGAAGAACAATCGCAACCGCGCGATCGCCGATCTTAAGAGCGCCGCAGTCGCCAACCTGCCCGCCGCTTGTGGCATAAAGCGGCGTTTTATCCAACAGCGCGAAACCGATCTCTCCCGCCTCAAGCCGGCTGGTTTTTTTGCGGTTCTGATCCAGCAGCGCCAGCAGGCGGCTCTCCGTCTCAAGCGTATCATAACCGACAAAGACGTTTAACCCAAACTCCTCGATCAGCGCTCCGAAATCACCCTGCGCGCTCTTGTCGCCGCTGCCTTTCCAAGCCGCTTTCGCGGTCTCTTTCTGCCGTTTCATCGCGCGGTCAAACCCTTCCGTATCCAGCCTGATATTGTGAGCGCGAAGCATATCCTGCGTGAGATCGAGCGGAAATCCGTAGGTGTCGTACAGCTTAAACGCGCTCTCGCCGCTGAAGATCGCGCCGCTCTTTTCCAGCTCCGTCTCAAAGAGCTTCATTCCGCTTACAAGCGTGGCAAAAAAACGCGCTTCCTCCGCTTTGATCTGATCGCTTACACTGCCCTGCTGTTCCAGAAGATACGGGTAGCTATCCTTCATCTGCTCGGCAAGCACGGCGTTAAGACGATACAAAAAAGGCTCCTTTACGCCTAAAAGATAGCCGTGCCGCGCGGCGCGGCGCAGAATTCGGCGCAGGACATACCCTCTTCCCTCGTTATCAAAGCTTACGCCCTGCGCCAGAAGAAACGCGACCGAACGGAGGTGATCGGCGATCACGCGGTGGCTGGAGCCGCTTCGCGGATCGTAAGGTTTTTTAGTAACGCGGGAGATTTCGTCAAGCAGCGGGCGGAACAGCGAGCTGTCGTAGTTGCTGAAAACCCCTTCCTTAACCGCCGTGATCCTTTCCAGCCCCATTCCTGTGTCAATAGACGGCTTCGGCAGCGGATGAAGCGTCCCTTTCTCATCGCGGTTATACTGCATAAAGACAAGATTCCACACTTCCAGAAAACGATCCCCGTCGCCGCCGAAGTAATCCTCGCCTGATCCAAACCGATCGGCGCCTTGATCGTAGTAGATCTCGCTGCACGGACCGCACGGTCCAACTTCGCCCATCTGCCAGAAGTTGTCCTTATCGCCAAAACGCCCGATCCGCTCTTTTGGCACATAACCGAGCCAGATCGCCTCCGCCTCGTCGTCGCTTTCGTGAATGGATATGTAGAGCCTCTCTTTGGGCAGATTGAGCGATCCTGTCAGAAACTCCCACGCGTAGGAGATCGCCTCTTTCTTGAAATAGTCGCCGAAGCTGAAATTGCCAAGCATCTCAAACATCGTATGGTGGCGCGCCGTATAGCCGACGTTTTCCAGATCGTTGTGCTTGCCTCCCGCGCGGATGCAGACCTGACTGGTGGCGGCTCTGGGAGGCTGCGGCGGCGGCACTTCCCCCGTAAATACCGGTTTAAACTGAACCATTCCCGCGTTTGTGAACAGCAGCGTCGGATCGCTTGGTACGAGCGGCGAAGACGGCGCTATTACGTGATTCTTGCCCGCGAAAAACTCCAGATACGATCTGCGAATCTCCATAGTTGCCCTTTCAGAAGCCGCGATTTTACCCAATGCGCCGTTAAGCGGCAAGCCTGCCCGCTACTTAACCGGCAGCGCAGCCGCTCGCAATAAATCTTCCGTATAAGTTCCATAGTTTGGACTGTATTTTGCTGTATTGTCCCTGTGAATACCCCTATATTTGCCGATATATTGAGGGCGTAAAAAGTAGATAAAGCAACTTTTCAGAGGAATAAGAAATGATTTACAGCATATTTAAGGAAACTTATGTATGATTTACAACTGTTTCGAGGACATATAAAGAAAATATGACCCCAAACAAACTAAACCGAATCATTGACGAACGGCTGAAACTCAAAGAGGAGGAACTGCGCTATCACAAACGAAGCAGGCTTTTGGGCGTCAGGGAGAGTCTTTTGAAGATGATTGAGGGCAACTTGAGCATAAGAGAACAGATCGAGGTGCTAAGCGAGGTTGGCATCAAAGTCTCTGACCGCGCTTACCGCGACTTTCTGGCGCGGGAGTTCGGCGATTTATACGACGCGTTTTTAAAACGCAACGGCTGGGTAAGAAAAAAACGAAAAAAGGAAAACTATGGCTGAAACGCTTAAAGAACTGCTCTGCTCTGAAAGTGAAAAACTTTCCCAAACGCTTATCAGGATAAACGCTATGCGCGCCGAAAGAGAGCATAACAAAGAGACGCTCTCAAAAGCACAGATGACAATCAGTATTCTTCAGCGGCGAATTGAGCGGCTTCAGTTCATCACGCGGACAAATGCCGCCCCGCGGTGTGAGTAACCGGCAAAATCCCCGCTGCCCCGCGCGTTTTCCAGATTGCCGCGCCATGCGCTTTCATAATGACTGAAAAGGCGGCGGCAAACGTTCGCGGATGGGGCGCTTTATCTGCTTGCGACCGCAGAGGCAGAAGTATGAAACGCGGCTTTTTGATTTTGGAGTACCGTACGCGGCAAGGCTTTAAACGGCAAACGAGATTGTTTAACGAGCGATCCGCGAACGAAAATAGAGACCGCACGCTGTCCAGCGAACGAAGATTCGGGGCAGGCGAACTCTTGACGGTGGCAAACAACCAGCGCCTGCGTCCGTTCAAAGCGAAACTTAACGTCGCGCTTGTGTCCTCCATTGCGAAGCAAAACAGCAGGCGCGTACTCCACGCTTGCCGGCGCAGGGAGGAACTGCTGATTGTGCCGCGTTGAGCAAATAACGATCGCTGCGCTCAACAGCGCTGATCGCGGAATGTTTGAAAGTCTCAGCGGCTTTGAATGATACGGGAGCCGAGTTCAAGAGAACATCAGGTACGCAGGGCAGCAAAACGGTTTATTTTGACCACGCCAACTCTCAGTACGGCACGCGGACGCGGGCTTTAAGCTCTTCTGGTCTCACAATGCTTTTCTTTTCTGTGGAACTCCAAATGTTAAGTTTGTCTTTCCATACTGCTCCCTGCCCCCGTTTCTCTGCCTTTGCTGCCGCAAAGGGTGAAGGCGGGGGGCTGATTGGATTACATCTAGCTAAGTATAGTTCATTAACCGCCGCCCTCCTTTCGGCAGCGTGAAACCGGACGCCTCTGACTGAATGGAGCGCGAAGGAGGAACTGCTGATTGTTTGATCCTGTGGTTGCTGTGCGCTGTTACCGCAGTTTCAACTGTCTTTCGGCAGCGTGAAACCGGACGCCTCTGACTGATCAGCTTCCCGCCTTCCTGCCGCAAAAACGCCGCGCGGGTTTTGCTTGATAAGTGCGGTTTATATGGATATGACGCCAATCCTGAACTTTGCAAAAAACAGGCGAATCGGCGCGGCAGT
>JAITRJ010000004.1 GCA_031288475.1 Helicobacteraceae bacterium | reverse complement strand
CGCTGAAGGCGGTCGAGGCGGTCGATCGCAATATCGGCAAGATTATTGACGCGGCGGATAAGGCAGATTACAGCTATATGATCGTGTCCGATCACGGCAACTGCGAGGAAATGCGCGACGCGGCTGGCAATGTACTGACCAATCACACCGTAGGCGACGTCTTCTGTTTTGTGAAAGCGAATGGAGTGGACGCCATCCGTTCCGGCGGTCTGTCAAACGTAGCGCCCACCATACTGAAGATAATGGGTCTGCCGATACCTTCCGAAATGGACGAGCCGTTGTTTTAACGATACAAATAGTTGGACGAGCATTCAATCGATACTACGATACAGACAACGCATAAGAATCTGAAACTTTGTATGTGAAATTTGTGTTTTGTAATGTTTATAACGGTGAAGCTCCGCTGTAATCCCGGGAAAATTGACCGTTCAGCCCAAACGCCTGAAAATTAAGCCGCGTTAAGCGTAATAGCATTACAATCTCAAATAATCCGTTAAACGTAAGTTTTTGTAAGTTCATGTAAAATGCCGCTATAAACGCAAAAGCGCACCGAATAAATGTAAGTACGCAAACTTGCATTTATCTGGTACGCCCTCTCTAAAAACCCTCCTAAACCATTACATTTATCTGGTACGCCCGTTGTTTATGTCAATCGAACTTTGAAATTGGACTGCGTGTAACTTAAAATCGGACTGTCGTCCAAAAAATCACGTTAAACCGGTCAATAATTGAATATCAACAGCTTCCGTCGCCGCAAAAAGAGCGGAGGGCGGAACGAAACCCAATCACGTTATCCCCTCAATTTCAAGGGTGCAGTCGCTTATATCCTCGCCGCTTAGAAGCATTGAAAAATTCCGGTACGTCCCATACACCGAAAGCGACGAGAAACGGGCTAAGTCGTCGCCTATATATACGGTCGGCTTCGCCCTCAACAAGGCTAAGAGCGAGGCGATCTGATCGAAGCGGGCGGTGGCGATCCACACCTCAAAGCTGATTACCTTAGAAAAAGCCTTTTCCTTGATATAGATGTTTCCGTTTTCATCTACCGCTTTAATCGAATAATCATTGATGCCGACCGTAGGCGGGATCATCGTTTTACCAATCTCCATTGACACGCCCGCTATGATCTTCCCAAGTGAAAAACCGCCCGTCTGAGCGGTTAATCGTATCCTTACGCCCGATACGCGCGCTGGTATCTCCACAAGAATATCCTGCGCGGCGCCCGTAGAGATCAGATCGCGAAAAAAATAAGTCGTCCAGCTGGCGGCGGGCTCGTACAGGTTGCTTGAAGCTGTAACGAGGCGCGAGAAAAAAGGCATATCCCCTGAAGCGTCGAACGCCTCAAGCAAAGCCGATCCGTTAAAGCGCGACAGAAATACGCCGTCCAGCTTGAGCGCTCTTATCTCAAGGATCGAACCCGAAGCGTAGGGGCTCCGAGTGGTGATTGACTCGTCGAACACCTTGTACGCCTCCGAAGCGCCCCTGTTGATCCAGTCGAGCGATCCGCTCGCGGGATCGGCGCTCGTACCCACCCCCGCCTCAAAGACATAATCAATCGCCGAAACGTCGATTGCGGCGTTTTCCACCGCTACCGAACGGATTACTTTATCGCTCTGAGCGTACTCTCCCGCCGCCCACTCTGGGATCGTTTCGGTTTCTGCCGCCTCGCTCGCGATTACGCTCAGCGGTTTGGGGTAGAGGATTCTCATGCTCCCGCTCCCGCCTCGGCGACCAGCTCCGCGCGGGCTTCGTGGCGTTCGATCTTGTCGAGTCTTTTGAGCTGTTCCGCGCTGATCGCTCCCGCATGAGCTAATAGTTCGATGATGTTTTGCAGGAGCTCGGTTTGCCTTGCCGCGCCGTCGTCGTATTCGGCGAGTCTTGCCAAGTTATCCAGATACGCCGCGTCGCTTGCGTCGTCCCCGAAGCGCAGCGTCGCTATCGCCTCGATCAGCGCGTCCAGTTCCGTTTGGGTTTTGGCGCCGCTGGTAAGAGCCAGCGCCCTCTTTGCCGCGTCGGAAGTGCCTGTAAAGCCGATCTGATCAATGGAGAGCGCGGGGGTAAGCGCGGCGATCAGATCGTTAATCGTCTGGTTAGTTGCTAAATCTACATTATCACCCACAATCCGCACCGATAGGATATCGGCGCTTAGATCAATCGCGTCGGCGGCTTGCAGAAGCTCCCGCTCCAGCGCGGACTTGCCGGTATAGTCGTATTCGCCTATCGCGCCTTGCAACGATCTTGCGGCGCTTAAATACTCGTTTATTACGTCCTGCGCGCGTTGCTGCGATATATCGCCTCGCAAATCCCCCGTTTCGTCGCGGATACTGGCGTAGGCTAGTTTCGCAGATAAATACTGTCTCTGCAAAAACTCCCGATCCTCGCTCCGCCCCTCTGTTATCAGGTCTCTTGCCTGCTGCGCGAAGGAGCGCAGGCTGTCGGCGAAGGAGCGCAGAGCCCCCGCCGCGCTCTCAATCGCGCTGTCGGTCTGCCCAAGCCACTTGATAAACTCCGCCTCGCTGGATAATCTTTCCATCTCGGCGTTTGCCGCCGCCTTCAGCGCCTCGACGTAGGCTTCGGCGCTTGATCTTAAAGCCTCAAACGCGTTTGTGATGTCTTCCGCGTTAGCCGCCGCCCCCAGTGCAGCGATCATCTGCTGTAAAAACTCGCCGGAAAGAATCTCGTTAATGTTTTTAGGATCGAGGTTTAGATCGATACCTCCCAGATACGCCGAGAGAGAGTTTTTAAGCGCCTCGATCTCAGCTTCGTAGTAATTTGAGTAATGCCCTTTAAGGTATTGCCCCCAGCTTGAATCGTCGGTTAGGTTTTGCCAGTAATCAAGCTTTTTTCATAGTCGGCGATCTGATCCGAAAGGCTTTCAGCGAAGCCCGCGGTGTTGGCTTTAACGCTCTCACCCATCGCCTCAAAGTAGCTCTGTATATACTCTTTGGCGTAGTCAAACTGCCGCGCGGCGTAATCCAGATCATACTGATACATATCAACGCCCGTAATGGACGCGACAAAGCGATCGGCTTGATCAAATATGCTGTTAAGCGTATTAAGCGCCTCGCCGAATTTTTTAACGCCCTCGCTCGTTAAATTGCCGTAGTTATCCGCGCCAAATTGCTTGAGGAACGCGACCATCTCCGCCTGCGCTATTGTCATCTGCGCGTAGATATAGGTAACGGTCTTTTTCGTGCCCAGTAAAGTCTTTTTGGACTTTTTTTCCGTCCCCACCAGCACGTTGTACAGCTGCTCGTTATCCCGATAGATGCTCATCCAGCTGGTGATCTGCTCTTTAATCGCATCGCTGTAGAGTTTGGCGCTGTCGGGCGCCTGTATTTTGAGCAGGGAAAGCGACGAATCGTAGCCTTTGAGCTTGGTTTTCGTTCCCGTGCCAAGAATTCCCGCGATAGTGCCGACTACGCCGCCGATAATCGCTCCGATTGCCGTGCCTATGCCGGGCACAACGTAGGTGCCTATCATCGCGCCCGTAGTCGCGCCGTACATCGCGCCCTGCGAGCCGCTGCGCCCCGTTGTGCCTATGTCGGGAGTTGTGGTTAAGCGCGAGGATTGATAGATCAGCCCGTAGGGCGATAACCGATCCAAACTAAACATCCGCGCGAATTTGGTATAACTCTGAAAAGCGCTTACCGTATCAAGGGTGTTCTGCGCGATCTCCTCCAGTATGTCGCGCACCTCTGTGATCTGCCATTCGGCGGTCATCTGATCGGCTGCCAGAGTAGCCGCCATACCAAAGCCCATAGCGCCCCAGTTAAGATTACTAAAGCCGCTCATGCCCCCGCCGCTGAAGGCTTGGGAGAATGCGCCCGAGAGGGATTTGCTAAACTCGGCGGTTAACGAGCTGCCGATCCCCTCCGTCATATTGCCTATGATGCCCTTAGCGTCTAGCTTGCCCTCTTTAAGCCCGTTAATCAAGCCGTCGGTAAAAGCGACGGCTATTACGTCCGCAAGCTGTTTTTGCAGATCGGAGGGGATAATCCGCTCTATAAATTTGTCGGTTAGATGCGTTTATGCGAAGGTTAAGAAATTAGGCTTGCCCGTAGATGAAGACGCGACGCTTGCCTATATAGAACATAAAACAGCCAATACTCCAGAACGGGTGGAGACGTATATGCGATTTAACGAGGCTTTAAGCGGAAGAGCTTACAGATCATCTGCCAGCCAAAACATGATCTGACGCTTACCGGTAAAACACAGATAGGCTGCGTGGGCGTTTCCGCTGGCGCGGTGCTGAATACATTGAACTAGTCAAAACCCGATCCCTTCAGGATAACAGTTGGAACCTGACAAACTGATTGTTCTGTTCCCTATTGATGACATCCCTGAATCTCTTCCTTCGGTTTATCTAATCTCTCCCTTAGGTTTACTGGAATAATAACTCTCCACTGAACGGGGGAGGATATAGGATGAAGCGATCCGGAAAGATGTTTACGATATCAAACAAACGAAACGTTTCGCGCTGCTGGACTGCCTTCAACCTTAGCCCCGCTCCCGCAGGCATTGCCCGCAACGGCGACAGACGCGACATGCCGCGCTTTTCGCATAGGTATTCCGCCGTTCGTTTTTGAGTTCTGACGGCGTTTATCGAAAGGTGAGATTTTCGCCTCTTTCATACAAACTATCAGTTCTACCGGTTTTAGCCGGCGGTTTTTCGCGATCAGGCTAAGCATGATTGCTTATGGCGGCGCTCAGGGGAGGATATACGCGCCGCGCTGACCGCCGCCGTATAACGATCAGTGCGGGCGGCTGCGCTGGCTGAAGCGGCGTTTTCTTTCCATATTTTCCGTTTGAACGATGTTTCGCGTTTTCCACTCTGTTACGAGAGCGGCGAAAAGGGCGGAGCACACGGTATTTTGGTAATTGCGGCGATTAAGCCGCATTTTCGTTAGAAAACAGATGTCGTTGGCACAAGAAAGCGAATAAGAGTTTGGGCAGGCAAATTAAGAAACTGCGTGATGGTGGAGACAAGCGGGATCGAACCGCCGACCTCTTGCATGCCATGCAAGCGCTCTCCCATCTGAGCTATGTCCCCGACTTCGGCCAAAATTATAGACTAACCACTTTTTAAAAACGTTTAAATGGCGCTAAACCGCCGTTCTTCAACCGATCAATCATACGATGAACTTCCTTGATCGCCTCTATCCTGCCTTCCACGCGAAGCCGCTTCAATTCCTTTTTGTAAAAAAACATAAGCAACTTGCAAATCGCGTCTTTTGCTTCGTCGGGAGAGAGCGTCTTGATATTTTCGTCGCCTATCAGCGCAAAAAGCCTCTTTTCGTCACCGATTGCGGCAAACAGATCGGCGTGCGCGGCGAAGAGCGCGGCATTAAGGTAATCCACCATATTTTCATACAGCGCTTGATTCAACGCGAGAGTCTTAATCAGCGTCAGTTCCGCCCGATCGCTCTTAGCGCCAAACGGCGCAGCGGCAATCGGCGCGAATGCGCTACGGCGAAAACGGCCGGGATTGCAGCCAAGATGAGCGGCGGCGAAAGCAGCCGCCTCCTCCCGCGCAAACGGCGCCAGCGTATCCAGAAACTGCCTCATCCGCGCAAACGCCGCGTCCTTGTTCTCCGCCGCCCGCGCAATTCTGGCGATAACAAACCGCGCCAATGACACCGCGTTCTGGTAGCAGACGGTAAGCTTTTCGCTTCCTCCCGCCTCCAGCAGTTCGGCGGGATCCTTCGCCCCCTCGATCAACGCCACCGCGCCGCCAAATCCGCGCGCGCACAGCAGCTTTGCCGCCTTAAAAGCCGCCTCCTGCCCCGCTTGATCGCTGTCGTATGAGAGCGTGATCGATGGTTCGCCAAGCTTCTTCAAAAGCGGCAGGTGCGTTTCCGTAAGGGCGGTTCCCAGCGTTGCGACGGCGTTTTGAAACCCCGCCTGATGGAGCATAACGGCGTCCATATACCCTTCACATACGATCGCCCGCTTCTGTTTCGCAATTGCATCCTTTGCGAAGTTGAGCGCGAAGAGAAGGCGCGATTTATCAAAAAAACCGCTCTGCGGCGAGTTGATGTATTTTGCCGCGTGATCGGCAATTGTTCTCCCGCCAAACCCCGCGATCTGTCCCTGCGGATTGTAGATGGGAAACATCACGCGGTTCGTAAAGCGGGCGTAGTGTCTGCCCTTCTCGTCAACGGCAACAACGCCTGCCTCCGCCGCGAGCGGCAACGGTATCTTCTCACGGCTGAGCATATCGATCTGCGCCGCGCCCGAAAGCGCCAGACCAATCTCAAACCGCTCAATTGACGATCGGCTGACGCCGCGTTTTTGCAAATACCCCAGTATTTCGCCGTTTTGCCACAGTTCGTTTATAAAAAACCGCTTCAGTGCCTCCAGCGGACGCGGATCTCTGCGCTTGGGCATTTCGCCGCTTTCGTATTCAAGCGCGATATTGTACCAGTCCGCGATTTTCTGCGCCGCCTCGTTGAAGCCAATACGCTCGATCTCCTGCACGAACTTAATGACATCCCCAGACGCGCCGCAGCCAAAGCAATGATAGAAACCGCGCGAGGGCGAAACGCTGAAACTCCCCGTCCGTTCTTCGTGAAAAGGACAGCGCCCCGTAAGCGAAGCGCCCGTCCGCCTCAGCTCGACATAATTGCCTATCACGTCCGCGATATCGACAGCGGATTTGAGCTGCTCGATCGATTCGGGTTTAATCATTGCGCAATTATACGACAGCCGTATCTGTTATAATCGCGTCATTTGCGTCAAGGTTCAATCGTTGGAATTTCTGGCAATAGACTATCGCTCACCATCGTTCAGTATCGCTATGCTGCTGATCGTAATCGCCGTTACCGCACTGATCGATCACCTCTCCGGGCTATACAAAGAGCGGCGGCAGAGCAAAAAGCTTTCCAATTTTTTATCGCGGTTTGAGGGTGCGAAGCGATCAAAGGATTACAAAAACGTGCTTGAACTGCAACCCGATTCGGTAAATGCGCTGATCCTGCTGACCAATATTTATTATAAAAGCGGCGATTTCGCCGAATCGATCAAAATATGCCTAGCGCTTCTCGATATTCTTACCGACGAAAACGAGCGGGTTTTTGTGATGACACGTCTTGCGGGAGCGTACTACAAAGCGGGGTTCCTCCAGCGAAGCCGCGATATTCTGCTGGAATCTCTGCGGTTGAAAAACCGCAATCTGGATGCGCTTAAACTGCTTCTGGTGATCTACGAACAGATGAAAGAGTATAAAAGCGCGCTTGACGTTCTTACCGCCCTGCGGGAACTTGAAGAAGATGTCTTGATGGAGCGGGAGTTTATACAGGCGAACATTGTTATCAGCGACGCGTTGTTAAGCGCTGAAAAGAAATTTGAGGCACTGAGGAAGATGCAGGATCGATCCCCTTTTTTACACCGCTTGGTTGCGGAGTTTATGTTTTCGCACGACCACATAGAGGCATGGAGCGCGATTAAAAGCGAACGGTTGATCGATACCATCGACATATTCTGGTTTCTGCCGCGCAAACGCTACATAGAAAACGAAGCGCTCAAACACCCGCTGTTAAGAGAGTTGTATACCGCAAAGGGGTGGCAGAATTCGGCGGCGGAGAGCGGGATATTCGAGTTTGATCTGCTTATCAGGCTGAAAGAGAACAAACCGATCGTCGACGTTGAGTTTGAGTACCGATGCGAGAAGTGCTACTCTTTGTTTCCAATGCACTTCTACCGCTGTCCAAAATGTCAAAAGCTGGGCGTCGCCGCCGTAGAGATGATCCTAGCGAAAAAAAGCGCGCCTTTAAGAAACGATGCGGAGGAGATCAACTTTGACTAGTCGGCGTATTTGAGCATAATGTCGCGTTGCGCTTCAATCGCCCCCAGCACCGTAAAGAGCCAGAAGCGGTGAGCGCAGAGAAACTCAATTTCAATCGTCCGTTTTTCATCAATATTTTTTGCTACCCGCACCACAATCTTCGCTATGTTCATCTCCTGATTTACCACAAGCGCTTTGATCGTCTCATTGAAATATTTCATAAAAAGTTCGTCGGCCAGCTTTTTTTTAAACTTTTCGATCCGTTTGTTGAGTTCTTCTACCTTTTGGAAATCAACGCCTTTAAGCTGCTCTTCGCGGGTAAGCCCTTCCAACCGCACGCCGATACCGTTCAGTTCCGAAAGCAGCGGACCGCCTTCGTCAATCGTTTTCTGCGCCATCTCGATCATAGAGGCGACTGTTTCCCTGATCTTTTCCCTGTTTTCGCTGATGATTGCGCGCGGCTCAGAGCGAAGCGAAAAGGATGCTTTCTTTCGCTCTCTGTCCACAAGCCTTTTTACAATTTCGCCAAACGGACGATCCTCTGCTCCGTCAATGTGGCAGCCGCCCTCCGTGCAGTTATAGACAGCAATATCGCCTCTGGTGTCGGCGATATTTTGAATGAAAAAGTTTCTGAAAAGCACCCAGATGTTGTTTGAAAGCGCCTCGCCGTTTCCGCCCCACGCTGGCAGCCGCACTACATTTCCACTCTCGGCGAACTGCCGCGCACTAGGGTCTTTCGTACCAAATATGTGATCGCCCGCGTGCGTAGCCAGATCGTCTTTCCCGTAAGCGAGATCCTGTCCTATAAACGCCACCTGCCTGAACCTCATCATAAAGGCGATTTCAAACGAGAGATTCGCCGCGCTCATACCAATGCCCGCATAACCGAAGTCTTTCAAATCAAAGGCAAACATATAGCCAAATGGGCGCATAATCAAACATTTCGTCCCTTTGACAAGCGATATGGTTCTCTTATGACAAAGGGCGCTTAAAGCGAAGCACCCCACCTTTTTTTGAAACTCCACGCTTGTATTCTCATAAAACTTTGAGGTCGCCTCCACCCGTTCAATGCTGGTGACAATGTCGGGTACGATACCCCACTTCTCAAGGATCGGCAGTGACGCGTCCACGCTGATGATTGTTACGGATGCCTGTATCTCCCTTAGAAGCGAGAGTTGTTTCGTAAGCGACGGACCTGTCGCCACAAGCACCGCCAAATCGCTGTTTTTCTGCCTGATCAGATCGACGAAAGGGACGTTTTCAATCATTTCGTATCTGTTGATTAGAAAATTTTCCACGCCCGTAAGCGCGTCGCCGAGGTCGTTTCCATACGCCTGTATCGAATGAAGGATCGCATCGATCATTATCTTGTTGATCTGCTCGACCGCCTCGCTCAAACCGCCGTAATAAGAGGTCGTAATCTCCAGATTGTAGAGTTTGGCATATATGGTTACCTTGTCCATCTTGAAAAACCGCATAGCCGCGTCGGCGTTAAAATCGTCAATGTGCGCCGCGATCAACCTAAGACTCTCTATCTCGCGCCGAAAGTCGTTCAGATGAAAACCGATATAAAGAATCTCAATATGCGGCTCAATCACAATTATATGAGCAAGCGTACGGTTTTTCAGCAGCGCTTTCAGCAGAAAGCCGTTGCCGAAGCCGAAAAAGCAAAGAAACGGATAACGCATTTTCTCGGCGAGTTGCAGCAGCTTTTGTTCGGTGTCGCTGATCGGCTTGTCATAGAGCGTTCTCCGCGAAACGGTGTCAAGCAGGTTTACGTCAAGAGGGTCTTTGCCCGTGAATACCTCAAACCGTTCGTTGCTCTCACACTTCCTGAGCCGCCGCCAGAGTTCCCTATTAACGTTATACAGCGCCTCAAGGTTGCCTTGATACGTTTTTTCCATCTACTGAAGCAGGCGCAAGACATTCTGCTGAATCTGATTTGCCTGACTGAGTGCGAAGCTGCCTGATTGCGCCAGAATTGACTGCTTGGAGAAATTGGCGCTCTCCGCCCCAAAATCCAGATCGCGGATCGTCGATTCGGAGTTCTGTACGTTAACCTGTGCATTTGAGATGTTGGTAACCGTAACTTCGATCTGATTCTGCACCGCCCCAAGATCGGCGCGGATCTCGTCAAGAAGTTTCAGCGCGGCGTCCGCTATATCCATAGTAATCATCGCGCCCTGCCTTGTGGTAACGCCTACGCCCAGATATTTGCCCGCCGCCGCCGATTGAACCGCGTTTGCGTACGCCCCTCCTGCGGCGCCCTGGAGCGCCGTGAAATTACCAATTACATCCTCCATATTCACAAACGCCTGATAGCCGGCGGAGTTGATCTTGTCTGAAAGCGATCCGGTGGCGGTATAGTTGATGTCCCGCGCATTGCTGTGTAAAAGCGTGAGCCGTCCATAGTTTTCGTGTGCGCCCGCGCTTGTACCGCCGCTAAGTCCGAGAGCGGTACCGCCCGCGCTGGTGGTAACGTATATTCCGCGTCCGTCCCGCGCCGTCAGGTTAAGCCTGCCTTGCTCATCAATACTGCCGTATACGCCCGTAAGCATTGAAAAGCTGTTGATTGCGTTTACAAGATTTCCATTGCGATCGTTATCCTCCGTGTTGTCAATATCGCCGATCAGAATGCCGTTGATCGTAAGGGCGCGGATTGTCTCGCCGCCCTCAACCGCGATCTCGCCGGTGGACTGCACGTTGTAAGTAGCCCGCGTACCGATAATGTCGCTGTACGTATTGATCGCCTCCGAGAGCACCCCAAGCCCAGTACCGGCAGAATAGCTGATTACGACGCTTTCAAGCTGAACTGGCGCTGCTCCGGTGGGGCTTTGAAATATAAGCGTCGTTTCGCTTGCGGCGGTGATCGTCGCGGTAGTCTCCAGCCGCACGCCGCCAATTTTGCTGGCAAGGGTAGAGCCGATGCTCGCCTTGACCGTTTCGTTGGAGTACGCCCCTACCTGAAACTCTTTGTTTACAAAGCTGCCCGCCAGCAGTTTCATTCCATTGAAACTAGTCTGTACGGCGATGTTGTTGAGCTGTTCGACCAGCCGGTTTATATCCCGCTGAATCGCCGTCCGAGACTCCTGATTCTGCCCGTCCTGCGCCGCTTGAATCGCCTTTGTCTTGATCGTGTCGCAGATTTTAATCTGTTCATCCATCGCTTTGTCGGCAATCTGTATGATCCCAATCGCGTCGTTGGCGTTTCTGATCGCCTGTCCCAGCGCGTTTGCCTGAGAGCGCAGGCTGTCCGCGATTGCCATGCCAGAGCTGTCATCCGCCGCCTTGTTTATGCGAAGGCCGGAAGAGAGGCGGGCGACCGACTTATCGATCTCGCGATCGTTGATCTGTGAGTTTGTCAGCGCGTTCATTGACGCGATATTGGTGTTGATCTTTAGAAAGCTCATCTTGCCTTGGCTCCTGACTTGGAGAATCTAGGCAAATAAAGCAATTCTCGTTCCAAACATCTCGCCGCTTCGCGGCGGGAAACGCGTGAACCGCAAAAACGTTATATGATCAGCGAAAAGAGATCAATTCCGCATTTCGACCGGATATATTGCGCGAAGTTTGTAAGCAGCGCGCCCTCATCTTCTCCATCTTCGGGCCAGGTGGCGTTCACGTCGTGGACTCTCTCGCCGTAATACTCCTCCAGAACGCGGGCGACATGCATTGCCCCCTCTTTGTCGGTAAGCGGCATCACGATCAGAAAAGCGTCCCCTTTATGAAAGATGACATCCGAAGTGCGCAGGCTGCCCTGCAGAAACTTCAGCCCGCTTTCCGGCGCTTTAACCTGCAAAAACATAATGGTAATTTTCCGTTGATCTTCCTGCAACCGCCGCATTTCGCCGATCTCGTGACGGAGAAATGGCACAAAATCCCCATACAAAAACACCTGCCCCCCCATGTAACTCTCCTTCGCCTGACTGCCGTAAGTGTAGCACGAAAAAGCATTACGGGAGGCGCTACGGGTCGATCCGCCAGTCGATCCGGTTGTACGAAAAGCCGAAACGGGTAGCCTCCAGCGGCGTTATCTTTTTAGAAACTGCGGATATCTCGTTTGGAATGTATAAAAACAGATATGGGTTGTCACGCACGATCAAAGCGCCTATCTTTTCAAAAATAGCGGCGACTTTTTCGCGGTCGTTTGTAACTTCCGCTTCTTCTATCAGCCGATCCACTTCGCTGTTTTTATATCCGATATAGTTAAAACCTCCGGCTTTATCGCTCGCGCTGTGCCAGATCGAATACGGATCGGGCGTCAGCGGGAGGCTCCAGCCCAGCAGGATCGTTTCAAAGTTCCCCGTCTTAACGACGCGGCTTAAAAACGCCTGCCACTCCATTACGCGCAGCGTTACCTTGACGCCGGATTTAGCGAGCTGATGCTGAAGTATCTCGCCCGCGTAAAGGCGGATGTGGTTGGTACTGTTTGTGGAAATCGTAAACGTAAACGGGTTGTTTTCGTCGTAGCCCGCCTCTTTTAAGAGCGCTTTGGCTTTGGTGATATTCTGCTCCGGAGACATAATGGAGTCGTTATACCCAATAGCTCCCTCCAGAAACGGGGAATTGCAGACGCGCCCGTGTCCAAGAAAGAGCACGTCTACCAGCTCCTGACGATCGATCGCGTAGCTGAGCGCCTCCCTCACGCGGCTGTCCTGAAACTTCGGATCGTGAAGGTTAAAACCAAGATACGTATATGCAAAAGCGCCGTTTTCAATAATCTCGTAACGCTCCCTGAAGGCGTTGTCGGTCTGCCTTTCAAACTGCATAGCGTTGAGGCTTCCGATATGTATCTGCCCCGATTTCAGCCGCAGAAACTCCATATTGGGGTCCTGTATATATTCAAAGACCACCCGATCGATCGCTGGCGGATAAGGGCTGAAATCATCAAACCTGAAGAGGTTGAGATTGCGCGAGAGGGTAAGCTCCTCCAGCTTATAGAAGCTGTTACCGACCGGACGGGTGTTAAAGCTGCTGCCCATCAAATTGGGATCGTCTCGCAGAATATGCTCCGGAATCAGCGGCATCATCCACGTCTCCAGCGCTTTGAAGTAGGGCGATCGATAGACCACCTTGAGCGTAAAATCGTCGATCGCCTCCACGCTTTCCACCATTCTGAATGTCGAAGCGTACGGAGTAAGTACGCGATCTCCGATTGCCGTTTCATAGAGGAAAACAGCGTCGCGCGCCGTAACCGGCGTCTTGTCGTGCCATAGCCTGTCTTTGCGCAGCTTAAAGATCAGCGTGCGATCATCCGCGAAGCTCCAGCTCTCGGCAATCTCCGGCACAATCTTGGCGTTTTTATCGTATTTTACCAGCCCGTCAAACAGATACAAAGAGAGTTCGCCACTGACTGTATCGGTTGCCAGCAGCGGATTCAGGCGCGAAGGGAAGCCGCTTAACGTAAGGTTGAGCGAGCTGTCCGCAACGCAAAGAGCCGGCAGCAGAAACAAAACTGCTAACGCGGCGGATGCCCAGCCGCGGGTTTTCCTCCCGTTTTTCATAAATCTTCTTCCTTCCGCTCTGAATTTACGCCCGAAACGATCGATCCCGTATCTTTGCTTTTTTTGCCGCTCCTGGCTCTTGCGGGGCGAACTGATCACAGCGCGTACCACTGCTTAAAAATACCGTCTGGCTGGGCATCGTCCTGCCTTTGAAACCGAAGAATCTGCAGCCGTACGGGAAGTTCGGCTGCCACGTAACAAAAAAGTGAGCGCATTTGCGGCAATCGATCGTTTGCATTGGGCAATTCTAACAAGTTCGCGCCTGCTAAAATGAGAGCAGAAATAACACCCCAACAAGGTTTGCCGTGGCAAAAAATTTGCTGAACATAAACGAAGATATCCAGCCAATCGACATTAAGGAGAGCTTGGAGGCGAGTTACCTCGACTACTCAATGAGCGTGATTGTAGGGCGGGCGCTGCCCGATTTCCGCGACGGATTAAAACCCGTGCATCGCCGAATTTTATACGCGATGAACGAGCTGAATCTTTCGCCGCGATCGGCATATAAGAAATCGGCGCGGATCGTCGGCGACGTGATCGGCAAATATCACCCGCACGGCGATACGGCGGTTTACGACGCGCTGGTGCGTATGGCGCAGGATTTTTCCATGCGCGCCCCGCTGGTCGATGGTCAGGGCAACTTCGGCTCGGTAGACGGCGACAGCGCGGCGGCTATGCGCTACACCGAAGCGAGAATGACGGCGATCGCCGAAGAGCTGTTAGCCGACATTGACAAGGACACGGTGGATTTTATCCCCAACTACGACGACAGCCTGCAAGAGCCAGACGTGCTTCCAAGCCGTATTCCGTCGCTTTTAGTCAATGGCAGCGGCGGGATCGCGGTGGGTATGGCTACGAATATTCCGCCGCACCGCCTCGACGAGGTGATGGATGCGCTTATTTATCTGGTGGATTATCCGAATGCCGCCAGCGAAGATCTGATGCGCTTTATCCCAGGTCCCGATTTTCCAACGGGCGGCGTAATCTTCGGCAAAAAGGGAATTGCCGATGCCTATCTGACTGGGCGCGGGCGTATTCGCGTACGGGCAAAGACGCACACCGAGCAGAACGCCAAAAAAGAGATGATTATAATTGACGAACTGCCGTATCAAGTCAATAAGGCGGCGCTGATCAAGACCATCGACGAACTTGTAAAGAACAAGGAAATCGACGGTATCAGCGAAGTGCGTGACGAATCCGATCGCGATGGTATGCGCGTGGTGATTGAGCTTAAGCGCGAGGCGATGAGCGAGATTATACTGAACAACCTCTACAAATCAACGCAGATGAGCGTTACCTTCGGGATCATTATGTTGGGTATCCACAACAAGGAGCCGCGTATACTCAACCTGGCCGATATGCTGGGTATATTTCTGGCGCACCGCAAGACGGTAGTGATCCGCCGCACGATCTTCGATCTGGAAAAAGCGCGGGCAAGGGCGCACATCCTGGAGGGGTTGCGGATCGCGCTTGATTATATCGACGAGATCGTCGCGCTGATTCGCGCCAGCAAGGATACCGAGAGCGCCAAAGCAGCGCTGATCGAACGCTTCAGCTTCAGTGATAAACAGGCGCAGGCGATTCTGGAGATGCGCCTGCAAAGGCTCACGGGGTTGGAGCGCGAGAAGATCGAAAACGAATACAAGGAACTGCTCGCGCTGATCGAATGTTTAAGCGCGATCCTCAAGAGCGACGATCTGCTTTCGCGGGCAATCAAGGAAGAGTTTGTCGACATAAAAAACCGTTACCAGATGAAGCGGCTGACGACGATTGAAGACGACTACGACGACATCGACGTGGAGGATCTGATCTCCAACGAACCGATGGTGGTTACAATCACGCACAGAGGCTATATTAAGCGCGTCAATCTCAAGTCTTACGAGAAGCAAAATCGCGGCGGAAAGGGCAAACTTGCGGTAACGACCTACGAGGACGACTTTATTGAAAGCTTTTTTGTGGCGGACACGCACAACACGCTGCTGTTTGTTACCAACAAGGGGCAGTTATACTGGCTTAAGGTCTATCGCGTTCCTGAAGCGGGACGCGGCGCGAAAGGCAAAGCGGTCGTCAATCTTATCAGCCTCAGGGAAGACGAAAAAATCATGGCGATTATTCCCACAACCGACTTTGACATTTCAAAATCGCTGGTGTTCTTCACCAAAAACGGAATGGTCAAACGCACGAATCTGAGCGAATACAGCAATATCAGAAGCGTGGGCGTCCGCGCGATCACGCTGAATGACGACGACGAACTGGTAAACGCGCAGATCGCCATGAGCGCGGCGAAGGAACTTTTTGTGATTACCGAAAAGGCGATGAGCGTACGCTTCCCGATCGGCGAGGTGCGCGAAATGGGGCGCACGGCTCGCGGCGTAACGGCGATTCGCTTTAAGATCGGCGGTGATCGCGTCGTGGGCGCGATTGTGCTGGATGATGAGAACTCCGAGCTTCTGACGGTAAGTGAACGCGGCATCGGAAAACGTTCTCCTGCCAGCGAATACCGCCTGCAATCGCGCGGCGGCAAAGGGGTGATCGCGATGAAGCTTACGCCAAAGACGGGTTCGCTTGTGGGCGCGGTGATCACGGACCCCAAAAAGGAGCTTATGGTACTTACCAGCGAAGGCAAGATGATCCGCGTCGATATGGAATCGATCCGCAAAGCGGGGCGCAACACCAGCGGCGTAATTATTGTGCGTGTTGAACACAAAGATCGCGTGGTGTCGATTTCAAGCTGCCCTATGGAGGAAGAAGATGAGGAAGACGAGCGATGAGCGTTGAGGCGCGGGTGGAGAGAGCCGCGGAGGCGATCCGATCCGGCGGAATGGCCATTATGATCGACGACGAGGAGCGCGAAAACGAAGGCGATCTGATCTACGCGGGCACATTTAGCACGCCAGAGATGGTCAACTTTATGATCAAGGAGGCACGCGGGCTTGTCTGCATTTCGCTGAATCAGGCTGACGCCACACGGCTGGAACTCTCTCCTATGGTTACGGATAATCAGTCGGGGCACGGCACCGCTTTCACCGTGACGGTTGACGCGAAGAGCGCGGTTACCGGCATATCGGCGTTTGAGCGCAACGACGCGATCAGGATTATCGCCGATCCGCTCTCAAAACCATCCGATCTGGTGCGTCCGGGGCATATATTTCCGCTTATCGCCAAAGAGGGAGGCGTACTGGCGCGCACTGGGCATACAGAGGGCTCGCTCGATCTCTGCCGTATCGCGGGGGTTTCGCAGTGCGCCGTGATCTGCGAGGTGGTGCGTCCCGATGGCGCGATGGCGAGGAGAGACTATCTCGACGAGTTTGCCAAACGGCACAATATGCCGCTGATCTTTGTCGCCGATCTCGTTGAATATCGCTTAAAACGGGAAAGACTAGTGCAAAAAAGCCGCGCGGAAATCTGCAGGCTTTTCGACACGGAGGTGGAGATAAGCTATTGGACAGATCATCAAAGCCGCGTTCACCGTGCCGTGAAATTCGGCAGCTTCGGCGATAGCTGCGCCGCCAAATTTCACCGCATAGGAATCGACGCCGATTTGATCCTATGCGATAATCAGCTCGGCGGAATACTGCGGGCGATAGAGTATTTGAAAAAAGCGGGAGGAATATTGCTATTCATCGACGGGGGTGGCGGCGATCCTAAAAAAGAGTTCGGCATCGGCGCGCAGATCATCTCCTCGTTCGGCGTAAAAAAGCTGACATTGCTTGCCACGAAGGAGATTGATGCTCCCGTTGCGCTGGGCGGTTTTGGGATTGAGCTGATGGAAACAGAGCTGTTTGTATGACGATACGGGTCTATTACGAAGATACGGACGCGCTGGGGGTGGTTTACCACGCCAACTATATAAAATACATAGAACGGGCGCGGAGCGAAAGTTTTTTTGCCATAAACAGAACGCCTCACTCGGAAGAGTTCAACTTTGTTGTTCGGACGCTAAACACGCGTTTTATCAAATCGGCGAAGCTTGCAGATCTGCTGACGGTTAAAACAGCGCTGCGAAAAGTGGGAGGCGCGTCCATCTGGCTCGATCAGGTTATTCTGCGCGACGACGAGCCGATATTCAGAGCGGAAGTAGAGCTGGCCTTTATCAAAAACGGCAAACCGGCGCGCTTTACGCCTGAAGCGAAAGAACTGTTAAGCCAGACGCTGTTTCGCTGCCAATAAGCCGTTGGTGCGCCGGCGTTAGGCGTTGCGAACCAGGTTTTACATAGTTTTTACCGCTTATTGCCAGCGTTTCTTACGTTTCCCGCTTAGAATTTGCGTTGAAACTTAAGGAGCGCAAAATGCAAAAATTGGTTACGCCGTCGGCGACGCGCAGATCAAGAAGAAGAAAACGGCGGTTGTCGTGGCGGGTACGAACAGGGCGCGGAAGCGGGCTTTTCAAGCCACTCGGAGGGATAAGGTGCTGAGCGACAGATCGTTAGACGCGCGCGCCGCTCTTTTGACGCTGATGCTGCGCGCGCCGCTACGCGGTGCCGGTAACAGACTCTCGTTTGATGAGCTATACGATGGCGACACGGGGTTATCGCGGAAGACGAAGGAAATGTTGGATCACAAGGTCGTAATCGACGGATTTATAGCTTTCCCGCTTGAAAAAACATCAAAATCCTTCATTCTGACAAACTCTCCGGCGGCGTTATGCCCGCTTTATTCGTCGGATGCCGATTGGATGTTTGATATTGTTGTCGTCTATCCCGCCGAACCTCAAATGATCGTACGGCGGCGCGGGGAGGCGCTTCGCGTTGAAGGCGTATTGAAACGCGGCTCGCGGACAAACGGAGAGATCGGCTTTGTCTATCCGCTTCGCCTGATTGACGCAACCGTTAAACCGCTCCAAGAAATCACGCCCGCCGATAGCCGTCTTTGACACACGTCATTATTCTATCGCCCGCGCCGTTTGTTATAATTGTCCGCGACGGCTTCGCCATTGATGCGCCGTATTGTTAAGTGGCGAGTGTTTGAATGGTTTTCCGCGTCGTCTAAGTTAAAGTTATGCGGCGTTTATGCGGGTGGTGTAAGGTTTGCTTTTTGCTAGCAGCCAATTTAGTCGCAATTCGCAAAGGGATTGCGCGGATAGAAACATTGTTTTGCATAATGTTGAGTTTGTTCCCAACCTTAATTGCTAGGTTGGGACAACAAACAAAAGTAAATTTTGGGAGATTGGTGCGTGAGATGTGTATAGTTTTATTATGTTAATATTCATTGTTTGCAAAATGTCCAGATTTTCATTAAGGAAAAAGCGATGGATTACATAGCGCACGTAAAGCGGCTTGAGAACGGCGAATGGGCAAAACCACAGCCGCTGACTGAGCATTTAATAAAGGTAGCCGAATTAGCCGCTGGGTTTGCCGCGAACTTTAATTCGTCTGAATGGGCGTACGCGCTTGGTATGTGCCACGACGTTGGCAAGGGGACACCTGAGTGGCAAAACTATATCCGTTCTAAAAGCAGTTACGACGAGGAGGCTTCGTCCGAAACCATAAAAGGCAGACTCGACCATTCCACACCCGCCGCCAAATTGACGGAGGAAATACTGGGGAAAGCGTACGGAAGGATTTTATCGTATTGCGTCGCAGGGCATCACTCCGGATTGCCCGATTTGGTTGGCGGAACTCATCCGCAAAGCGCGCTGGCGTTTCGGCTGCAAAACGCCTCCGCCGACGAGATCGACGATTGTTTTAAGGTCGCGCTAAAAGAGCTGCGGCTTTCCGCTTTGCCGTGGAAATTCGGCGGCGGTTTGGATTTGTCGCTGTGGATTCGTATGCTGTTTTCCTGCCTGATCGACGCCGATCGGCTGGACACGGAACGATATATGTCGCCCAAAACGAGCGAAGAGCGAAACGGGTATGCTTCTATAGGCGTTTTGCTCGATCGCTTTAACGGCTATACACACGAAAAGACTAAACCACCGATCGGCGACGCGAATATGAACGTGTATAACTCGCGGCAGAGCATTTTGCGCGAATGTATAGACGCGGCGCGGCAAAGCGGCGGGTTTTTCTCGCTCAGCGCGCCTACGGGCGGAGGGAAAACTCTGGCTAGTATGGCGTTTGCTCTCAACCGCGCTCAACATTTCTGTAAGAAGCGCATAATTTACGTAATTCCATACACAAGCATTATTGAACAAAACGCGGGCGTCTTCCGCGAAATCTTTGGGGACGACGAAGCGCTGGAGCACCACAGCGCGCTGGACGAAAACGAGCAATCGATTCGATCGCGTCTCGCAGCCGAAAACTGGGACGCGCCCATTATAGTAACCACGACCGTTCAGTTTTACGAATCGCTTTTTTCATCTAAGGCGAGTCGTTGCAGAAAGCTACACAGTATCGTTGACAGCGTCGTAATTTTAGACGAAGCGCAACTTATTCCCACCGACTTTTTAGCGCCGATCCTCGAAGCGTTAAAACTGCTGACCGAACGCTATAAAACGACGATTGTCGCCTGCACGGCAACGCAGCCGTCTTTGGAAAACCAAGACGATTTTCCAATGTTTAAGGGTTTGCCAAAAGGCTCGGTTAAAGAGATCGTCCGCGACGTTCCAAAATTATTCGGCGATCTGAAGCGTACTGAAATCGAAATGCCAAAAGACGAGACGCCCATAGAGTGGACTGACTTAGCTCGCGAACTATCGGAGTACGATCAGGTTTTATGCGTCGTATCCGATCGTAAAAGCTGCCGCGAGCTGCACGCGCTTATGCCGGCGAACACATATCATCTCTCCGCGCTTATGTGCGCCGAACACCGAAGCACCGTTATAAAAGAGATAAAAGACAAGCTGGAGAGATCGGAACCGATCAGAGTTATCAGTACGCAGCTTGTCGAGGCTGGCGTTGATATTGACTTTCCCGTTGTCTATCGCGCTATGGCGGGGCTGGATTCGATCGCTCAAGCCGCCGGAAGATGCAACAGAGAGGGGAAGCTTAATATCAAAGGAAAGTTAGGCAGGGTCGTAGCGTTTAACGCGCCGAAAAAAGCTCCGACGGGAATGCTGCGAAAAGCCGCGGACACAACCTTGGAACTAAACCGCAACGGATTGATAAACTTCGCGGATCACAAATCTTTCGCCGAATACTTTAAGCGTTTATACGAGAAGGCAAATTCGCTGGATAAAGAGAGCGTAATTAAACTTTTGACTCCCGATAGAAGCGAATGCGGCATACAATTTCGCGAAGCGTCCGATAAGTTTAACATTATCGACGATCGTGCCCGGCAATCAATTTTGGTTCCATACCGCGAAGGCGCGAAATTGATAGAGACGTTAAAAGCCGCCAAGATTGCGGAACGAAAATTGCTGAGAAAATTGCAGAGATACACGGTAAGTATCCAGAAAGATCAGTTTAGCGCGATGAAATCGCGCGGTTCGCTAGAAGAGGTTTTTCCGGGGATATACGTTCTGAACAACGACTTGGAATACAGCGACAAAATCGGGTTGGCGATTGACGAAGCGCTTGATAGTGGGTGTATCTTATATTTTGGAGACAAAAATGAGTAATTGGCGTTTAGAAGTGCAAGGCGATTACGCCTGCTTTACTCGTCCGGAGATGAAGGTCGAACGCGTCAGTTACGAGGTAATGACTCCATCCGCCGCGCGCGCCATATTCGACGCGATCCTCTGGAAACCCGCCATCAAATGGCATATATTGAAAATCGAAACGCTGAATCCAATCAGGTGGATAAGCGTACGGCGAAACGAGGTCGGCGCAATATGCGGCGAGCGCGGCGGCAGCATATTTATAGAAGATACCAGACAGCAAAGAGCGGGGCTTTTTCTGCGAGACGTCAGATACCGCATTCACGCGCGGTTTGAGTTTATCCCGCAGGGGAAGAAAGAGCTTAACGCTTCTTTAGATGTCCGGGGAGAATGCGACGCATCCTTTGCGGACGACGACGAACAAAGCGAAGTTTCAAGAAGCGACGAGACGGAAGCGAAATACGCCGCTATGTTCGAGCGGCGAGCCAAAAAAGGGCAATGCTTTCACCGCCCATATCTTGGGTGCAGAGAGTTTGCCTGCGATTTTCGTCTTATCAAGGGCGAAGACGGCGTAAAGCCAATTGAGCTGAGCCGCGATCTGGGCTGGATGCTCTACGATATGGATTTCAGCGATAAAAACCGTCCGAAACCCGAATTTTTCAAGGCGCGTCTTGAAAACGGCGTGCTTATTGCCGATCGCAATATAGTCGAGGTGCGATCATGATATTGCGCGCGCTTAAAGGATATTACGATCGAAAAGCCGTCGGTTCAAACGACGAGATTGCGCCAGAAGGTTGGGAGCGTAAAGAGATTCCTTTTATCGCCGTTATAAACGACAGCGGCGATTTGGTAGGAATCGAGGATACAAGAGAGGGCGAAGGCAAAAAGAAAAAGGCTAAATCCTATTTCGTCCCCGTCGGCGTTAAAAAAACAAGCGGCATAGCGGCTAACCTGCTATGGGACACGGCAAATTATGTATTTGGAATCGGCGAACGCGGAACGGAACAAAAAGCGGCGTTTGCCGATCGGATTCGAAATGAAATTCCTGATACGCCTATAAAAACCGCGTTGCTAAGTTTCCTATCCGCCGATCAGTCTGAAAGACTGAAAACCTTCGACAGTTGGCGAGAGATCGCGGAGGGCAAACCGAATATCGCCATTCGTTTAGACGGCGATAGCCGACTCGTATTTCAAAACGATCAGATCAAAGCGACGATTGACCGCCAAGCCCAGGCAAAAGAGATCGACGGAGTATGTCTCGTTACCGGAGAAAGAGATCGGATAAGCATTTTGCATACCGCCATAAAAGGCGTGTGGGGAGCGCAAACCAGCGGGGGAAATATCGTTTCGTTTAATCAGGATTCGTTTTCCTCTTACGGACTAAGGGGTGAACAGGGCAAAAACGCGCCTATTGGCGAATCGACGATGTTTGCGTATACGACCGCTCTTAACACGCTGTTAAAGTCAAAGCAGTTTTTACAGATCGGAGACGCCAAAAACGGCATTTCGACAGTTTTCTGGGCAACGGAAGAGACGCTGTTTGAAGAGGCTTTCGGCTCAATATTTGCCGAACCGTCCAAAGACAATCCGGATGAAAATACCAAATTCATTAAAGCGCTCTTTGAAAGCCCCCAAACCGGCGGTTTCATCGAAAACGACAGCGCCAAAAAGTTTTACCTGCTGGGCTTATCGCCTAACGCGGCGCGGATCTCGGTGCGTATCTGGAAAGCGGGGACGGTGGGCGAGTTCGCCAAAAACATCCGAACGCATTTCCGCGATTTGGAAATTATTAAATCCGAGAAAGAACCATTTTATTATTCCTTGTGGCGATTGCTGGTCAACGCGGCAATCCAAGATAAAAGCGAAAACATTCCGCCGAATATAGCGGGCGATTTTATGCGCTCTATTATCGACGGAACCCCCTATCCATCGTCGCTGTTAGGGCTTGTTTTACGGCGCGTCAAGAGCGACGGAGGAAACGTTAAGCCCGTCAGGGCGGCGTTAATTAAAGCGTGTCTGAACAGACATATGCGCATAAATAAAAAACCAACAGACAAGGAGATTACGGTGGCATTAGACAAAGACCAGCCTTCGATAGGCTATCAGTTAGGGCGGCTGTTCGCGGCGCTTGAAAAAATTCAGGAGGAGGCAAGCCCGGGCATTAACGCGACCATTCGAGATCGGTACTACGGAGCGGCTTGCAGTTCGCCCGCCTCGGTTTTTCCAACTCTACTGCGGCTGAAAAACCATCATATAGCCAAAATTGACGTTGGCAGGGGCGTGAATTTAGAGAAACTGCTGGGCGAAATAGTCGAGCGCCTTGATGATTTCCCCGCCCATTTAAAACTGCTGGAGCAAGGCAAATTCGCCATCGGCTATTACCACCAAAGGCAGGATTTTTTCAAACCCAACACAAGCAAGGAGAAATAAAATGGACAGCTTACAAAAGCGTTACGACTTCGTCTATCTTTTCGACGTAAAAGACGGCAATCCCAACGGAGATCCGGACGCGGGCAATTTACCGCGCATCGACGCCGAAACAAACGACGGTATCGTTACCGACGTGTGCTTAAAACGTAAAGTGCGCAACTATGTTCATATGATTAAAGCCGAACAACCTAACTTTGACATTTATGTCAAGGAAAAAGCTATACTTGGACACTTCCACGTAAAAGCGTTTAACGAGTTAGGAATTGCGCTTGGGCAAGACGCGCGCATATTGGTAGAAGCGGATTTCCAAGAAGCTTTGGAAGCCGCTGGTATTCCTGATGGCGTATCGTTTGAGGAAGATAACGACAATAACCAATTCCTCGTTATTGCTTCCGATGCTGACATCCAGGAAATTAAAAAGCAGGTCAAAGAACTGAATTTATCGAAGCAGTTCAAAAAAAATATTTCAGACGCCTTGAAAAGTGGGAAATTTAGAAAACCCACAGCCGAAGAAAGCAGTAGAGGAAGAGAGTGGATGTGCAAACATTTCTACGATATTAGAACATTTGGCGCCGTTATGTCCTTAAAATCTGCGCCAAATTGTGGGCAGGTTCGCGGTCCGATTCAGCTTACCTTCGCGCGATCGGTCGGACCGGTATTTACCGCCGAACACAGCATTACGCGTATGGCTGTTGCTACCGAAAGAGAAGCGCAAAAACAAAGCGGCGATAACCGCACAATGGGGCGCAAATTTACCATACCGTACGGGCTGTATCGCGCGCACGGTTTTATTTCCGCGCCGCTTGCCAATCAGACTGGCTTTTCGCAAGAGGATTTAGATCTGTTTTGGGAAGCTTTGGAGAATATGTTCGATCACGATCGTTCAGCCGCGCGCGGACTTATGAGCGCGCGCCACCTGATCATTTTCGAGCACGGTTCGCTTATGGGAAATAAGTCGGCGCAGAAGCTATTTGATCGGGTGTCGGTAAAACGCGGCGACGACAAAGAAACGCCCGCTAGAGATTTCGGCGATTTCAAAGTAAAGCTGGACGAAAAAGAGTTGAGCGAGTTTAAGACCGTCGTCCAAGTATAATGAGCGACGCCGATCTTATTATGATCTCCGCTTTGCAGCACGCGATGTTCTGCCAACGCCAATATGCCCTTATCCATCTGGAGCAAATCTGGGAGGAAAACCGCTTTACGGCAGAGGGCGAGGCGCTACACGAAAGGGTTCACAGAGAGCGTCATGAGTCGCGGCGGTTGTTCAGAGAGGAGTACGGCATGTCCGTGCGCTCGCTTAAGTTTGGGCTGATCGGCAAGTGCGATCTGGCGGAGATATGGCTTGAGCCCGAAACCAAAGCGCCCGTCCGCGTTAATCCCGTCGAGTTTAAGCGCGGGCGCAGTAAAACAAACGACGTGGATCGTGTCCAGCTTTGCGCGCAAGCGTTATGTCTTGAAGAGGCGTTCAATCTGCCAATCGGCAAAGGCGAGTTTTATTACCTTCAGGAGCGCCGCCGCGTAAGCGTAGATATCGACGAGGATCTTCGCGCCAAAACGATCTCCACCGCCGATCAAATAAGAGCGATCAACGCCAGCAAAAAGACGCCGGTCTCCTCATATGAAAAGAAAAAGTGCGACGGCTGTTCTCTGATTGATCATTGTATGCCGCGCGCGGTTGGATCGGTTAGCCGCTACGTGCGTGGACAGATAGAGCAATGTTTAGCGGATTAACGTGCGCAAACTGCTGAACACGCTTTATATAACTTCGCAGGGCGCGTATCTTCGCAAAGAGGGCGAAACCGTGGTCGTGGAGGTTTCAGGCGAGAAAAAACTGCAACTTCCAATTCACGCCATAGGCTCGATCGTATGCTTTGGAAACGTGATATGCTCGCCGTTTCTTATGGGCTTTTGCGCCGAGCGGGACGTCGCCGTATCGTTTTTAAGCGAGCGCGGTTATTTCCTAGCCTCCGTGCGCGGCGCGGTCAGCGGCAACGTTCTGCTCAGAAGAGAGCAGTACCGCAAAGCCGACGACCTGGAATCGAGCCTCCTAATAGCCGCCAATACTATCGGGGCGAAACTATCCAATTCGCTTGCCGTTATTAACCGCGCCATCCGCGATCACGGCGATAAAATTAACTTGGATGCGCTGAAAAACGCTGCCTATGGCATTAAGCGGCTGATAAGGACTCTGCCAGACACAAAAACTTTAGACGAAATAAGAGGCTGCGAAGGCGAAGCAGCTTACGAATACTTCTCGGTTTTTGATCATCTGGTGTTAGAGCAGAAAGAGGATTTTTCGTTTAAGGAGCGTAATCGCCGTCCGCCGCTTGACAACATAAACGCTATGCTCTCCTTCGCCTATACGCTTCTGTCTCACGATGCGCGATCGGCGCTTGAAAGCGTAGGGCTTGATCCGCAGGTTGGCTTTCTGCACCGAGATCGATCCGGCAGGCATTCGCTCGCTTTGGATATGACGGAGGAGTTTCGATCGGCAATAGCTGATCGGCTCGCGCTGTCCTTGATAAACAGGCGACAAGTTGCCAAAAAAGATTTTACTAAAAGCGCGGGCGGCGCGGTTACTATGAGCGACAGCGCGCGCAAAACGATCCTGACCGAATATCAAAATCGCAAACAAGAGGAAATATTTCACCCGTATATCGGCGAAAAGATCAAGATCGGGCAGCTCTTTTTTATTCAGGCAAATCTGCTTGCCCGTCATATAAGGGGCGATATAGACGGTTATCCGCCGTTTTTCTGGAGATAGCCTGTGATGGTTCTGGTCGCCTACGATGTCGCCGTTTCGACGCAAGACGGCGCTAAGCGGCTTCGCAGGGTGGCCAAAGCTTGTACTGATTACGGTCGGCGCGTGCAGTTCTCTCTTTTCGAATGCACGCTTGAGCCCGCCCAATGGGTTAAACTAAAAAATACGCTTGAAAAGATTATCGATCATAAAAGCGACAGTCTGCGTTATTATTATCTTGGCGCCGGCTACAAGCGCAAAGTAGAACATGTGGGCGCCAAACCCTCGTTCGATATTGACGCACCGCTGATCGTATAGCGTTAATTGCGCCATAGTAAAATGATCATACCGAAGCAGGCATTGTAAAACTACGGTTTATTACATTTAAAGATAAACAATCGCATTATTCGTTTTAAGCTTACGTCGATCTTGTTAGATTTAACCGTGCAGACGAGATGTTTTATCGCGCCCGCTTGAGTTTTGTTTACCAGATTATTAAACGGGAGCAAACCGCTAATCCCTGCGTCTCTCTACGAACACGACGATATGTAAAAGTATGTTGACCACCTTTTATCCACGCGCCCGCGATGGGCGCGACATATGCCGCTCATACTCTTGTATCAATAAGGCAAGTTTCAATCCACGCGCCCGCGATGGGCGCGACAATACCTTGACATTGGCGTCGTCGGCTGATTTATTGTTTCAATCCACGCGCCCGCGATGGGCGCGACGTATGGTTTTACAGGCGGAGGCGGCGCTGATGTGTGTTTCAATCCACGCGCCCGCGATGGGCGCGACGCCAGCTTTCCGAAATGAACGATATGCTTGAAAGTTTCAATCCACGCGCCCGCGATGGGCGCGACTTTATTGCCTTTGACGGTTTTAGGCGCCATATTTGGTTTCAATCCACGCGCCCGCGATGGGCGCGACCCGCGCAGAGCGCGATCGACAAACAAAGCTTCTGTTTCAATCCACGCGCCCGCGATGGGCGCGACTTAAAGCGTTACCCGAATCTGCATTACGATCACAGTTTCAATCCACGCGCCCGCGATGGGCGCGACTGTCCCAAGCGCGCAGCATTCGGGAAAATCTCCCTGTTTCAATCCACGCGCCCGCGATGGGCGCGACGTTGCTTCGGTCTGCGCCCTTGCAAGAGGGCGCGGTTTCAATCCACGCGCCCGCGATGGGCGCGACACAGGTATCTGCCGCCCTTGCGCTTGAGGAGGCAGTTTCAATCCACGCGCCCGCGATGGGCGCGACCCGCGCGAAGGGTCGCGTGCGCGGTTTGCGGCAGGGTTTCAATCCACGCGCCCGCGATGGGCGCGACGCGATAGACATTGTTTTACCAAGCCCAAAGCTCCCGTTTCAATCCACGCGCCCGCGATGGGCGCGACGTTTGCCAGCGCGGCATTATTGACGCTTGATCCCGTTTCAATCCACGCGCCCGCGATGGGCGCGACGTAGTATATTTATCTGCGCTTGTCAAGTATTTTTCCGTTTCAATCCACGCGCCCGCGATGGGCGCGACGGCGCTAAAGGCGAGGCGGGGGCGGCACGCAATTTGTTTCAATCCACGCGCCCGCGATGGGCGCGACTCTTACTTCGTGCGCTTTGCCGAACGCCGCGTCGTTTCAATCCACGCGCCCGCGATGGGCGCGACCGATCGGCGTGATTGACACGCCAGACGGCTCAATGTTTCAATCCACGCGCCCGCGATGGGCGCGACGCTCAGCGCTCGTCTGTCCCCACAGCTTTGGGTGTTTCAATCCACGCGCCCGCGATGGGCGCGACCCGTTCTCTCCTCTGCTGTCTGCCCGCCTTTGCGGTTTCAATCCACGCGCCCGCGATGGGCGCGACTGCAACCATTCTACCATTCTGCCCATGAAGCTTTGTTAGGACAAAAACGCGAATTGCAAGGAAACCAATAGTTAAACGTTATGAAAT
>JAITRJ010000038.1 GCA_031288475.1 Helicobacteraceae bacterium | reverse complement strand
TTGGAGCGATCGAGGTCTTGATTTCTTTGGCGTGATCGAGTCGTTACGCCAGCTTGCCGCTTCGCTTTGCGCCTTGCTGTCTTTCCGCGCCGCGTTTGCCGCCCTTTTTGCGGATGTTTCTGGCTTGCGCCCGCCTTTTCGCGCCCCCTTTGCGGTATTTTCGCTGTTTTACTTATCTCTCTGCCTGTATATCAGGCTTATAGATAGTAATTATCGTGTTTTTTGGTTGTTTTCAGGCGGTTTTGGCGTCCTGCGGGATGCGGGAGATGATCGCGGGAGGTTTCGGGCGGATTTCGGGCGCGGCGGCGCTGGGATGTTGGCGTCTGGGCGCGGCGGATGGCGGCGTGGATAGAGGGCGCGATTATCTTAATCGTGAGTGTTTATGTGTGTCGGTTTGCGGCGGTTGCTGTAGTGGAACGGGTTTGTTGGCTTTGCGGCGTGAGCGCAAACACACGGATTTTTGCACAGTGCGCAAACTTAAGCGGATTTTCGGCGTTTTTCTGCCGTTTTTTAAGCTTGACGCGCGCGGATTTGGGCGTTACGCGGCGGCGCAAGTAAGCAAGCTGGCGCTGGATTTCACGCTGGTCGGCGGCTTGATAGCGTTCGAGGCAGCGCAAGTAAGCCGAAAAAGCAAGATATAAAGACTATAGAGAAGGCAGCTTGATGGCGGCTGTGACAGCGCCGTTTGATACACGGCGCGGGCGTGAACAACAGCGGCTCTAAACGCAGCGCGGGCGCTCAAAATCCATAAGCCCCCAACCCCGTCCCTATTGCCAGCGCAGTATCCGCCTGATTTTTTCTCCTTCGCGCTCTGGGATTTTGCCGTAAGGGGGGGGGGTGTGGCAGCGAGCGCGGTTGAGCGAGTGAGGCGATGGGCGGTGTGATTGACGGTAGAGGTAGCGAGAGCGTAAATTGCTTTGCCGATTTCATCGGCTCGCGATGAAGAGAGGGAGGCGGATGGTTCTTTACCTGTCCATTATTGTCTGACCGCTGCAGTTTGGAAAACAGAAGCGATAACCGCGCCGCCTGACGGTTTCTATTGTGTTAATACCCAGCGGCTTATCCATTTTTTGACGGATTTGATTGATTGCGACTTCAATCACGTTGGGCGTAACCAATTCCGGTTCCTCCCAGATGGCGTCCAATAGCTGCTCTTTGCTGATGATCTGATCCCTATGCCGCGCAAGATGAGTGAGTACCTCAAAGGGTTTGCCCTTCAGCTCGATCTCTCTTTGCAGATAATATATCTTCTCTTCGTCGGGATCGATCAGCAATTCGCCAACGTCGATTATGTTGGTTCCGCCAAAACGCAGCCTCGCTTCCACCCGCGCCATAAGCACGCGGTAAAGCGTTTTGTCAAGCTCGGCGCCGATAAACGGCGAGGCGCAGTAATCGTCTGCCCCTTTCGACAGCGCGTCGATCAGCGCTTCTTTATGGTAGTTCTCGGTATATATCACCAAGGAAACGTTCCGGTGCCCACCCTTGATAGCAACGGCAATTTCCGTAATATGCTCTTTGATCAGATTGTAGTCCGCGATAAACAAATCAATTGCATTTTTTTGGGCTATCTCTCTCGCATGGCTGATATTGCTGACAAACGTGTAGACGTAGACACGGCTGTTTAGTTTGGCTGAGAACCACTTTACGTGAGACTCCGTGCCGGTAAGGATCAACAGATGTTTTGACATAAGCTCCCTGTGAGTTTCTGGACTTGAAACGCAATATTATCATAACTTATGCCAATATTAAGCCTAAAGCCGATCAGAAATTATTCAGGACGCCCATTTTCTAAGTTTTTAAACGCCCATAACATACAATCATTGCAGAATTTTCCTAAACCATAAATTAGGGGGGTCGCTTGGAACACCAATACTTTGGCGTTGCCTTTTTGTTTGTATTGACCTTTGGCGCGTTTACCGCGACCGTGCTGTTATCCGCGTGGTGCGGCAACACGCTCGCGCGAAGGGATGATCTCAAGCTCAAGCTGTCAATTTACGAGTGCGGTCCCGAAACGTCGTTGCAGCCAAACCGCATAAGCCCGCAGTTCTACCTCTATGCTCTTTTATTTATACTGTTTGATGTCGAGATTATCTTTATGTTTCCGTGGGCTGTCGGGTTCAGGGAACTTGTGGAAAAGGGTAACGGGGCGCTTGCCTTCGGAGGAATGGTCGTCTTTTTGCTAATTCTCGCTGTGGGCTTTATATATGAATGGAGAAAGGGAGCGCTGAATTGGCATACCATCAAATAAACTATCTGAAGGATTTTGGATTCCCCGTCGCTCTGACGACGGTTGATCGGCTCGTGAACTGGGGGCGTAGTAATTCGCTGTGGTTTTTGACCTACGGCTTGGCTTGCTGCGCGATTGAGATGATGGCTTCAGGCGGCGGTCGTTTCGACTTTGACAGGCTCGGCACTATTTTCCGCGCTTCTCCTCGTCAGGCAGAGGTGATGTGCATAGCGGGCACGGTGAGCAAAAAGCATGCGCCGTTTGTCCGCCGTCTTTACGATCAGATGGCGGAGCCGAAATGGGTGATCTCAATGGGTAGCTGCGCCAACACAGGCGGGCTGTTTAACACGTACTCTACCGTGCAGGGTGTCGATCGGATCATTCCGGTCGATATTTATCTGCCCGGCTGTCCTCCGCGCCCCGACACACTGATCTATGCTACGATGATGCTTCAGCGTAAGATCAGAAGCGAGCCGAAAAACCGCAAAAAAAGCGCGAAAAGGTTTATCTGATGTTCAGACCGTACACCCCGAAAGACAACGTACAAAAGCGCTCCTATCACACCGATCGTTTCTATGTGCCGAAGGAGATTGAGAAAACGGAGATCAGTGATGAAATCGTAAGCGCCGATGTGAAAGCGCTTAGCAAGCGGCTTTTAGTTGTTGAAAGCTATTTTATGCGCAACGAAGCCGTATCGATCGTTAAGGCTGCCGACAATAAGAAGGCTCTGGCGTTTTTAAAGTCGGTTGGGTATACGGAGCTTATGGAGATGAGCGCGATTGATTTTCTTGCCGCGCGCGGGGAGTTTGAGATATTTTACGAGCTTCTTAGCGTTTCCAAAAACCGCCGGCTGCGTCTCAAAACGGCGATTAAAGAGAGGGAATGTATTGAAAGCGTTGCCGATCTGTGGCGTTCTGCGAATTGGTCGGAACGCGAATGCTACGATATGTTCGGGATTGTTTTCAACAACCACCCGCGTCTGAAGCGGATTTTGATGCCGGACGACTGGGTAGGTTTCCCGCTACGTAAAACCTATCCCTTGCAGGGCGACGAGTTTGCCCGCTGGTATGAGGTGGATAAAATTTACGGTCAGGAGAATAGGAATCTTGTAGGCGAAGAAAACCGCGACGCTGGCAGGATCGATCGAAACGATACGAAAAACTACGCGCGGCTTGGGTACGAAGTGCCGTTTGGTTTCCCGCCAAGCGACGAGGCTACCCCCATCGTTTATCTTGAGCGCCGTCTGCCTATTTTGCACAGTGATTTCGATCCGCGAAAGCAAAAAGTGCTGGACAAGAGAAAGTAGCAGCTATGACACAGACGCCTAACAGACTTAGACCATTTTACGACAACATATCCTTCGAGCGCGACAGCAACCGGATGATCTTAAACTTTGGACCACAGCACCCCAGCGCGCACGGTCAGATGAATCTGATTCTGGAGCTAGAGGGTGAGATGGTGGTTAAATCCAGTCCAAATATCGGCTTTTTACACCGCGGTGTGGAGAAGATGGCTGAGAACATGATCTACAACGAGTTTCTGCCGACGACCGATCGTATGGATTACATCAACGCCACCAGCAACAACTATGGTTTCGCGCTGGCGGTGGAGACGCTACTTGGAATCGCGGCACCCAGGAGAGCGCAGGCGATCCGTCTTGTCCTTCTGGAGTTGAGCCGCATAGCAAGCCACCTCTTTTTTCTCTCCACCCACGCGCTGGATGTCGGGGCAATGAGTATGATGCTCTATCCGTTCCGCGAACGGGAGTACGCGCTGGATCTCTTTGAGGAATATTGCGGGGCGAGAATGACGCATAACGCGATACGAATCGGCGGCGTTCCATTGGATTTCACGGCGGAATGGATCAAGCAGTGCAGGGCGTTTTTGGATTTTTTACCAAAACAGATCGAAATGTACGACGCGCTTTTGAAGGAAAATCGCATCTGGCGTATGCGGCTGGAGAATGTCGGGGTAATCTCACCCGAACTTGCCCAAAGCTGGGGGTTAAGCGGCGTAATGCTGCGCGGAAGCGGTTTTGAGTGGGATCTGCGCAAAGAGCAGCCTTATGAGCTTTACGGCGAGGTTGATTTTGACGTGCCCGTAACCGACTCCCGCGATTGTTACGGTAGATACCGTCTCTACATAGAGGAGATATGGCAGTCGATCAGGCTTGTGCGGCAGGGACTTAAAATCTACGCGGACACGCCGCCGGAACTAATGGCGAATGAACCGGAATATATCAGCGCGCCCAAAGAGCAACTGATGACGCAGAACTACTCTTTGATGCAGCATTTCGTTCTTGTAACGCAGGGCATGCGCCCTCCCAAAGGAGAGGTTTATGTCGCCACAGAATCGCCCAAAGGGGAGTTGGGATTCTTCATCTCGTCGCTGGGCGATCCATATCCAAACAGGGTGAAGGTAAGAGGTCCAAGCTTTTTTCACTGTGGGATGCTGGAAGATCTGCTTGTTGGATCGCAACTCGCGGACGTTGTGGCGATTATTGGCAACACAAACGTGATTTTCGGCGAAATCGATCGGTAGGGGAGAGAAGGATGAAGCGCTACGATTTAAGAGAGCTGAAAAACAATTTTACGGAGAGGATGATAGATATGATCAACAACGGCGTTGAGGCTGGTGAAAGCGCTGTTTTTATATTTGAGATCAGCGATTTTTCCTCTGTCCAGCGGAGCGCGGAGGCGATCAAGGAAAGCGGTTTTGAGCTGCTTAACTCGCTGAAGTACAACGAGGTCGATTGGATGCACGTTGTAAGGAAAACCGGCGGATGAGCGCTCCTTGGTTTAGCACATGGCGCGGCGAAGTGCTGGATAACCGCTACCGCGCCGACAGCGATTACTTAAAGTGTGATCTCAAGATGCCGCAGACGTTCGATCGCAACCATGCGGTACGGGCGTTTATCGGCTGGGGCGGCGTTTCGATCTTTGACGGCTCGATTGACGTACTGACGCTCGCGCTGGATTACGTTTTTCAGTATCAGAACTACACGGAGGCGTGCGGACGTTGCGCCGCCGGCAGAGCGGGCGGGCAGGTATTGTTTGACATTCTTGACAAAATAGCAAGAGGCGAGGGCGAGAAGGAGGACATAGCTCGGCTCAGGGCAACCGCAGGCGTTATGAGATCGGCTTCCAAGTGTGAGATCGGGCGCACGACGCCAAATGCAGTTTTACATCTGCTTGAGTACTTTCCCGACAGTTTTAACGGTTGCATATCGGGGCGCAGGCAGAGCAGAGATTACGCGAAAAATCGGAAAAACCGCGCCAGAATTACCGCGCCGTGTATTGACGCTTGCCCTAATCGCGTCGATATTCCCGCCTATATTGAAGGGGTCAGGGATCGTCAGCCGATCGAAAGTCTGCGGGCGGTGCGCAGGACGATGCCGCTTGCGCATACCTGCTCACGCGTCTGCCCGCACCCGTGTGAGGCGGTTTGCCGCAGGAAGGATATAGATAAGCCGCTGAACATTATGGAGCTTAAACGCGTAGGCGCTGATTACGAGTTCAGGCATCGTATGGAGTTTACGCAGCCGTTTGATAAAAAAGATTCGATTGGTAAAAAAGTTGCTGTTATTGGCGCCGGTCCGGCCGGATTGACAGCAGGCTACTTTCTTTCCATAAATGGCGTGGAGTGCGACATATTTGAGAGTCTGCCCGTCGCCGGCGGCGAGGTAATGGTAGGCGTGCCGGAGTATCGTATGCCGTACAAGCAATACCTTGCTGATATTGAATTCGTCAAATCGGGCGGCGCCAAGATTTATCTGAACAGCAAGATCGGTAAAGAAAAGATGAGGGAGCTTGAGAGAGACTATGACGCGATCTTGCTTGCCACAGGCGCCCGACTCTCCAAAAAGATACGTTGTGAAAATGAAGACGAGGGATTGAAAGGATACTGGGGGGCGATCGATTTTCTTGATCGGGTGAATCTCTGGGAGAAATTCCAAATCGGCGAAAAAGTCGATCTCTCCGATAAAACCGTCGTCTGCGTGGGAGGCGGATTTACTTCTATGGATGTGGTGCGCTGCGCGATCAGGGCGAACGCGACGCGGGCTATTATGCTATACCGCCGTGATGAGCGGACGATTGTAGGCAACACCTCGCTGGAAGAGTACAAGGAGGCGGTCGAGGAGGGAGTGGAGTTTATCTTTCACTCGGCAATCGATCGCATTGAAGATAATGACGGGATGATCAAAAAGCTTTTGTGCAACCGCTACGAGTTTCGGGAGGGACCAGGAGACAGAGCGCAGCTTTTCAAGGTGGAGGGCGCGGACTTTGAAATTGAATGCGACTATCTGATCCCTGCCGTGAGCCAGTCGCCCGATCTTTCGTATATCCCCGACGAATGGGAAATCGCTATGACAAGCTGGGGAACGATCAGGACCGATGGCAAAACCTACGCTACCACCAAAATGGGGGTGTTTTCGGCGGGCGACTGCGAGTACGGGCCGATGACGATCGTTAACGCCGTAGGTCAGGCAAGACGCGCTGCGAGCGTGATCGCGCGTTTTCTGCGAACGGGCGAGATCGTACGAGACAGCGATGAGATTATGGACGAGTTGCTGCGTACCTTCCGCGTCTATCACAAGGGGGACATAGAGGGATTTTTGGGCGGCATGGAACGGTTGGAATCAAAAAAGCTTTCTGTTGACGAGCGCAGAGGCGGCAATCGGGAAGTAAGCCGCGGTCTGATGGCGCGGGATGCTTTTGATGAAAGCGATCGTTGTATGCGCTGTTATTACATAGCTATGGTGGCGTTATGATAACGCTGGTGATGAACCGCAAGACAATCAGAGCGCAGGAGGGGGCGACGATATTGGAGGCGGCGCGGGCAAACGGCGTGTATATCCCCGCGCTGTGCTATCTCTCAAAGGTGAGCGCGAGCGGTTCGTGCGGGCTTTGCCTCGTTAAGACTGATCGTTCCATCGGCTTCGTCCGCGCCTGCCAGACAAAGGTGATCGGCGGCTTGATCGTAGAGACTGATTCGGAGGAACTGCGCGGAATACGAGGCGAAGTAATCAAAATGCTCTGCGTCAACCATCCGCTTCAGTGCGGCGTGTGCGATAAATCGGGCGAGTGCGAATTGCAGAATAAAGCGCTGGAGTTCGGCTTGAGCGAACAGCGGTTTTTCGCCAGAGAGCCTAAGCGGACAGTCGAAACGTGGGCGACGCTTTCCTACGATCCCGCGCTGTGCGTCATGTGCGAGCGGTGCGCGCGCGTCTGCAACGAGGCGGTGGGGCTAAACGCGCTTAAGATACGGGCGAACGGCTATCGATCAAAGATCGAGTTCGATCAAAACCGATGTTCCGACTGCGGCGAATGCGCGGCAGTCTGCCCTGTCGGCGCGATCGTTTCTATGACATTTAAGTGCCGTGTAAACGCGTGGGAACTTACCAGAACGCCTTCGACATGCGCGGTGTGTCCGTGCGGCTGCGATCTTTTTTACGAAACCAAACGAGATCGGCTTACACGCGTTACGAACGACGTGGAAGCACTCCCTCTCTGTGCGCTTGGGCGCTACGCTCTTTTTTGGTTAAACGGCGCCCCTTCCGCCGAGGCGCTGTGCGGGGTCGTTGAAATTGATGGCCGCAGCAGCAACGAAGAGGCGTATCTGCTTAATCTGTTGTCGGAAAAACTTGGCTTTTTGATCGCCAACGATAGCGTACGGGCGTTTCAGAGCTTTTTACGCGTGTACGGCGCGGTGTGCGGCGAATCGCTTTACAGCGCCGATATCGATGCGGTGCGTACAAGCGGCGCGGTTTTGATCGTCTCATCCAGTCTTATGACGGAGGTTCCCCTGCTTTACAGCGCTATTTGTCACGCTTCGATGAACGGCGCGGAGGTGATCACGATCAGCCCGATCGATCGCGCGGATTGGATCAGTACGCAGAGAATTCGCTACGAGGCTGGCGCGGAGGAGGGAGTTTTAGCGCTGATTTTGAGTCTTTTTGCCGATCGCGCGGGCGTTCAAAAATGGGCTGACGCGCTTGATTACGGAAACATCTGCGCCGAATCGAACGTAGGCGAGGAGGAGATAGAAATTTTACGAGGCAAGATTGCCCTCAAGACCACGCTGATCGTTGGCAGCGAGATGTATTCCCACGTACGATCGGAGGCGATCGCCAAGCTTGTAGGCTTTCTGCGCAGGGCGGGTATGGAGACGCTGATGATCCCGCCCTCAGCCAACGCTCTTGGCATCGCGCTGCTGTGCAATCTTGTTCCGGCTGAGAACGCCGTAAGGCTGCCGTATATTCCCGCGATTTATCAGGAGGGAACAATTGCGACGATTGACAGAGAAGTTAAGCCGCTCCATGCGGCGCTCGCATACAGCGGCGAAACGCTTGGTTCCATTGCCAGAAAGCTCGGCGAGAAGATCAGATGGACGATCGATTGCACGGAGAGACTGCCATCTGAGAAAGGCTTTAAGCAGATCGCCTTTGACCGCATAGAAACGTATACGCTGAAAACGAAGCGGTGCGTAATAAGCGTCCACTTGCCGGAACAGGTTGCGCCGATCGGGGAGTTCAACGGGACGGTGGTGCATTTTGTCAGCCGCGGTTATAAAAAAGAGGGTTTTTTGCGCGGTTCGGTTCAATTTGCGATTTCCGGCGGTATCAGTGATGGTGATCTGATTACGGTAAGGGCGAGGGAGAGCGTTTTCAAGCGGCGTTTTATTGTGGATAAGAATTTGAAGGGCACGATTGCCGATCTAGAGGTCTTTGACTTGCAGGAGCATATCCAAAACGGCTATAGGTTTGAGTCGGTTAAGCTATCAAAAGCGGGAGATTAAAATGGCGGAGATCACATTAACAATCAACAACAGACAGATAAAGGCGATGGAGGGAGAGACGATCCTTTCGATCTCCCGCGCCAACAACATATTTATCCCCGCGATCTGCTGCCTGACGCGCTGTTCGCCCACGCTCGCGTGCAGGCTGTGCATGGTTGAGGCCGACGGCAAGCGGGTTTATTCCTGCAACGCGAAAGCAAAAGAGGGAATGGCGATCGTTACGGACAGCGAGGAGATGCGCAAAGATCGCGCTGCCATTATGGAGGTGTATGCGGTAAACCACCCGTTTCAGTGCGGCGTGTGCGATAAATCGGGCGAGTGCGAACTGCAGGACAATACGCTTTTTCAGGAGGTAAACTCCCAGAACTACGCGATCAGGGATACCGCCAAAAAAGCTGTTATCTGGGGACGGACCCGCTACGATCCCGCTCTTTGCATCGTCTGCGAGCGGTGCGTTACGGTTTGCAAGGATAGGGTTGGGGCTGTGGCGCTTGCCACGTCGCCGCGCGGATCGGAAGCGATCGCGGAGGGGTATAAAGAGTCTATGCCCAAAGACGCCTATGCTGTGTGGAATAAGCTGAACAAATCGCTGATCTCACAATCGCCGAAGTACGACAACTGCGTCAATTGTGGCGAGTGCGCGGCAGTCTGCCCAACTGGGGCGATGATAACCGCCGATTTTCAATACCGCTCCAACGCGTGGGAGCTGAGACGCATCGTCTCGAGTTGCGTGCATTGCCCCAGCGCGTGCCACCTTTTTTACGATGTGAAGCAGGGCGGCATAGACGATCCGCACGACGCGATCTACCGCGTTACCAGCGATTTTCATTTTGAGACTCTCTGCGGAGCGGGACGTTTCGCGTTTAATTACTCAAACGGCGCTAAAAAAGATAGCGGCGCGTTTGAGAAAGCAGTTAAGGCGCTTAAAAAAGCGGAAACGATCCGCTTTTCGTCGCTTATCACCAACGAGGAGATTTTGATCCTAAACAGGCTCAAGGCACTGCTTGGCGTAAAACTTATCAATAAAGACGCGTTCTCATATAAGTGTTTTTTACGGCTTTTTTCATTGGCGGCTGGGAGATCGCTTTACAGCGGGAGCAAGCGCGATCTTGGCGACTTCATCGTTTCGATCGGATGCAGGCTTGGCAACGACAACCCAGCGCTGCGATCGGCAGTGGTCAACGCCGTTATGGTTAGAAAGGCGGCGGCGATCGACTTTCATCCCGTAGGGGATAAACTGCTCGATTCGCTTCACAAAAACTTTTTACCTATGCGTGCCGCGCCGCTAGGCGAAGCAGAGATTCTTTTCAAGATACTAAACCGTTTCGCCGACAGGAAGAAAATCCACGATTTCGGCGGCGAGGAAATCGTATTTGGCGGCGAGGAGCTGGAGGCGATCGACAAGCTGGCGGAGGGCAGAGAGCGATTCACGCTGATCGCTGGAAGCGATCTGATCTTTCATCCGCAATGGGAGAACATCGCCACGCTGCTTGGAACGATTGAACGCGCTACGCCATTCAGCGTGATCATCTCCCCCCGCTTTGTAAATTCTTTGGGTGCGGCTTTATTTGCCGATCTGGACGAAAAAGGCGGAGGTTTTACGGTTGGCTACAACGCGGAAGGGGATTTTACCTTGAGCGCGCTTGGTGGTGGAAATCTTGATATGCCGCCGCTCAATCAGCAGGAGGGGACAGTTGTAAATATTGATCGGCGCGTTCTGCCAATCGCGCCCGCCCTGCCGTATGACGGCTATACGCTTACCGATCTGGCAAATGGATTGGGGTGCGAGATTGAAAAAACGGCAGACTTAACCGCCGAGCTGCCAAAGGGTGTTTCATACGACGATCTGAAAAACAGCTTTGACGCTGACGGCAGGGAAGTTAGGGGTTACGCGCTGGCAATAGAGAACGTGGCGATCAAAAATACGTCCGCGGCCGTTTCCAGTCTGCCGCCGCTTACAGGGAGTGTGATCTACCGCGCAAACCCAATCGACGCTTTTAACCCCTTTGGCGCGAAGGCTCTGGATATCAGATCGGCGCTCCACGCTAGCGCGGAGTTTATAAGAGCCAACGCACTTGAAGAGGGAGAAACGGCTGTGATCGGGGGTGACATCAAAACGGCTCTGCCGGTTGTGCTTGACAGATTTATTGGCGGCAGCTTCGCTTTCCTTCCGGATTTTGATGGCAGCGCCGACGGCTACCGCTTTATTTCAGCGAAAATTACAAAAGGATAAAGATGGGCGATTTAATTTTTTTTGTGATTGAAACCATTATTAAAGCGATCGTCGTAGTTTTGTTCTTTTCCGCACTAGCGGGGTATGGGACGTATTTCGAGCGGCGGCTGCTCGCGTTTATGCAGCGGCGCAAAGGTCCTATGCACGTAGGTCCGCTGGGGCTTTTGCAGATCGTGGCGGACGGGATCAAGATGTTCACAAAGGAGAATATCATTCCGCGCCACGCGATCAGACCTATCTTCTTTATCGCGCCGGTCATCACCGCCTCCACGGCGTTCATAGCGATGTCCGCCGTACCGTTTTTTGCACCTTTCGAGATGTTCGGACACACGATCAAACCGATTGTGGCGGATATAAACGTCGGCGTTTTATTCGTTCTTGGCGTGATGGCGAGCGGTTTATACGGTCCGTTGCTTGGCGGGATCGCGTCTGTGAATAAATACTCGCTTTTGGGCGGCGCGCGTACGGCGATTCAACTGATCAGTTACGAAGTGATCAGCGGACTTGCTTTGCTTAGCCCTATTTTGCTGGTCGGCTCGCTTTCGCTTATACACCTGAATGACTATCAGGCGGGCGGGCTGTTTGACTGGATGATCTTCAAGCAGCCGCTTGCCTTCGCGCTTTTTATGATGGCAGGTTACGCCGAAACCAACCGTACTCCCTTTGATCTGCTTGAACACGAGGCGGAGGTGGTTACCGGCTACGCGACGGAGTATTCGGGCATTCATTGGGGGTTGTTCGCGATCGGCGAGTATGCCAATATGTTTACGATCTGTTTTTTGATCTCGCTGATATTTTTAGGCGGTTACAACGATTTTTACTTCATACCGGGCACACTCGCCATATTTCTGAAGGTGGCTTTCTTTTTCTTTATGTTCTGTCTCGTACGCGGCGCATGGCCGCATATCCGCCCCGATCAGTTGATGTGGCTGTGCTGGAAGGTTTTAATGCCGCTGGCGGTTGCCAATATTCTGATTACCGCCTTGGTGATAATGTAGGAGATGACGATGAAAAACGGATATATTCAGATTAAATCGGCGGCGCGTCCACAGAACGGTTTTGAGCGCTTCAAACAGCTTGTCAGACGATCGCTGAAATTTGAGCTGCTGAAAGGGTTGTGGGTTGTATTTAAGGTTTTTGCCGCTGATCCTACTCATACGACTGTTTATCCAAAAGAGCGGCTGCCGATTTCCAAACGCTACCGCGCTATTCACAAGCTTCTTCGCCTGTTTGAAAGCGGCGCGGAGCGTTGCATTGGGTGCGGTCTGTGCGAAAAGATATGCCCGGCGAAGTCGATTCGCATTGAGACGTATCTGGGCGAGGATTCCCGTAAGAAAGTGAGGGATTACACGATTAACTTTGGACGGTGCATCTATTGCGGCTTATGCGCCGAGGTCTGCCCCGAACTCGCGATTGTTCATGGAGATCGCTTTGAAAACGCCAGCGAACAGAGAGCACACTTTTCCATTAAGGACGACATGCTCTCTCAGAAAGAGGCGATCAGGCTGCAAAAAGAGTTTGATGGTTTCGGCGCGATCGGCGCCGACGCGGACAAAAACGTCAAGCAAACCCCGCTTGCTTACTGAAGGAGAGAGATGTTTGAAACAATCGCTTTTTATCTTTTCGCCGCTTTGGTAATCGGCTGCTTTACAATTACGGTAATGAGCCGTCAGATCGTATACAGTTTCAGCGCGCTTGCGGCCGGTATGATCTTTATCAGCGCGTTTTTCTTCCTGCTGGACGCGGACTTTATGGGAGTCGTGCAGATTGTCGTATATACGGGCGCGGTGGTTGCGCTGTACGCTTTTGGCATGATGTTTTTTGACGCGTCCAAGCCTGTTTATGAGGAGATTGCGGCGGAGCGGTTAGTGTTTGTGCTAAGCGCCTTTACCGCGCTGGTGGCGGCGCTGATGATCGCCGCGCCGTCCGTTTTGATCGAAGGCGGCGGCATTGCGGGGGAGAACAACGTGAAAACGCTTGGCGTCGCGCTTTTTACCGAATATCTGCTGCCATTCGAGCTTTCGGGGCTGCTGCTGCTTACGGCTATGATTGCGGGCATTCTTCTGGCAAGCAGAAAGATGGAATATACGCATAGCGAGGAGAGAAAGAAATGATTACTTTGACGCATTATCTGACACTCAGCGCCATCCTTTTCGCGATCGGTTTGATTGGGGTTATGCGCAGACAGAATCTTCTTCTGCTTTTTTTCTCTACCGAGATTCTGTTAAACAGCGTAAACGTAGGGCTTGTCGCTGTTTCGCGCTATATAGGCGATCTGACCGGTCAAGTGTTCGCCTTTTTTATTATCGCGATCGCCGCGTCGGAAGTGGCGGTGGGGCTTGGGCTGTTAATTTTGCTGTATAAGCGCAAAGGTTCTTTGGATCTCAACGTTATCAAGAATATGAATGGGTAAGGGACAATCCTGTAAATCTGTCAGGTATTTTTCTTTCTACAAAAAGGAGATTTTATGACTTTACATACTTTTGCGATGGAAGCGTTACTGCTGTTCGCGTTATTTTCACCGCTCGCGGGCTCGCTGTTCGCGGGCCTGTTTTTCGGCGCGAAAGAAAAAAGGATCGCAGCGGGAATTGTGCCAACCGCTCTGTTAGCCCTCTCGTTAGCCGCCTCTTTAACCTTATTGTATTTTGTCTATACGCAAGGCGAGCGGGTTAGCGTCGTACTTTTTGACTGGATCGTCTCTGGACGGCTGAGTCTGAAGTTCGGCTTCGCCGCCGATCAGATTGGCGCCGTTATGATGTGCGTCGTTACGCTCGTCTCGACTGTCGTTCATATCTACTCGATCGGCTATATGGCGCACGATAAAAGCTTCAACCGCTTTTTCAGCTACCTCAGCGCTTTTGTTTTCTCGATGATGGTTCTGGTGATGAGCGACAACTTTTTGGGGTTGTTTGTAGGCTGGGAGGGGGTTGGACTGTGCTCTTATCTGCTTATCGGCTTTTGGTATCGCAAGCCGTTTGCCTCGTGGGCTGCAAACGAAGCGTTCATTATGAACCGCGTAGCCGATCTGGGAATGCTGCTTGGCATATTTTTAATCTATTGGCAGATCGGATCGCTCCGCTACGACGATGTTTTCGCGGCGCTCCGTTTTGTGGAGCGCGGCGTTTTGATATGGATTGCGATTTTACTGTTTATCGGCGCGATGGGCAAATCAGCACAGTTTCCGTTGCACACGTGGCTTGCCAACGCTATGGAGGGGCCCACGCCCGTTTCGGCGCTGATCCACGCGGCGACGATGGTTACGGCAGGCGTTTATCTGCTGGTTCGCGCTAGTCCGCTCTATAGCGCGGTAAGTGAAGTCGGCGCGTTCGTGGCGGCGCTGGGCGCGTTCGTGGCGTTTTTTGCCGCTTCCATGGCGCTTGTCGCTGCCGATCTTAAGCGGATCATCGCCTATTCGACGCTTTCTCAGCTTGGCTATATGTTTGCTGCGACTGGGCTTGGTTACTACTGGGTGGCGCTGTTTCACCTTGCGACGCACGCCTTTTTCAAGGCGCTTTTGTTCTTAGGCGCGGGTAACGTGATGCACGCTATGCGCGACGAACTTAATATCCGCAAGATGGGCAGATTATGGTCGGCGATGAAACCGACGGCAGTTATGATGACGATCGCCTCGATCGCGCTTGCGGGCGTCTATCCTTTCGCTGGCTTTTTTTCCAAAGATAAAATACTCGAAGTCGCGTTTGGAAGCTCGCACTATGTTATATGGGCGGTATTGCTGATAACGGCAGCGATGACCGCGTTTTATAGCTTCCGCGTCGTGATGGTCGTCTTTTTCGGTAAAGAGGCAAACTACGAAAAACTGCGCATTCATCCGCACGAAGCGCCGAAGCTTATGCTTGCGGCTATGTCGCCGCTGGCGCTACTAGCAATTATCGCGGGCTTGTTTGAGGCGGGCTATACCAACCTCGTTTCCAAAATGCTGCGCACAGACACGCCGCATTTAGAGCATTCGATTGAATACGCGTTGATCGGCACGACGCTGACGCTGGTTATCGCGAGCATAGCTTTTGCCGTTTGGAAATATGCCAGAGGCGGCTTCAGTCCGAATTGGCAAAACTCTCCGCTCTATAAGTTTTTGAGTAACGAGTGGTATATCCCCGCGTTATATAAAAAAGCGATTATCTCGCCGTATATGGCGGCAAGTGATTTTTTATGGCGAAAGATCGATCTCAAAATCGTGGATTTCGTAGTCGATTTGATCGCCAAAGCTACTTACGCGGCGGGCAGAAGGTGCCGCAAGATGCACAATGGCAGCCTTTCGCCTATGCTGCGCTGGATGACGGCGGGTTTGATCGTTCTGCTGCTGATAGCCTATATCGGACTGCTGATACAAGGAGCGTAAATTGGATCACATTCTCTCAATTCTTATATTTTTTCCGCTTCTGGCGGCGCTCGTCGGTTTTGGAATCCCCAAAGACCGCATACGGGGTTACGCGATCGCGGCGGCGGCGGTCGAGCTGACACTCTCGCTTTTAGTCTGGTTTATGTTCAATCCCGCCGATCCGACTATGCAATTCTACGTCAGCGTACCGCTGATCGAATCGTTTGGCGTTTCCTATACGGTCGGCGTGGATGGTTTTTCGCTCTTTATGATTCTGCTGAGCGCCTTTATCACGCTCATCGCCCTGATCGCGCTTGGCGAAACGGAGCGGCTTAAAAATCTTGTCGCCTCAATTTTGATATTAGAAATGACTATGATCGGCGTATTCGCCGCGCTGGATGCGATAGTTTTTTACTTTTTCTGGGAGTTTTCGCTTGTGCCGATGCTCTATATTATCGGCGCATGGGGCAGCGGCAACCGAATCTACGCGGCGGTGAAATTCTTTATCTATACCTTTAGTGGTTCGCTTCTGCTGCTTTTAGCAATCCTGTATTTCGCGTGGCTTTATTATCAGCAGACCGGCGTTCTCACCTTCAACATCATACAGTGGTTTATGTTCCGTATCGGTTTTGAGCATCAGCTCTGGCTTTTTGTCGCAATGGGAATTGGTTTTGCGGTGAAAGTTCCTGTGTTTCCCTTTCACACATGGTTACCATACGCGCACGGGCAGGCTCCGACAATCGGTTCGGTGCTGCTTGCCGCCGTACTGCTGAAGATGGGGACATACGGCTTTGTGCGCTTCAGCCTGCCGCTTTTCCCCGACGCGAGCGTCTATTTCGCGCCGTTTATGGGCGCGATCGGGATTATTATGGTTATTTACGCGGCGATGGTGGCGTTTGCGCAAAAGGATATTAAACAGATTATCGCTTACAGTTCGATTAGTCATATGGGAGTGATTATCTTGGGAACGTTCGCGCTGAACGCGGAGGGGATCGGCGGCTCGGTGTTCTTTATGCTCAGCCACGGCATTATCAGCGGCGCGCTGTTTATGCTTGTGGGCGTAATCTACGATCGTCGTCATACGAAGCTGATGAGCGAGTTTGGCGGAATCGCCTCCGTTATGCCGATCTACGCGGCGATATTTATGTTTATGGCGATGGCTTCGGCTGGGCTGCCGCTGACGATGGGTTTTGTGGGCGAGTTTTTATCGCTGCTGGGCTATTTCCGCGCGAGCCCCATTATGGCGCTTTTGGCGGGAACGTCAATTATTCTGGGCGCGGTTTATATGCTTAACCTATACCGGAAAACCTTCTACGGCGAGGTTACGATCGAGGCTAATAAAACGCTAAGCGATCTCAATAAACGGGAACTTGCGGCGCTGATTCCGCTGGTTTTGGTCGTAATATGGCTTGGCGTCTATCCAAAACCCGTGCTGGAGCCGATTGATACAAGCTCAAAAAACTTGGTTACTTTTATGGCGGATAAATCGCTTTTGTCAAGAGACACACTGGATAGACTGAGATATCTGACTACGCCGGGCGAAAGGGGACGCTGATGTTTGATCTGTTGAATTTCGGGGCGTTTCTGCCCGTCATTACGCTGGCTGCGGGCGGCGTGGCGATACTTCTGCTGGAACTCTTTTCTAAGCCAGGCCGCGCTTTGCTGGTGGCTTTGACCGAAGTATCGCTTATCGCCGCGTCGCTGCTCTTAATCTACGGAAACGTTGAGGGAAACGGGTTTTTTAATATGGTGCTTGCCGACGGGCTTTCCTTAGCTTCGCTCGGCGTCATTCTGTGCGCTTCGATTTTCTTTATTCCGCTCGCGCTTACGGGCATGCGCTTTATTGAGTATCAGTTTGCCGAAATGTATGCGCTGTTTTTGTTTATGGTGGCTGGTTTTGCCGTGATGGTCAGCTCCAACAATTTGATTGTGATCCTTCTGTCGCTGGAGACCGCTTCGCTGGCGCTCTACACGCTCATCAGCATGCACCGCCGCGACAAGTCTCTGGAGGCGGCGATTAAGTACTACACGATGGGGGGCATGGCGGCGGCTATGATCGCTTTTGGCGCGATGCTTCTTTACGCGGCGGCAGGCAGCGTAGATATCGCCGAGATCAAGTTAGCGCTGGCGGCAAGCGACTTTCAAAACCTGCCTCTTACATTGGCGGCTTCGGCGTTTATCCTCGCGGGGCTTGGTTTTAAGCTTTCGATCGTGCCGTTTCACACTTGGACACCCGACGTTTATGAAGGTTCCAGCGCGCCTATGGCGGGCTATATGTCGATCGTGCCAAAGATCGCGGGTTTTGCCGTGGCGATCAGGCTGTTTGATTTTCTCGCGCAAAGCCCCGATCGCGTCGTCTATTGGATGCTCTTCGCCGCCGTCGTAGCCACGATGACGCTGGGCAATCTGCTGGCTTTGGTGCAGGAGGGAGTAAAGCGTATGCTAGCGTACAGTTCGATCAGCCACGCCGGTTTCGTAATGAGCGTGTTGGTGATCGGCACAACAGACGCTCATGTCGGGCTGTTCTTGTACTGGGCGCTCTTTCTGTTTACGAATCTTGGCGCTTTCGTGATGCTTTGGATTTCGCGCCACCCGAGCAAGGTGTGGGATATTCGTTTCGATCACCCCTACGGCAAGTTTTCGGGCATGGTACGGCTCAGCCCGATGGGCGCCGTGATTATGGCGATCTTTATGCTCTCCTTAGCGGGCATTCCGCCGTTCGCGCTTTTTTTCGGCAAAATATTTTTAATCGGTGAGGCGATCAGAAACGATCATCTGGCGCTGGCGATCATTATGCTTGTTAACAGCGCGATCGCGGTCTATTACTATTTGAAACTGATCATCTATATGTTCCTGCACGATCCGTCGGATAACGACGGCACAATTTACTATCAGAATGGCACGACGGCTATCAAGGCGGTTTTAGGCGTCGCCGCCGCCGCTGTTACTGCCGCGGCTTTCTGGATCGAGCCGCTGATGCGGATACTGACGCCGCTTCTGACGTCCAGCGGGTACTGAGTCTTGTTCGCTACGGATCGCTTCGCACGCAACGATCCATTTACGCCCTCAGCGCCCAGTCCCAGAAAGGGGCGGCTTCGGCAGTTTTATATTGCGCCTCAAACCCCATCGTCACAAACTCTATCCGTTTTACTTTATGCGCGATCCGTTTTGTCCGCTCGATCATTGTCTCTTTTGTGATAAATGGCGCCGCGATCACGGCGGCGGCGCCTTCTGGCAGGAAGAGATCAATTCCATCGTCGTAACAGACCGTCTCGTTATGCTTAAACATTTCCAGCGCGATCATCGTTTCAAATGTTTTTAACAGCGATTTGTCGAACGTTACGCCGTCGCGCAGAGCGTGATCGAAGGCGTAGAACTTGACGGGGGCATTTGCCGAATTCCACTTTTGCGCCGTGAAAAGAATTTCGCGATCCAGCGCCTCGCGCAAAAAGGCGTACAACGTGTCTTTGGAGATTTTAACTTTTTTTTTAAGCGCGCCGTAAACCTGATGCGGCGTCAGCCTGTCAGCGCTGTGAAGAACCATAAACTCCATAACGGGCAGCCGCCGCTTTGCGATCATCTCCAGCAGGCGGCGCAGAGCGACCGTGCGCTGAGGTTCGTCGTGCGGCTCAAAGAGCGCGCCGCCGCGTAAAAATTCATTAAATGTAATCCCCGGATCGGGGTTTTTTGAGACAGCCAGAAACTCTTCAAAGTCAAACGGAGCGATCCTGTGCGGCTTAAATCCATGGAGATCTCTTTTTTCGTTCTGGGCGATCCATATACGGGACAGGTTTTTAGGAAGGATAAGCTGTCGATCATAGTTATCCACCGCCAGAAAGGCGATCCCGTTACTTTCCGCGAAGGCGGGCAGCTCTCTATTGAGCGCTTCGATCGACACACGCCTGTCCTCCAAATCAATGTACAAAAAAGGCTCGTTTTGCGCACCGCTTAAAAGCAGCGATGTTTTGCCCGATCTCGGCGCTCCGTAAATCGCCACCCGATCTCCGCGCGGCGAGGCTTTGCGCGGCAGTATATCCTGCCTTTTAAACTTTACGGCGAACAGATGAGAGAGCGCTTCCATCGTTTGGCATTGTACTCATTTCCTTATGCAAAGGAAACAAAATGTCTAAAGAAAGTTTTAATTTCGTAATTATGTGATAGAATTCCGCTTCCGTTTTTGGCAATAATCTTGCGTTATTGACATTTTAGGGGCGTTTGCGCAAAGCAGCAAGACGGGCGTTAGCGGTATGCCGCTGTTGCGGGAAGTTCGGTTTTCCCGCCTATCAACTTAGAGAAGGAAAAGCCGTTGGAAAAGAAAAAAGAGTCGCTGGAAAAGATACGACTGAAGCTCAAGGCTTACGACCACCGCGTTCTGGATAAGTCGGTCAGAGCGATTGTAGAGGCGGTTAAACGTTCCGGCGCGAATCTGATCGGCCCGGTGCCGCTGCCTACGAAGATCAGGCGCTACACCGTCCTACGTTCTCCGCACGTAAACAAGGATTCGCGGGAACAGTTTGAGATTCGTGTTCATTCGAGAATGATCGACATCACTTTTGCCACTGGCGACACGGTTGAATCGCTGATGAAGCTGGACCTTGCTCCGGAAGTGGATGTCGAGGTGAGATCAATGAATCAAAAGGCGTAGTCTGTGGAATATATAGTAGAAAAAATCGGGATGAGCCGCACGCTGACAAACCCTTCTTTCGTGGTAACGCTGTTACAGGTGCGCGCCGCCAAAGTGCTGGAGGCGGACGCAGACAGAGCGCTGATTGCCTACGCAAATGGTAAAAGGCACAACAGAACGATCGGCGGCAATCAGAAGAAATACGGTTTGAGCAAAGAGTTTAACCGCTTCGCCACCGTCAGCGCCAAAGGAGTAGCCGTAGGCGATCAGGATTATTCGCTCTTAAAAGAAGGCTTGATCGTAAAGTCGGTGTTTCTTACCAAAGGGCGCGGATTTACCGGTTTGATCAAGCGGTGGAACTTTCAGGGTGGGCCAGGTGCGCACGGCAGCCGCTTTCACCGCACCAGCGGATCGATTGGTAACAGGGAGGAACCGGGCAGGGTCTTTAAGGGTAAAAAAATGGCGGGTCATTACGGGGTCGAAACGGTGAGCGTAAAAAGCAGGATTTACAGCTTCGATCCAGAAAACAGAATCGTTGTGGTTAAAGGGAGCGTTCCGGGAGCCAAGGGCGCGCTAGGGCGCATTAAGGTCGCACAATGAACAAAGCTGTGACGTTAAACGAAAAGTATGAGCCGATCGGCGATTTCGCGCTGCCGGAGGCATATGAAAGCATCAGCGAACAGAATCTCTATCTTTACGTGAAGTCTTTTCTTGGCGCTATCCGTCAGAATGGCGCTCACACCAAAACCAGAGCGGCCGTAAGCGGTACGGATAAAAAGCCGTTTGCCCAGAAGGGCGGCGGGCGCGCCCGCCAGGGTTCGCTCAAAGGGCCGACATTCGTAGGCGGAGGTGTCGCGTTTGGTCCAAAAAACAGCCGCAACTACATTCAAAAGGTCAACAAGAAGCAGAAGCGGCTGGCGCTTCTGTACGTACTTAACAGAAAGGCAAGCGAAGGCTCCCTGCTGGTGATCGACTCGCTTAAAATTGAGACCCCCAAAACAAAAGAGGCGTTTAAGATCGCGGCAAGACTCGCTCCAAGGGACGGGCTGTTTGTTGTGCTGAACATCAACGAAAACAGCTTTCGCGCGTTTAGAAATCTGCCGCATCATTACCTGATGGAAGCGGGAGAAATCAACGCTTACATCGCAGCGAGCTACCGCGTTATCGTGATCGAGAAAGCGGCGCTTGAACAGATCATAAAAGAGGGCTGATATGGCGGACATCACCGATATCAAATCGATTCTTTACACGGAAAAGACACTTGCCCTTCAGGAGAAGGGGGTCGTTGTCGTGCAGACGTCGCCGAGAATGACGAAGAACACGCTCAAAGAGGTATTCAGAGAGTATTTCGGCGTTCTGCCAAAGAGCATAAACTCCACAAGGGTGCACGCGAAGACAAAACGCTTCAGAGGCGTAGCCGGCAAGAGAGACGAACTGAAAAAGTTCTTTGTAACCCTGCCGGAAGGTACAGCTCTTGAAGCGCTGGCGGTATAAAGGATAAGAGATGGCATTAAAAACATACAAACCATACACCCCGTCGCGCCGCTATATGACGACGCTGGAAAGTAAGGATATTACGGCGAAGCCGAGCGTTTCCAAGCTGCTCGTCAAGCTGCCGGTAACAGCGGGACGCAACAACAGAGGGCGGATCACTTCGCGTCACAAAGAGGGCGGGGCGAAAAAGTTATATCGGATCATTGACTTTAAGCGCAACAAATTCAGTGTGCCTGGAAAGGTGCGGGAGATCGAGTACGATCCATACCGCAATACGAGAATCGCGCTGATCAGCTACGCGGACGGCGATAAGCGTTACATTATTCAGCCCGAAGGGTTGAAGGTGGGCGACAGGGTCGAGGCGGCTGAAGCGGGATTGGATATTGTTACGGGCAACGCTCTCAAGCTCAAATCGATTCCCGTTGGTACGATCATTCACAACATTGAGCTGAAGCCCGGCAAGGGGGGGCAGCTTGCCAGAACGGCGGGCGGTTATGCTCAGCTTATGGGCAGGGAAGGTAAATACACGATCGTACGTCTGCCCAGCGGCGAGGTGCGCTACATTTTTTCGGAATGTATGGCGTCAATTGGGCAGGTGGGCAACTCAGATTTCGCAAACAGGGTAATTGGCAAAGCGGGCAGGGCACGGCATTTGGGCATACGCCCGCAGTCAAGAGGGAGTGCGATGAATCCAATCGATCACCCCCACGGCGGCGGCGAAGGCAAGTCCAACGGTCACAGACCGCCGGTATCCCCGTGGGGACAGCAGTGCAAAGGGTTGAAAACCCGCAGTAAAACAAAGGCGTCGAATAAATACATCGTTACTCGCCGTAAGAAAGGGGTAAGGTAGGAAATGGCACGATCAACAAAAAAAGGTCCGTTTATTGATGGGCATCTTCTGAAAAAGGCGCTCAAGGCAAAAAAAGAGAACTCAAACAAGCCGATCAAGACATGGTCGCGCCGCAGCACGATTCCCCCCGATTTTGTGGGTTTGACGTTTTTGGTGCATAACGGCCGCGATCACGTCGCCGTATATATCACCGAAAATCACATTGGTTACAAGTTGGGCGAATTTGTTCCGACCCGCACTTTTCACGGACACAAGGGAACTGTGCAGAAAAAGATAGGAAAGTAAGATGAGCAGAGCACTATTTAAATTTGTCCGCCTCTCTCCGACAAAGGCGCGCCTTATAGCTGTCGAGGTAAGCGGTATGAACGCCGAAAAAGCGCTCGCGAGTCTCCAATTTATGCCCAATAAGGCAGCGCGGCTGATCTATAAAGCGCTGGCAAGCGCGGTAGCAAACAGCGGGCAGGACGCGGCGAAGATGACGGTCAGCGACTGCCGCATTGACAAAGGTCCCGCTTTACGCCGCTTCACTCCGCGCGCGCGCGGCAGGGCGACGCCGATACGAAAGCCCACATCTCATATTTTAGTGGAGGTTGAACAGGCGAAGGAAGGTGATCGGTAATGGGTCAGAAAACAAATCCGATCGGTCTGCGGCTTGGAATTATCACAAATTGGAAGTCCCGCTGGTTCCCCAGCAGAGGGCATAGGGTGGGCAACGTCGGCGAAGATTACAAGGTTCGCGCCTTCCTGAAGAAAAAACTTTACTATGCCGGCATCAGCGAGGTAGTTATTGAACGGACGATCAGAAAACTCAAGGTTACTCTTTCCGTGGCGAAACCTGGCGTCGTGATCGGCAAAAAGGGCGGCGAGATCGACAAGATCAAGCAAGAAGTCGCCGATTTGGTCGACAAAGAGGTGATTATCAACATCAAGGAGGAGCGCAAGCCGCAGCTTTCGGCGCAGCTCGCGGCGGAAAACGTCGGTTTGCAGCTTGAAAAGCGCGTCGCCTTCCGTCGCGCGATGAAAAAGGTGATGCAGGCGGCGTTAAAGGGTGGCGCGAAGGGTATTCGCATTCAGGTAAGCGGCCGTCTGGGCGGCGCTGAAATCGCGCGGCGCGAGTGGTATTTGGAGGGGCGCGTTCCCTTGCATACGCTCCGGGCAAAGATCGATTACGGTTACGCGGAAGCGCACACCACCTACGGAGTGATCGGAATTAAAGCGTGGATCTTCAAGGGCGAGGTACTTCGCAAAGGAGAGAGGGAGAACCAGCACGAGAGCGAGGCGGTTTTGAGCGAAGAACCAAAAGAAGAGCAGTCGGAAAGAAGATCGCGCTCAAGACGTAAAAAAACAGAGGATAAAGGGGAATAACCGGTATGTTAATGCCCAAAAGAACTAAATATCGCAAACAGATGAAAGGGCGCAACCGAGGCGCGGCAACCCGCGGGGTCGATTTGTCCGTTGGCGATCTGGGACTGAAAGCTCTGGAAAACGGCAGGATCAATTCGCGCCAGATCGAAGCGGCGCGCGTTGCGATGACAAGGCATATCAAGCGGCAGGGAAGAGTGTGGATAAGAATTTTTCCAGACAAGCCGCTGACGAAAAAACCGCTTGAAACCCGTATGGGCAAAGGCAAGGGCGGCGTGGAGGAATGGGTGATGAACATTCAGCGCGGGCGCATACTTTATGAGATAGCTGGGATAGAGGCTACGCTGGCGAAGGAGGCGCTTCTGATCGCGGCGAGTAAGCTGCCGCTAAAAACGAAGATCGTAAGCGCGGGAGGTGAATATGAATACTGAAAAAAGCGGCAAAGAATATCTGACTAAAAGACAGAAACTCAACGTCGAAATACGAGCAAAGGGCAAAGAGGGGTTAAAAAAAGAGCTGAAAGAGAAGAAAAAACAGCTTTTTTCCTTGAGGACAAAGCTCAAAACGATGCAGCTGAGCAATTCCAACGAGATTGGCGCGAAACGCAAGGAGATTGCGCGTATCTTGACGGCGATTAACGCCAAAGGGGAGTAGATGAGCGAGACAAAACAACCGCGCAAGCGTATGATCGAAGGGATCGTAGTGAGCAAAAGTGGAGAGAAAAGCGTAAAGATCCGCGTTGAAAAACGGGTGCTTCACCCGCGCTACCACAAGATTGTAAGAAGGTTTAAAAACTTTCAGGTTCATGACGAAAAGAGCGAGTTGCAGGTAGGCGATAAGGTTACGGCGATTGAGTGCAGACCGCTTGCTAAAAACAAGAACTTCAGGCTCAAATCCTACGTTCGTCCGGAGGAGGTCGTATGATACAGAGCTTTACACGCTTGAATGTCGCCGACAACAGCGGAGCTAAGGAAATTATGTGTATCAAAGTGCTTGGCGGTAGCAAACGCCGCTACGCGACGCTCGGCGACGTGATTGTGGCGAGCATAAAAAAGGCTATTCCGAACGGCAAAGTCAAAAAGGGACAGGTAGTCAAGGCTGTGGTTGTGCGTACCAGCAAAGAGGTACACCGCGACAACGGCTCTCTTATCCGTTTTGACGACAACGCTGCGGTGATCATAGACGCGAAGAGAGAGCCGATCGGAACGCGCATTTTCGGACCGGTAGGCCGCGAGGTTCGCTATGCGAACTTTATGAAGATCGTTTCGCTCGCGCCGGAAGTATTGTGAGGAATGTCAATGGCGAAATTTAAGATAAAAAAAGGCGATAAGGTGATTGTGATCGCCGGAGACGACAAAGGCAGGGAAGGCGAAGTACTGCATGTACTGCCCAAAAAATTCCAGGTGATCGTAAGGGGCTGCAATGTGGCAAAGAAGGCGGTAAAGCCCAGCGAAAATAACAAGGAGGGCGGATTTGTCTCAAAAGAGCTTCCCTTTCACGTTTCAAACGTCAAGAAAGCGGAGGGTTGATCGATGCTGCAATTAAAAGAACGATACGCCTCCAAAAAAGCCGACTTGATGAAATCGCTGGGCTTAACCAATCCGATGCTTCTTCCAAAACCCGAAAAGATCGCTATCAGCGTAGGAGCGGGCGAGGGGAGTAAAGATCAGAAACTGCTTCAGAATATCGCCGATACGATTACGCTGATCGCGGGACAGAGGACGGTAATTACGAAGGCGAAGAAATCGGTGGCGACATTTAAAATTCGTCAAGGTATGAACGTGGGCGTACGGGTTACGTTGCGCGGCAATCAGATGTACAACTTTCTTGAGAAACTCATCTCGATCGCGGTTCCTAGGATCAAGGACTTCAGGGGGTTTTCCAGAAGCGGTTTCGACGGGGCTGGAAACTACAATTTAGGTTTGAGCGAACAGCTCATTTTCCCAGAGATAAATTATGACGACATCGTAAAGATTCACGGTATGAATATTTCGATCGTTACAACGGCCAGAAGCGATAAAGAGGCGTTTTTGCTTTTAGAATCGCTCGGTTTTCCGTTTGCGAAGAAGGGTTGATAAATGGCAAAGAAATCGATCATCGTTAAGGCGTTGCGTAAGCCGAAATTCGCCGTTAGAGGCTATACCCGCTGTCAGATATGCGGCAGACCTAAGTCCGTTTATCGCGATTTTGGCATATGCCGCGTATGTCTTCGCAAGATGGCGAACGAGGGACTGCTTCCGGGCGTCAGAAAAGCAAGTTGGTAAGGGAAGAATATGAATGATGTAATTGCGGATTCGATTACGCGGATCAGAAACGCTGCGGGGCGGCGTAAAGAATCGACCAAACTGGTTTTTTCTAAAACCGTCGAAGCGATCCTGAATGTGCTGGCGGCAAAAGGCTATATCGCGTCTTATAAAACGGACGAGGCTGACACCAGACGGTATATAGACGTATTTCTGAAGTATGACGATTCGGGGCGTTCGGTTATATCGGAAATCAAGCGCGTCAGCAAATCAGGGCGCAGAGTGTACCGCTCGGCGAGCCAGATCAAGAAATTCAAACACGGCTATGGCACGATCATCATCACCACGTCAAAGGGCGTTTTAAGCAACGACGACGCGCATAACCTGAACGTGGGCGGCGAAGTGCTGTGCACCGTTTGGTAAGGAGACGGCATGTCAAGAGTGGGAAAACTGCCGATTGTCCTTCCAAAGGGTATTGAGGCAAAGATAGAGAGAGATACGATTGAGTTTAAGGATGGTAAGCGTTCCGCGAAACTTGATACGCTGGGACACGTCAATATGGCGATTGATGAAGGAAGAGTAATCTTTTCTCCAAAAGACGACACAGCGCGTTCCAAAGCCTTCTGGGGTACCTATCGCGTGCTGGCGAACAACATCGTTACGGGACTTATCAAAGGCTTTGAAAAAAAGCTGGAGATTACGGGAGTTGGTTATCGTGCGTCGGTGAAAGGCAGGGTGCTGGAGCTGTTGTTGGGTTATTCGCATCCGATAAACTTTGTCATACCGGAAGGAATTGAAATCTTGGTCGACAAGAACGTTTCATTGGTGGTAAAGGGCTCGGATAAACAGAAGGTGGGTCAGGTAGCCGCCGAAATCCGTGCGTTTAGGCCGCCGGAACCATACAAGGGCAAAGGCGTTCGCTATGCCGATGAGACGATCCTGAAAAAAGCCGGCAAAACAGCCAAAAAATAAGGGGCAGTTATTATGACAAGAAACGTTCAAAAGAGAAAAACCCAGACAAGGCTGAAGCGTAAAACAGCTATTCGTTCGAGAATTTGCGGTAACGCCGCAAAGCCCAGAGTGAGTATCTTTCGATCGAATCGGTTTATCTACGCGCAAGCCGTCGATGACGCGAGAGGCGTAACATTGGCTGCATTTGATGGCGCGAAAGCAGGCGCAAGATCCAACAAGACGGGCGCTGAGGCGGCGGGCAAAGAGTTCGCTAAATCGCTGAAGGCAAAGAAGATCAAAGAGGTTGTTTTTGATCGCAATGGCTATCTGTATCATGGCGTTATCGCCGCGTTTGCTGACGCTTTGCGCTCAAACGCAATTAAACTGTAAGGGCAAAGATGCGTCAGGAAGAGAGAAGAGCGTTAAACAGAGAGGATTTTGAAGAAGTTATCGTCAATATCGGGCGTGTTACCAAAGTCGTAAAAGGCGGGCGCAGATTCCGTTTCAGCGTTCTGATTGTCGTCGGCGACAAAAAAGGGCATGTGGGTTACGGCGTGGGGAAGGCGAAGGAGATTCCAGACGCCGTTCGCAAAGCGGTAGACGACGCGTTTAAAAACATGGTGCTGGTAGATCTGAAGAAAACTACTATTTCGCATCAGGTTCAGGCGAAGTTTAACGCCAGCATCGTATTGCTCAAACCCGCTGCCGAAGGTACCGGTTTGATTGCCGGCGGCGCTGTTCGTCCCGTTTTGGAATTGGCTGGCGTAAAAGATATTCTGACGAAATCCCTTCGATCAAACAACGCGGCGAATGTGGTGCGGGCAACCTGCCTTGCGCTGGAACAGCTGAAGAAATAAGGAGCGGTTATGTTGGAAAATTTAAATCCGTCGGCGGGTTCTTCCCGCAGCATCAAGCGTATCGGGCGCGGTCGGGGAAGCGGGCATGGCAAAACGGCTGGCAGGGGTAGCAAGGGTCAGCGCGCACGCGCAGGGAACAAGCGCAAAGTAGGCTTTGAAGGCGGACAGCAACCGCTCTATCGTCGCCTTCCAAAGGTAGGGTTCAATTCAGGCGTTGAGAAGCCGTACGCGATCAGCGTTGATCGCTTTCCAGCCGTGAAGGGGCTTCAGGAGATAACGCTGGAGGCGCTTAAAGCCGCCGGCTTAGCGCCCAAGAACGCGAAAAGAGCGAAGATAATCGGCGCGGGCGCGGGCGATCTTGCTCCTAAGATCAAAGACGAGCTTGTAACAACGTCGGGCAGAAAATAATGGACAAACAGTTAGCTACGCGGATTCTGATTACGCTTGGGTTTTTGTTGGTCTTCCGCGTGCTTGCCTATGTGCCAACGCCCGGCGTTGACGTGGAGGTTGTAAAGGAACTTTTTACGGAAAACTCCAAAAACGCGCTGGGACTTCTCAATATGTTCAGCGGTAGCGCTCTAGAGAGATTGAGCATCATTTCGCTGGGTATTATGCCCTACATCACCGCGGCAATCATCATGGAACTGCTGGGGGCAGCCTATCCTGATCTGGGCAGACTGAAAAAGGAGCGTGACGGTATGCAGAAGTATATGCAGATCATCCGCTATATGACAGTTGGCATCGCTCTGGTGCAGTCGATTGGCGTGGCGATCGGTTTTAACGCTTTTGACAGCAACGGCAGAAGCGCGGTTATGATTGATAATATGACATTCATCGTGCTTGCGTCGGTCTCTATGACGACCGGCACGATGCTGCTTCTGTGGATTGGGGAGCAGATCACGCAGCGCGGCGTCGGCAACGGCACCAGCCTGATCATATTTGGCGGCATCGTTGCGGGCATTCCAGGCGCCATTGACACCACGATTGGTTTGGTAAACGGCGGCGAAATAAACTTTATCGCCTTGTTGGCGATGTTGGCGATCGTCATTGCTACGGTCGGCGCCATTATATATGTGGAGCTTGCGGAGCGGAGGGTGCCGATCAGCTATTCGCGCAAAGTGATGATCGAAAGTCAAAACAAGAGGGTGATGAATTACATTCCGATCAAGATCAACCTAAGCGGCGTGATTCCGCCGATATTCGCATCGGCAATACTGATGTTTCCGGCTACGGTGTTGCAAGCGGCTCCCAGCGGGTATCTTGGAGGGCTGCGTGACATACTCGATCCGAATGGGTATACTTTCAATCTTTTGACTTTTGTGTTCGTGATCTTTTTTGCGTATTTCTACACGTCGATCGTGTTTAATCCAAAGGATATCGCAGAAAATCTCAAGAAACAGGGCGGCTTTATCCCAGGCGTAAGACCCGGTCAGCACAGTTCGGAGTATCTGGGTGAGATTGCAAGTCGGTTGACACTCACGGGCGCAATCTATCTCGCGATCATCTCCACGCTTCCATGGGTACTTGTAAAAAGCATGGGTATTCCATTTGCTTTCGGTGGGACAGCGGTGCTTATTACGGTGCAGGTAGCGCTGGATACTATGCGCAAGATCGAGGCGCAGATTTATATGAGCCGTTTCAAAACGCTAAGCGCGATCGGTTTGTAGCAATGGGCATAGCGCTTCGCAAAATGGGTGAAATTGCCGCTATAAGAGAGGCAAATCGCCTTGTGGCGCGTACCTTAAAGCATACCGGTGCGATGATCGCTCCGGGCGTTACGACAAAATTTCTCGCCGATGAAGCGGAGAGGTTTATCGTTGGGAACGGCGGAAGAGCCTCTTTCAAAGGCATCTACAAACCTCCGTTTCCCGGAGCGATATGCACGTCTGTAAACGAGGTGATCATACATGGTATTCCAGCGCAGACGCCGCTGAAAGAGGGCGATATCGTTACCCTTGACATAGGTGTCGAGCTTCGCGGCTGGTACGGCGATGCGGCGGTAACTTTTCCAGTGGGGGAAATAAGCGAGCGGGACGCTAGATTGGTAGAGTGCGCTAAAGACGCGCTCTATGAGGCGATTGAGGCGATCAGAGCAGGGATGCACTTCAAAGAGCTGAGCGAAACGCTGGAGCGCTCGATCAGAACGAGAGGTTTTGTGCCGCTGAAAGGTTACTGCGGGCACGGTATAGGCAGATCGCCGCATGAGGAGCCTTCGATTTTGAACTATGTGGAGGGTAAGCCGAAACAGGGACCAAAAATCAAGGAGGGAATGGTCTTCTGCATAGAGCCGATGATATGCCAAGAGAGAGGCGAATACAGAATCTCGGCGGATAAATGGTCGGTTGTGAGCGAAGACGGCTTGAACGGAAGCCACTACGAGCATGCGGTTGCTGTCGTAGGCAAAGAGGCGGAAATTTTATCCGTAGCGTAAAGGAGAATTGGATTGGCAAAAGATGATGTGATTGAGATTGACGGCATCGTGATCGAAGCTCTGCCGAACGCAACGTTTCGTGTGGAACTAGAGAATAAGCTTGTGATCTTATGTCATATCGCGGGGAAGATGCGTATGCACTATATACGGATACTTCCGGGTGATAAGGTAAAAGTTGAATTAACGCCCTACAGTTTGGACAAGGGCAGGATCACATACAGGTATAAGTAGTTTTTAATCAAACCTGTTTTAGAATTGCGCCCTTCATTGACGGTGTTTAAGAAGAAGGAAAAAAACAATGAAAGTCAGAGCAAGTATCAAGAAGATGTGCGATCATTGCAAAGTGATCAAACGCAAAGGGGTTGTCCGCGTTATATGCGCAAACCCAAAACACAAACAGAGACAAGGATAAAGATGGCACGTATTGCTGGCGTAGACCTGCCGAAGAAGAAGCGGATCGAGTTTGCCCTCACTTACATTTACGGAGTAGGGCATACATTGGCGCTGCGAGTGTTGAGCGCAACTGGAATATCGCCCGATAAGCGGGTATATGAGTTGAGCGAGGGCGATGTCGCGTCGCTTACGAAGGAACTGCGTAATCACATGATTGAAGGCGATTTACGAAAAGAGATCGCAATGAACATCAAAAACCTGATCGACATAAAAAGCACACGCGGCATCCGCCACCGCAAAGGACTGCCCGTTCGCGGACAGCGCACCAAAACCAACGCGAGAACCCGGAAGGGCAAGCGCAAAACGATCGGCGCAAAGCCAAAAACGGCATAAGGACAAGAACGAATGGCAGTATCAAAACAGCGGGTTACGACACGCAAGCGGATCAGAAAGAGTATCGCCAAAGGGGTGGTGCATATCGCCGCCTCCTTCAACAACACCACCGTTACCATCACAGACGAGATGGGCAATGTGATATGCTGGACGACAGCCGGCAGTTTAGGCTTTAAAGGCAGCAAGAAATCAACGCCGTATGCAGCGCAGCAGGCGGTTGAGGCTGCGCTTTCAAAGGCGAAAGAGAGCGGCATCAAAGAGCTTGCCATACGCGTTCAAGGACCGGGCGGCGGCAGAGAGACGGCAATTAAATCGGTCGGTGCGGCAGAGGGAATAAAGGTAACAAGCCTCAAAGACGTAACGCCTCTGCCGCACAACGGATGCAGACCTCCGAAACGAAGGAGGGTGTAAAGATGGCGCGATACATAGGACCTGTTGAGAAAATAGAAAGAAGGCTAGGCGTCAGTCTTAACTTAAAAGGCGAGCGTCGGCTTGCGGGCAAGAGCGCGCTGGAGAAACGTCCGTTTGCGCCGGGACAGCATGGACAGCGCCGCAGCAAGCTGAGCGAGTACGGCACGCAACTGCGCGAGAAGCAGAAAGCGCGCTATATGTACGGCATCAGTGAAAAGCAGTGCGTGAGAGCCTATAGGGAGGCAAGCCGTTTGGCTGGCAACACAGGCGAAAACTTTATGCGTTTGCTGGAGCAGAGGCTGGACAACGTTGTTTACCGAATGGGCTTTGCCACAACGCGCCGTTTGGCAAGGCAGCTTGTCTCTCATGGGCATATCCTTGTCAATGGAGAGACGCTGAATATCCCATCCGCGCTGATCAAGGCTGGGTCGAAGATCTCGCTGAAAGAGAAGATGAAGGGCAACGAGCAGGTCAAACGCTCGCTGGAATTGACAAACCAGACCGGTATTGCTGCGTGGGTTGACGTGGATAGAGAGAAAGCCGAAGGAGTCTTTACTCGCTTCCCCGATCGAGACGAGTTAAACGTACCGATCGAAGAGCGGCTGATCATTGAGTTGTACTCTAAATAAAAAACGATGGGACGATTATGAAAAAGATCAAGACAGCACCCCATGTGCCTAGCGAGTTTGTTGTTGTAAAAAGCGAAAAAGATCGCGCCGTTTTAGAAATATATCCGTTTGAGCCGGGCTACGCCATCACTCTGGCGCACCCGATCAAACGGTTGATTCTAAGCAGCACGGTCGGTTTTGCTCCTACCGCGATCAAAATTGAGGGCGCCGTTCATGAGTTTGACAGCGTGCGTGGGGTAGTGGAAGACGTGGCTAGACTCATCGTGAATCTCAAAAATATCCGCTTCAAAAGCAGCCTTGAACGCGCGGAGCTATCTCTCTCTTTTAAAGGGCCCAAAGAGATAACTGGAGCCGATCTGACTGCCGAAGGGGTGGATGTTGTAACGCCGGAGGCGCATTTCGCCACCGTTAACGAAGATGGCGCACTTAAACTCTCCATCATTATGGAGAAGGGGATGGGCTATGTTCCAAGCGAGGAGATCCGAGACGTTACGCCGGAGGGCTATCTGCCGATGGACGCAATTTTTACGCCGATTAAAAAGGTCAACTACACGACCGAAAAGATGCTTGTTGAGGATAACCCCAACTATGAAAAGATCGTCTATGAGGTGTCAACCTACGGGCAGGCGGATCCGATCGAGGTATTCGCAAGCGGCGTCGCCGCTCTCTTTAAGCAGATGGAGATTCTATCCACCTCGTTTGGAATCAAGAGCAGCTCAATGTCGCTGAAATCGACCGCCGCTGATGATAATCTTAAGACACTTTTGACAAAGGTGGAGGATATGGGTCTTTCCGCGCGAAGCCATCACTGTCTGGCAAGAAGCGGCGTTCGGTTTTTAGGGGAGATCGTTTTGATGGACGAAAGCGAGCTTACCAAAGTTAAAAACCTAGGCAAGAAATCGCTTGATGAGATTAAGGAGAAGCTGGAGCAGTTTGGCTATCCCGCAGGCGAAACTCTGCCAAGCGATATGGCCGAGTCGTTGAGGGTTAGAATTGCAGAATTAAAAAAAGGCGAAGAATGAGACACTTAAAAGCGCATAGAAAACTTGGCAGAACATCTACGCACCGCAAAGCACTGCTTAAAAACATGAGTATTGCCCTGATCCGCGAGGGAAAAATTGAGACGACTGAACCGAAGGCGAAAGAGCTGAAAAGCTATGTGGAAAAGCTGATTACGCGGGCGAAGAAGGGCGACAGCAATGCGCACAGGGCGGTTTTCAGCGCCTTACAGGAAAAGGAGATAACGCACAAGCTGGTAACGGAAGTAGCTCCGAAATATGTTGAGCGCAAGGGCGGCTATGTATCGATCCAGAAGTCAGGAATACGGCGCGGCGATGGCGCGCCTCTGGCTATTCTGACACTTATTTAAATCCCTTTCCTTATGCTTTTTCCGTTTTCGGACGAGGAGATGATCGGCGCTGTGGAGCGTTTGCTGGAGGGAGTGCGTCCTATGTTGTTACGCGATGGCGGCAATGTCGAATTGGTAAAAATTGAGAAAGCGGTGGTTTATGTGCGCCTGACGGGCGCGTGCAGAGGTTGCGTTTCCAGCTCCTCCACGCTAAAATATTTGGTGGAGAACACGCTGAAAGCGAACATTCACCCTGATATACGCGTAGAGGAATACGTTTGACAAAAGCGAAAAGTTTTATTGCGAAAGCCGAGAGAGCGCTGTCGTCGTCCGATTTTGAGAGAGCTATGCTCAATTACAACCTTTCGATCGCGCAAAAACCAGACAACGAAGATGCGGTGATTGGCATTATGCTGTGCAATTATGCAAAATTACGCCCCGACGTGGCTCTTATGATCTTTGAGCTTTACGAGATTTTGCGCAGCGATCGACCAAAAGAGGCGAAAAGTATGGTGATAAACCTTATAGAGTCGGCGGAGAAAGAGGAGATCGCCCTGCAATCGGAAAACGAGTCGATCGACCCGCAGGACGGGATCGCCTATGACGACTTTAAGCGGCTGATAAAGAGCGACACCTTCTCCTCCATTTACGAAAAGACGGTGTGGTCGACAAACGTTTTTATCTCCCACAAAAGCGAGTGGCTCGATTTTTTGGAAAGACTGATCGAACACGGCTATACAGATATGGCGTATTTCTATTTAGAGGAAGCGCTGCCGCTCTGGGGCGCGGACGAACGCACGCGGACTTTGCTGAATAAGCTGAAGGCGAAGGAAGAGAGTGCTTTACAGCGCTAACGCGCCATACGGATTCATCACCGCAGATTCACGAGAAGTAACGGAGAATACGGCGTTTGTCGTGGATTGGTACTCTCAGAGATTTATTGACGACGCAAAAAAGCGCGGAGCGAAGGGGATACTGTACGCCGCCGATCTGAAGGCGCATTTTGACATTGATCTGCCGATCGTTGGTATCACCGGCACAAACGGCAAGACGACAACCGCAGCCTTAATCTACTCCATTATGCTTGATCTGGGCTGTAAAGCCGCTATGCAGGGAACGCGCGGCTTATTTGTCAACGGACAGAAACGAGGCGAAAAACATCTTACGACACCTATGCTGCTGGATAACTACGCCCGTATTGATCAGGCGAAGAAAGAGGGGTGCGATTTTTTTATCACTGAGGTCAGTTCGCACGCGATCGCGCAGAAACGGCTTGAAGAAATCGGCTTCGCGCTTAAGATTCATACCAACATCACCGGCGATCATCTGGATTTTCACAGGAGCTTTGAGAGCTATCGCGATGTAAAGAACAGCTTCTTTGCCGATGGCGCGCTCAAACTTATAAACAAGGACGATCCAAATGTCCGGTTTAACATTCAGAATGCCCGTACCTACGCGATAGATCAAAACGCCACCTTTACGCTGGAGGCCTACTCAAGACATGGAACGGTAAGCGGCGTGATTGCTTTCGCGGAGGAAAGAGGAGTTTTTCACTCGACGCTGATCGGTTATTTCAACCTCTACAACATTTTAGCTGCGGCGGCGGCAGTGAAGCTGCTTACCAACCGATCGCTGCAAGATATATGCGGCTGTATTGAAAACTTCGGTGGCGTAAAGGGGCGTATGCAGATCGTAAGCGAAAAGCCGCTGGTCATTGTCGATTTCGCGCACACGGCGGACGGGATCAAGCAGGCTCTCTCGGCGCTTGAGCCGAACAAACTCGTTGCTGTGTTCGGCGCGGGCGGGGATAGGGATCGCACCAAACGCCCGCAGATGGGGCGCGAGGCGGCGCGATACGCCCGCAGGATATTTCTCACCAGCGACAATCCAAGAAACGAAGATCCGCTCGCTGTAATAAATGATATTGCGGCGGGTTGCGGCGATCACGGCAATCTGCATATAGAGCCGGATCGCAAAGAAGCGATCAGGAAAGCATTGGCGAGTATGGAAAATGATGAAATTTTGATTATACTTGGAAAAGGAGATGAAACAACTCAGCAGATCGGCGATACTCTCTATCCGTTCAGCGATGAGGAGTGCGTTCGGGAGTTGTTAAAGGATTGCGTATGTTAAGAGAAATGGTATTTGCGAAAATTCACCGCGCGACGGTAACGGAGGCGAATCTCAACTATGTTGGATCAATTTCGATCGACGAAGCTTTGCTGGACGCCAGCGGCATATTAGCGGGGCAAAAGGTAGAAGTGCTTAACGTCAATAACGGAGCGCGGTTTACCACCTACGCGATCAAAAGCGAAAGATACGGCGGCAAGGTATGCATAAATGGCGCGGCGGCGCGACTCGCCTGTGTCGGAGATCGCGTTATTATCGTGGCGTACGGCATATACGCGCAAAACGAGCTTGAAGGTTACAGCCCAAATATCGTTATGGTTGATGAAAATAACAAGCTCACGCAGATGCTGCGCGAAATATAAGAAGGTCGCTATGTTTGAAGGTATGGATTTTGGCAAACTTTCTCAGATGATGCAGGAGGCGCAGACGAAGGCTCGCGCGATGGAGGAAGCCAACGAAAGCAAGGTTTTTGACGGCAAAAGCGGCGGGGGTATGGTCAGGGCAAAGGTCAACGGCAATTCGGAACTCTTAGACCTTGAGATTGACGATTCGCTGTTATCCGATAAGCAAGCGCTGATCATTCTGCTCATCGGCGCGGTAAACGACGCGATCAAGCTATCCGCCGACGCCAAGCAGAAAGCGGCGTTTGAGATGGCGGCGAGTTTTATACCGAATCTTTCAGGACAGGGATAGCGTTGAAGGCGGCATTTTTTCTCTGCGCTCTCTTTGTCGCTATGCGAGCCAACGAATTTGCCGCCTGCCTTGAGCGTCACCGTCTCTCGGTGGCAAACGAAGGAACGCTTTTTGCGGTCGCGATTGATAGAGAACGCCTGCTTGTGATCGGTGACTCTCCGCTTCCTAAAGGGTGGGAGCTTCTGCGTTACGATCCGCTCGCCGGTCTGAGGCTGGCAAAGGCGGCTCATACGATGCTGCCGATTGTCCTGCGCGACGCCGATCGTATAAACGAACACAAGGAGACGGCGCTCTTTGACAAGAGCGGCATATCAATTGTCCCAGCGCGGAGCATAGAGCGGCAGAACGGCGCGGCACCTGTTAAAAACGGATGGGGCGCTGGAACATTGCTTACATCTCCATGCTTTGGCGTTACCGCGATTGCGACGGATGCGGGTTTTATAGAGAGCGAATTTCTGCGGCGGTTTGTCGACAGCGATCAGAACGGACGCTTCTTTTGGGGCGATCTGGGCATACGATTGAATGGTTTTACCGTTGAGTTTATCGATCCGTTCGCGCGCGAATCTCCGCTTCTGGCGGGTGATAAGCTTGTATCGATCAACGGCGTTTCGTTTAACGGCGGCTATGATCTGGAACGCGCCATTTTGCTGCTGGAGCCTGGAACAGCGGCGGCGATCGCAATTGAGCGCGGCGGCAGGCGGATTGAGCTTCAATCGCCTGTTTACCGTCGTTTGGGCGGTTTTCTTTTTGCCGATACCTTTTTGGAGCGTTTGGGGATACGTTTTGACAAAGCACTTGTTGTCTGCGGCGTGGAGAGCGTAAGCGGCAGGACGTTGCCGATTGTTCAAAATGACCGCCTGATCTCCATAAACGGAGCGCAGGTCGCCGAAGATCGTGAGGCGAGGGCGGCGCTTTCGGCATTCAAAGGTCAAATAAGGCTGCTGATGCAGCGCAGTGATTTTCAGTTTTTCATAAATGTCGATATAGATAGTTATGGATTTTAAAGAGTATCTGAGGGCAAATCTGCCTGCGGTTGAAAGCTTTCACCCTCATTATCAAAAGGCGCTGAAAGAGACGATGCTCTGCGGCGGCAAATATTTTCGCCCCGCGCTGGTTTTTGCCGCCTGCGGAGGAATAGCGCCTGAATCAGTTGAATCGTCATTTCCGGCCGCGCTTGCGGTGGAGATGCTTCACACCTATTCGCTTGTACATGATGACTTGCCTGCGATGGATGATGCCGATCTGCGGCGCGGACGCGCTACTCTGCATAAAACCTACAACGAGGTTACGGCAATTCTGGTGGGCGACGCGCTGAATACGCACAGTTTTTATGTGCTTGCCGCTTCCAATCTGCCCGACAAGACCAAAACAGCGCTGATTGAAACGCTTTCCTTTAACGGCGGCGCTGGCGGAATGGTGCTTGGTCAGGCGCTTGACTGCCATTTTGAGGGGGTAAGGCTGCCGCTTGATCGTTTGGAGTTTATCCATATTCACAAAACCGCAATGCTCATCGCCGCCAGTCTGAAGATGGGGGCGATTGTGGCGCTGGCGGCGGAGGCGCTGTGCGGCAAACTTTACGATCTGGGGCTGAGAATAGGTCTCTTTTTCCAGATTCGCGACGACATTATCGACGCGACCGAAGATGAAAAGAGTGCGGGTAAAAGCGTCCGTCAGGACAGCGGCAAAAACAGCTATGTAACGCTGCTGGGGCTGGAGGGGGCAAAAGAACGGCTTGATCGATCCGCAGAGGAGATCAGGGAAAAGACGCGATCGCTTCCATACAATCTGCCCGCTACGATCTCAAACGCGCTGAAGGGCTATCTGCAGCCATTGCCGCATCACAATTAAACTGCCGACACGCGCCGCCGATTTAGGGTAAGGAATTAAAGTTGCTTATTCGGAAAATAAGGAGAGTAGTATGCGTGTCAGTACTTCGGCTATTTACGGCGGTTTTATCATCAATCAGCAACGCAACCTGAGCGCTCTTTTGGATGTCAATAATCAGATGTCCAGCGGGCTGAGGATACATTACGGTTACGAGGAAAGCACTATCTATCAGGACGCGCTGCGCCTGATTAGCGAGCGTTCGGAGCTTACGCAGGTATCGGATAACGTGCAGAAGGCAAAGACATTTTCGGACAACACCGACGTAGCGATCTCCTCAATGATTCAGACGCTTGACACCTTTAAAGTGAAACTGGTGCAGGCGGCAAACGACGTTCACTCCATCACCAGCTATGCTGCGCTTGCCAGCAATCTTGAGGCGCTTATGTTTAATATCCGCGATATGGCGAATACTTCAATCAATGGCAACTTTCTATTTTCCGGTACCGATATGAAACAGAAGCCGTTTGACAAAGACGGAAATTATTACGGAAATGATCAGCAGATCAAGGCGCAGGCGGGAGATCGGGTGGAGATCGCATACAACATTGATGGCTATACGCTGGCGCAGGGTTTTGACAGCGATTACAGCAAACGTATTACGACCAATATGCAGCTTTACAATCAGACGCTTCTGCATCACAGGACGCTCAGCATTGATGATCCTATGGGGCTTGACGTTGAGACGCCGATCACGGCGGGCGATACAATCCGCGATCTGATCGGGCAGCCGGACGACTCAAAGCCGACCTATTTTTATATCAGAGGGAGCAGACCGGATGGCGAGTCTTTCAAGTCTCGGTTTGAGTTTACAAACTACGCGACGGTGCAGGATTTACTTGATCAGATAGGGCGCGAGATGGGCAATACCAGCGTCTATCAGTCGGTGGAGGTGTCCCTTAGCAGTCTGGGGCACATCGAAGTGAAGGATATTAAGAGCGGGCAGATGCTCACCGACTTTCATCTCTTTGCCAGTGATGCCGAAACGGACGATATAAACACGCTTGGCGAGACGGAAAACGCCCATATATTCGCGTTCAACAAGAGCGGCTACAGTTACGTTCGCACACAGGATTCGATCGCTTCCGCACAGGATTTCTACGATCAGAGATCGTTCGTATTTGAGACTACGCTGCGGCGGCAGGATACGGAGGCGAAAGCGGAGAAGCTTGACACAGCGCGCGACGTAATGGGGGCGAATGTAGATCAGGTAACTTATACCATAAATGGCGCGGCCCACACAATCGCGATCAGCGCGACTATGACGATGGGCGATTTGACGGAGACGATCAAAAGCGAACTGGAGAGTTCTCTCGGCGGATCGTTTGATGTCGATCTGAGAGACGGCAGGCTTGCCGTTTTTGACAACAACGCGAGCAGTCCGATCGCCGACGAGTTTGTGCCGTCTCTTTTAAGCGGCATTACGATTACCGCTGAAAACAGCTTGGGCGAAAAGGCGCTTGCCTTTGCCCCGTCTGACGCGGTAGGCTATGATCGCGCCCATTTTGAGAAAGATGGGGCGACTTTTATATCAACGGTTGCTCAGGTGGTGCGAAGCGACAGCAGTTACGCGACCGCCGTAACGGAATTGAAAGAGACGAGCGGAGCGCGAAATATGGATGAAACGCGGCTTCATCTGGAGTTTATCGACATCAACGGAGTCCGCAAGCTGGCGGAGATCACTCTTCGCGACATACCTGACGAGAACGGCAGACTCTCCACCTTTCAGGTGATTGAACCCAGCGCGGGCGCGATTTACGATATTTTTGATCAAAACGGCAACAGAACAACCGCAAGCGGCTACGCTTCCGAGGAGCTCCTGTCGTACAGCGATGGGCTTGTGATCAAAAACGAGGATCATAAAGGGGTAACCTACCAGCAGATGATGAACGTAATGACGATCGTACTAAGCGGCGCGACGCCAGCGGGCGGCAGCTTTGAGGATTTCAACCGCGCTCTTGAGCAGGCGCAGAATAGAGTAAGCGTGGAGCTAGACAGCGGCGGGCACTTTGTGATTAAAGATAAGACTACGAGTGAAAGCAAGATGCAGATATCTCTCTTTGACGCCGACACCGATCGTTTCGGCGGCTATACATACGTTGCGGACAAAACGATCCTGCAAACATACAGCGGCGCGAAAGGCGAACCCGGATGGAACTTGCTGGAAACGCACACAGATCGACCATTAAGCGAAGTGTTCGGCTTTAACTTCAGCGGCAATCTGGTTTTAAGCGGCACCAGCATATACGGCGCCGCCGTATCCTATTCAACGCTGACTGAAAGCAGCGCGCTGCAAGATCTGATGGACGCTGTTGACGCCACATTTGGCGATGGCGCGGGAATTGGCGGATTTGTTACGCAGATCATTGATGGCAGGCTGATCACGAGGGACAACACCAACCCTGACGCCTCTCTTGTGTCGATTGGCTTTCTCTTTCAGGACGCTCAGATTGAAAAACCGCAGGACGACTCTTCCGCATGGACGTTCAGCGCTAATAACGCCCTTACGATCGACGAACCACGCGTGCATCTCTTTGATAAACTTCAGGAGGCGATCGACGCGGTGCGAATGGGCATGACCAGACCTGACGGTAACAGTACTGAAGGAGCGAGAAATACAGGCATTCAAAACGCCATAGCCGCCGTCGATCATCTGTTGGACCACCTGATCAAGATGCAGACGCAAAACGGTTCGATCGGTACTACGCTGGAATTGACCTATGAAAAGTCGCAGATGCTGATTCTTAACGTTAAAACGTTAAAATCCGAAGTACTGGATGCCAACATCGGCGAAGTTGCGGTAAAGATGAATCAGCTAAGCGTGGCTTATCAGGCGCTTTTAGCTACTTTAAACCGCATCCATTCAATGAGTTTAGTAAACTATCTGCAATAGGGATTAGGTGAAAAGAGAGGCTTTTTTTCTTTTAGGCGTGGGCGTGTTTGTTTATCTTTCTTTTGCGCTTTATATGGGCGACGATGCGCCGGTGGGCATATTTGGCAACAAACTTGCCGATATTTTAAAGCGGCTCTTTGGCAATCTGATCTATTTTGCGCCGCCTGCGGGATTCTGGGCGATCTATCGCGCTTACAAGTACCCGCCTGCGCCGCGCAGATGGCTTGAGGTGATCGCGGCGATCCTGCTTTTTGGCGCAGCAGGCGCGATCTTTGAGGCGATGCTCTTTCAAGCCAGCATGATCGGCAACGCCTTGTACGAGACGATGCATCCTTACATTGGTAAGAGCGGCATTCTGATTTTTGCCTTTTTTCTGATCGTAAACGGCTGGCTGCTCTCATTCCGCGTTACCGTGCTCGGCGTTTTGCGCTTTCTGGCGGGTTCGTTTCCAAACTCAAAACTTTTCGCGCGCTGGAAGGTGTTCAAGGAAGCGACAAGGGACTCATTTGAGAATCTGCTTACGAACGGCAGGGATCTGCAGGAGCTTGACGATATTCCTCCGTTTGAGCCTCGCGGCGTTACTACGCAGGAAATCGACGAATATCTTAGGGGCAAACGGCGCGAAATGGAGGAGTTCAGCGAACAGATCGAGCTTGATCCGAGCGACAAGCGGCGTATAGCGGTGCTGGAGGGCTCTATACGGGAGGATATCCGCAAAGCTACGGTTGTCCGCGAATTGGAAGAGAATAAAAAGCTGCTGGAACTAGTGGAGAAGGGCAAGACCGAAAAACCTAAGGATTTTAAGCTGCCCGCGCTGGAGTTTCTCGCCATCGCGCCGACCAGAAAGAGCGAGATTAACGAGGCGGACATAGACGCGAAAATCGCCGATCTGCTGGAGAAGCTGCGAATGTTTAAGATCGACGGCGACGTAGTGCGCACCTACACCGGACCGGTGGTGACCACCTTTGAGTTTAAGCCTTCCGCGCATGTGAAGGTTTCGCGCATTCTGAGTCTGGAAAGCGACATAGCGATGGCGCTTCGAGCGCAGACGATCAGGATTCAGGCGCCAATACCGGGCAAAGACGTCGTAGGAATTGAAATACCAAATCAGACGATAGAGACTATTTATCTGCACGAGCTTCTCTCAAGCAGGCTGTTTTTGGAGGCGGCAAGCGAGCTTACGATTGTGCTTGGGAAAGATATTGTCGGCAACCCGTTTATCACCGACTTAAAAAAGCTTCCGCATCTGCTGATCGCTGGCACGACTGGCAGCGGGAAGAGCGTGGGTATAAACGCTATGATCCTTTCGCTTCTGTATCGCAACTCTCCCGACACGTTGCGGCTGCTGATGATCGATCCGAAGATGCTGGAATTCAGCGTCTATAACGACATTCCGCACCTTTTAACGCCCGTGATCACTAAACCAAAGCAGGCAATCGCGGCGCTTGCGAATATGGTGCTGGAGATGGAGCGCCGTTACGCAATGATGAGTAAAACGAAAACCAAAAACATTGAAAGTTATAACCAAAAGGCAGTCGCGGAAAAGTTTGATCCGATGCCGTTTATCGTGGTGGTAATTGACGAACTGGCGGATCTGATAATGACGGGCGGTAAAGAGGTGGAAATATCAATAGCGCGGCTGGCGCAGATGGCGAGGGCAAGCGGCATTCATCTTATCGTTGCCACACAGCGCCCCAGCGTCGATGTGATCACAGGACTTATCAAGGCGAACCTTCCAAGCCGCATAAGCTACCGGGTCGGCAGCAAGATAGACTCCAAGGTGATCCTTGACACGCAGGGAGCGGAGAGCCTTTTAGGGCGCGGCGATATGCTTTTTACACCCCCTTCGAGCGTTGGGCTGGTCAGGCTGCACGCGCCGTTCAGCACAGAAAAGGAGATTGAAAAGGTTACTGAATTTCTGAAGGCGCAGCGTCCGCCCGAATACGACAATAGCTTTTTGGCGGAGGGAGGAGATCTATCGTCCGCAAGCGAAGAGATCGATCCTAACGAGCCGCTTGACGATATGTTTGAGGAGGCAAAGGCGATTGTTTTGAGCGAAAGGAAAAGTTCGATCAGCTACATTCAGCGCCGTTTGCAAATAGGGTACAACCGCGCTGCCCGGATTATTGAACAGCTTGAGAAACATGGCGTGCTTGGCGAGCAGAATAGCAAAGGTCAGAGGGAAATTTTGTAGCGCCAAAAGAAGTTGGACTGCCTACGAATATACTTGTCGTCGTGTATTGAGCCGTTCTGTCTTTCCATAGATGGCAGAAACTATTCTGTTGCCCTGATGATCGTATTGGTATTGCTCCACGATCCGCTGATTCTGATTGTTCTGATCGCCTCTGGTTATTTGAGCCAGTAATAGAGATGGTATTTTAGGCATTGTTTTCTTTTGCAATTTGCTATAAGCATCTATTATTCTATATACAATTGCCATTATGGACAGAAAAATCAGCAAAACGGCTATTGTTATGGCAAAAGTTTG